>QHSO01000015.1 GCA_003220475.1 Candidatus Rokuibacteriota bacterium | reverse complement strand
AGCGGCGACCAGCTCCTGGCGGTAGGCCGCGTGTGCGGCGCTCAGGTCGTTGCGATGCAGGAACGCGTTGAACGGCCCCGCGTTGACGGGCCCGCCATCGGGATCGCGAACACCGTTCGTGACCACGAGCAGGTAGCGCGTGTGCTGGTCGAGGAATTCGTCGGACTCCACGTGGAGTGTCTTCGACGTGGGATCCCAGACGACCTGATTGATGCCGACGATCGTGCCGGCGCCGCCGCCGAGCGTGCTCCCAAGGCTCTTGAGAAATACGTTGGTGCTGCTGACCGAGCCTGGATCGATCGGTCCGTTGAACGGGATCGACATTCGCGGCTGGGCGTTGAAGCCGTCCAGCATGTTCAACACGTCGATGTCCGCGCAATCGCTCGGTCGCACGGCGCAGTCGGGTTTCGGAAGATTGATCCGTATTCCAGTGTTGTGGCTGGGGTCGACGACGGTGAACACGTCGCTTGGAAACGGACCGCCCGCGGGCGTGTCGAGGTTGAATTGTGCCGTCGTCGCGCGCGCGACGACGGGAGCGAGGAGCAGCAGGGCGAGCAAGAAGGGGAGGGTGCGGCGGAACGACAGCATCGGCGTCCTCCGGCGTGGACGTGCACGGCTGGCGATTGGTCGTCGAAAAGCGCCGAAGGGATAGCACGCAGTGCAGCGCGGTGTCAAACCGCGGCGAACGCGCGGCGGCGAGCCGTGAATCTCGCCGCCGCGCGACGTGCCCGGGCGACGCTACGTCCGCCCGGCGCGCGTTCGGAGATCGTTACCGACGCAGCGCGAAGAATTGGTTGAAGGCGTTTTGGATCGGCAGCTTCTCCACGTGCGAGAAGCCCGTTTCCCGGGCGAGCGCACGCACGCCTCGCTCGCCGATGACGGTGCCGAGCCCCTCGCCGCGGTGGGCGAGCGACACCGTGAGACAGTGCAGGGGGCTCACGCACTGGAACGCCTTGCCGACGGGGTTGCGGTTCTCGAGCGGGTTGTCGGAGGCGTTTGGCTCGGACCAGAGGAAGACGCCGTCGTCGGCGAGGCCGGCGCGGATGGCGCGCAGCGTGTTCTTCGGATCGACCATGTCGTGAATGCAGTCGAAGGCGCAGATGAGTCCGAACCAGCGGTCGCGCGGCAGCAGGTGCGCGGGTTCGGCGCGCCACTCGACGTTGTGCAGTCCGCGCTCGGCCGACACGCGCCGCGCGCGAAAGATCGAGCCGGCGTCGTAGTCGATACCGAGGAAGCGGGACGCGGGAAAGGCCGCCGCCATCGTCATCGTCGACAGGCCGTAGCCGCAGCCGACGTCAGCCACTTCGATGCCCGCTTTGAGTCGCTCCGGGAGCCCGTCGACCGCGGGCAGCCATTCCTGCACGAGGAAGTTCAGATAGCCCGGCCCGAAAAAGCGCGCGATGCCCTCAGGCACCTCCGGACCGATCTCGGAGTACGAAATCCCGCCGCCGTCGCGAAAGATCCGCAGGAGCTTTTCGGTATTCGCCACCGTCGGCGCGGTGAACTGCAGCGGTCCGCCCGCCGACATCGGACTCGCGTCGTCGGCGAGCACGTACGCCTGTTCGGCGGTCATCACGTAAGTGTTGGAGGTCGGATCGTAGTCGAGATATTCCGAAGCGGCCATCGCCTTCAGCCACTCGCGCACGTAGCGTTCGTTGAGAGCGGTCTTCGCGGCGAGCTGCGCGCTGGCCACCGGTCCCGCACCCTTCATCGCGCGGAACAGGCCGAGCCGGTCACCGATGTGACCGAGCGCCATGCTGAATGACGCCGCCATGTCACCGACGATCCGCGTTACCAGCGCCTCGACCTTCTGCTGATCCATGGGGCCTCCCGGGTGACAGCCCACCCATCGCTCGTTGGTGTTCGCCAAGTGCCGCGGAGCGGAAAAGCATCGGCGATGCCATGTCGGGCATCCGAAACGGCGGGACTTTAGGCGCGGCGGCGTGGAATTGCGCCCGAGGGTGTGCCCCGGGACGCGGGCAACTTTCCGCCGAGAGGCGGGTGGCTCAGGCGCCGAGGCGGCGGCGCGTCTCTCTGAGGGTGGCGGCGATCGAGCTCGGCAACCGTGGGCCGAACTGTCCGTAGAAGTCGCCGAGGTCGGCGAGCGCCTGGAGCCATTCGCCGTGATCCACGCGCAGGGCCTCGTTCAGCTGCGCGCGCGAGACCGCGAGGCCCGCGGTGTCCAGCGCATCCGGCGTCGGGATCCAGCCGATCGGCGTTTCTTGCGCACGCCCACCGCCGCGGACGCGCTCGATGATCCACTTGAGCACGCGGAGGTTGTCGCCGTAGCCGGGCCACAGGAACTTGCCGTCGTCGCCACGCCGGAACCAGTTCACGCGGAAGATGCGCGGCGGCTTCGCGGCGCGCGGACCCGTCGCGAGCCAGTGAGCGAAGTAGTCGGCCATGTTGTAGCCGCAGAACGGCAGCATGGCCATGGGATCACGACGCACGACGCCGACCTGACCGGTGATCGCCGCGGTGGTCTCGGTGCTCATCGCGGAGCCGAGGAAGACGCCGTGGGCCCAGTCGAAGGCCTCGAACACGAGCGGAATAACGTTGCTCCGGCGCGACCCGAAGATGAAGGCCGAGATCGGCACGCCCTGCGGCTCTTCCCAGTTCGGCGCGATCGACGGACACTGCTCCGCCAGCACGGTGAAACGCGAGTTCGGATGCGCGGCGGGCGTGCCCGGTGTCCACGGCCGACCCTGCCAGTCGAGCAGGCCCGCCGGTGGCTCGGGCGTGAGGCCTTCCCACCACGGCTCGCCCGACGGCGTGAGGGCGACGTTGGTGAAGATCGTGTTGCTCTTCACCATCGCGGTCGCATTGGAATTCGTCTTGGGACTCGTGTGCGGCGCGACACCGAAGAAGCCGCGCTCGGGATTGATCGCGCGCAGCTGCCCGGACGCGTCGACGTGAATCCACGCGATGTCGTCGCCCACCGTCCACACGCGCCAGCCCGGCAGCGACGACACGGCCATGGCGAGATTGGTCTTGCCCGACGCGCTCGGCATGGCCGCCGCGATATACGTGATCTCGCCCTGCGGGTCCTCGACGCCGATGATCAGCATGTGCTCCGCGAGCCAGCCTTCCTGGCGCGCCTGCCACGATCCGAGCCGCAGCGCGTGACACTTCTTGCCGAGCAGCGCGTTGCCGCCGTAGCCGGAGCCCACGCTCCAGATGAGCTTTTCCTCGGGGAAGTGCAGGATCAGTCGCCGCTCCGGCGACAGATCGCCGAGCGAGTGCACGCCGGCGATGAAGTCGTCGTCGCGTCGCATCGCCTTGATCGCGGGCTCGCCCACGCGGGCCATGATGTGCATGCTGGCCACGACATAGGCGCTGTCGGTCACCATGATGCCGGTGCGGCTCATGGCGGAGCCGGCGGGACCCATCAGGTACGGGATGACGTACATCGTGCGCCCGCGCATGGCGCCTTTGAAGTACTCGCCGGCCTTCGCCTTGGCTTCGGCGGGAGCCATCCAGTTGTTGGTCGGGCCGGCGTCCTCGCGCTCGCGCGTGCAGATGAAGGTGAGCTGCTCCGTCCGCGCGACATCGGAGGGGTGGCTGCGATGCAGGTAACAGCTCGGATAGGTGCGCGCGTTGAGCGCCAGCAGCGTGCCGTCGCGCAGCATCGCTTCGATCAAGCGGTCGTATTCCTGCTTGGAGCCGTCGCACCATACGACATCGGAGGGTCGGGTCATGCCGGCAGTGCTTTCGACCCACTTCTCAGCCACGCTGGTCGCGCTCATGGACGAACTCCTGGCTCGATGAAGATTCGCCCCCCCGATGCCTCGATTGTCCGTGGAGGATGGGGCCGTGTCAAACAACTTCTTGCGGGCGAGTAAATTTCTTGCAGCGTGCTAGCATCCGCGCCGTGTCGCGCGCCCTGCTGGCCGTGCGCTATCTCACCATCGTCCCGGTCTCGCGTCGCGGTCATGCCGGCCTCGAGGACCTCGGCGCGGCCGCGCCGTGGTTTCCCGTGGTCGGCGCCGCCCTGGGCCTCGTCCTCGCCGTGGTCGACGGCGTGACCACGCGTGTGTTTCCGCCGCTGCTGGCCGCGCTCCTGACGGTCACCGTCTGGAAGCTGCTCACCGGAGGCCTCCATCTCGACGGCCTCGCGGACTGTCTGGACGGGCTCGCCGGCCGCGATCCTGCCGAGCGCCGCGCCATCATGGCCGACAGCCGCATCGGCGCCTTCGGCGCCATCGGCCTCATCTTCTTCCTGATGCTTGAGCTCGCCGCGGTGAGCGAGCTGCCGCACGCGCAGCGCTGGCGCGCGCTCCTGGCGGCGGCGGTCATCGCGCGCGCGACGCCGGCCCTGCTCGGTCGGCTGTTCCGGCCGGCGCGCGCGGGCGGGCAGGGCGCGCTGTTTGCCGCGGGACTCGCGAGGACGGCCGCGCCCGCCGCGCTGGGCATCGCCCTCATCGTGGCCGTCGTGGTCCTCGGGTGGGCCGGGGTCGTGGCACTCGCCGTCGGCGTCGGCAGCGCGGTCGCGGTAGCCGGGTTTCTCACGCGCCGGCTCGGAGGCGTAACGGGTGACGTTCTCGGCGCCGGCGTCGAGCTGGCCGAGCTCGCGGTATTGCTGACGGTGTCCGCGTGGACGCACGCCCGACTCTGATCTATTTGCTGCGCCACGGCGAAGTCGCGCAGGCCGACCCACGGCGCTTCATCGGCCATCTGGACGTGCCGCTCTCCGCGCGCGGCGAGGCGCAGTGCCGCGCGCAGGCGCGGCGACTCACCGGCGCGTCGATCGCGGCGCTCTATACCAGTGATCTCGTGCGCGCGCGTCGCAGCGGCGAGATCATCGGCGCCCCGCACGGGCTCACGCCCACGCAAGTGCCCGACCTGCGCGAGATGGCGATGGGACGCTGGGAGGGATTGACGGCCGACGAGATCCGCGCACGCGAGCCCGACGCGTTCGCGGACTGGATGACGCGCATCGGCGAGTTCCCGTTTCCCGAGGGCGAGAGCGTGCCGGATCTGGTGGCGCGCGCGGGCCCGGCGTTCGACGCGATCGTCGCGACGGCGCCCGGGCCGGCCATCGCGATCGTCGCGCACGGCGGCACCAATCGGGCACTGCTCTGCCGGCTCCTCGGCCTGCCGCTCGCACGACTGCTCGCGCTGGGCCAGGACTATGGCGCGTTGAGCGTGCTCGAGCGCCATCACGCCGGGTGGGCGCTGCGCCGGCTCAACGAGTGCCCGGTGCTATGATCGCCGCGCGATGAGCGCGCCCGGCCCGGAGCTCATGGTGGAGATGTACGCGGCGATGCTCCGCGTCCGGCTGTTCGAGGAGCGCGCCCGCGAGCTGTTTCAGCGCGGCCGCATTCCGGGATTCCTGCATACTTCCGTCGGCCAGGAGGCCGTCGCCGTCGGCGTCGCGGCCGCGCTGCGTACGGACGACTACGTGCTCTCGACCCATCGTGGTCACGGCCATCTCGTCGCCAAAGGGGGCTCGCTGCGCGGCCTCATGGCCGAGCTATACGGCAAGGCCAACGGGATCTGTCACGGCAAGGGCGGCACGATGCACATCGCCGACGTCTCCGTCGGCTATCTCGGCGCCAACGGCGTGCTCGCATCGGGCTGCGTCGTCGCGCCCGGCGTCGGGCTGTCGATCAAGCAGCGCCGATCCGGTCAGGTCGTCGTCACGTTCTTCGGCGACGGCGCCGCGAACCGTGGCCCGTTTCACGAGGGCGTGAATCTCTCCGCGCTCTGGACGCTGCCGGTCGTGTTCGTCTGCGAGAACAATCGGTGGGCGTCGTCCACCGCGCACACGCGCTCGACGGCGGGCGGCAGCATCGCCGCGCGCGCCGCCGGCTACGGTATTCCCGGCGAGAGCGTCGACGGCAACGACGTCGTCGCCGTGTGGGACGCGGTCATGCGCGCCGTCGAGCGCGCGCGCCGCGGCGACGGTCCCTCGCTCATCGAGGCGCACACGATCCGCTGGGTCGGTCACTTCGAAGGCGATCCGCAGGCCTATCGCGGCAAGGACGAGGTCGACGAGGGCCGCCGGCGCGATCCGATCGCGCGGCTGGAGCGCGTGCTGACCGAGCACGGGCGGCTGGACGCCGCGCACGCGGCGCGCATCCGCGAGTCGGTCGTCGCGGAAATCGAGGACGCCGTCGCGCACGCCGAGGCCAGCCCGCTGCCGCGCGGCGAAGACGCGCTCAACGACCTCTTCGCCTACTATCCGTGGGCCGATTAGGATGAAGCTGGATTTCGGCGACGCGCTGAACCTGGCGCTGCGCGAGGAGATGCGCCGCGATCCGCGTGTGTACTGCATCGGTGAGGACATTGTCCTCGGCCTGCCGTTCGGCGTCACGAAGGGCCTGATCGACGAGTTCGGTCCCGACCGCGTGCTGAACGCGCCGATCTCGGAGGCCGCCATCGTCGGCTCGGCCTTCGGCGCGGCGGTGACCGGCCTCGTCCCCGTCGTGGACATGCATTTCGCCGACTTCGTCACCTGTGCGATGGACGAGGTCGCCAACCAGATCGCGAAGTCGCGCTATATGTTCGGCGGCCAGCTCGACTGTCCGCTGACGCTACGCATGCCGTATGGCATCGGCAAGTCGGGCGGCGGCCACCACTCGAACTCCGTCGAGGCGTGGTTCGTGAACCTTCCCGGCCTCAAGGTCGCCATCCCTTCCACGCCGGCGGACGCGCGCGGCCTGCTCAAGACCGCGATCCGCGATCCCGATCCCGTGCTCGTCTTCGAGCATCGCGCGCTCTACCGCGTGGTGGGTGACGTGCCCGAGGCCGAGGTGCTCGTGCCGCTCGGCGCCGCCGACGTCAAGCGTCCCGGCCGCGACGTGACGGTCATCGCCACCGCACGCATGGTGCACGAGAGCCTCGAGGCCGCGCGGCGGCTCGCCGAGGAAGGCGTCGAGGTCGAGGTCGTCGACCCGCGCAGCCTCGTGCCCCTCGACCGCGAGACGCTGGCCGCTTCCGTGCGACGCACGCACCGCGTGGTCGTCGCCGAGGAAGGGGTCATGCGCGGCTCCGCCGGCGCGTGGCTGGCCTGGGTGGTCATGGAGGACTCGTTCGACGAGCTCGACGCGCCGATCGCGCGCGTCGCGGCCCCGAACGTGCCGATCCCGTTCAGTCCGCCGCTGGAGTCGTTCGTGATGCCCGCCGCCGACGATGTGATCGCCGCCGTCCGGCACGTGCTCAAGTAGCGCTCGGCCGCGCCGCCGCACGGGCTCGTCGTCCCCAGGGGTCGAGCACAAGGTCTATCGCACAGGTGCGGTACTATTCGGCGCGTCGGGCGGCCTGCCGGCCGCGGAAGGAGTCGTTGAATGACCATCGTCCTCCTCACGCTCGCGCTGCTGTTCGCCCTCGTCGTGCCTGCGCCCGCGCAGCAGCCCGAGCAGCCACGCACCGGCGGCGTGTTCCGCGTGGCGATGATCGGCGAGCCGCCCACGCTCGACGTCCACACGACGACGGCCGTGATCGTCCAGCAGATCACCTGGCATGTCTACGAGACGCTGTACACCTATGATCGCCAGTACAACGCGGTCCCGTTGCTCGTCGAGAGCCACACGGTCACCGACAACGGACGCACCTATGTCTTTCGCCTGCGTCGCGGCGTGAAGTTCCACAACGGCAAGGAGCTCACGGCGGCCGACGTCGTCGCCTCGCTCAAGCGCTGGGGGCGACTGGCCACGCCCGGTAAGCAGCTCTGGAAGAACGTCGAGGGCGTCGAGGCGAAGGACGCGAGCACGGTGGCGATGTACGTGAAGGATGCCTCCGGCGCGCTGCTCATGGGCCTGGCGCGCCCGAACAACGGCGCCGTCATCTACCCCAAGGAGATCGTGGACGCCGCCGGCGACAATCCGATCAAGGAGTACATCGGCACCGGTCCCTATCGCTTCGTGGAGCACAAGCCCGACCGGCACGTGCGCCTCGCGCGGTTCAAAGACTACGCCGCGCGCGCCGACGCGCCCGACGGCTTCGGCGGCCGGCGCACCGCGTATGTCGACGAGATCCTCTTCATCCCCGTGCCCGACGTCGCCGTGCGGCTGGCCGGCGTCGAGACCGGCGAGTATCACCTCGCATGGCAGATCCAGCAGGACCAGTATGAGCGGATGAAGACGATGCCGGGTGTCGTTGCGGCGATCATCAAACCCGAGGGATGGACCACCGCGGTCCTGAATCACAAGCAGGGGCTGATGAGCGACAAGCGCATCCGCCAGGCGTTTCAGGCGACGCTCGACATGGAGCCGATCATGGCCGCGGGCTTCGGCAACAAGGCCTTTTATCGGCTCGATCCCGGTCTGTCGTTCCCCGAGCAGCCGCAGTGGCACTCGCGCGCGGCGGCCGACCTCTACAACCAGAAGAATCCCGCGAAGGCGAAGAAGCTGCTGCAGGAGGCGGGCTACGCGGGCCAGCCCGTGCGCTGGATCACGACGAAGGAATATCAGTGGATGTACAAGAACGCGCTCGTGGCGAAGCAGCAGCTGGAGGCGGCGGGGTTCAAGATCGATCTGCAGGTGGTGGACTGGGCCACGCTCGTGCAGCGGCGCAACAAGCCCGAGGCGTGGGATGTCTTCTCGACCGGCATCACGTTCAATCCCGAGCCGGCCTTCAGCACCGCCGCGAGCTGCAACTGGCCGGGCTGGTGGTGTCACGAGGACAAGGAGCAGTGGATGGACGCGCTCGCACGGGAGAACGATCCCCGAAAGCGGCGCGCGATGTGGGAGAAGGTGCAGCAGATCTTCTACGAGGACGTCGGGCGCGTGAAGTACGGCGACTACTTCGGTCTCGACGCCGTCCGTAAGGAGGTGCACGGCTACCGTCAGACGAACGAGAAGAATCTCTGGAACGTGTGGCTGTCGAAGTGAGCCCGACGCCACGACGCTGAGCCGGTGAAGACGTACATCGCGCGGCGGCTGCTGGCCCTCATCCCGGTCGCCCTGGTGGTCGCGACTGTCGCGTTCGTGCTCATCCATGTGGCGCCCGGCGATCCGGCGTCGATCATCGCCGGTCCCGACGCGAGCCCCGACGACATCGCGCGTCTGCATCGCCAGCTCGGCCTCGACGCGCCCTTCCACGTGCAGCTGTTCCGCTGGTACGGCCGCCTGGCGCGCGGCGACCTGGGCCAGTCGATCTTCCTGCGCCGGCCTGTGCTCGAGGCGATCCTGGACCGCGCCGAGCCGACGATCTTACTCACGCTCTATGCATTGGTCATCGCCGTGGTGCTCGGCGTGCCGGCCGGCGTGATCGCCGCCCGCCACCACGACGGCACGACGGATCAGGCCCTCATGGCCGGCGCGCTGGTCGGTATCTCGATTCCCAACTTCTTGCTGGGCCTGCTGCTGATCCTGTTCTTCTCCGTCCGTCTCGGGTGGTTTCCCGTCGCCGGCTACTCGCCGCTGGAGTACGGCTGGTTCGGCACGCTGCGCTCGCTCACGCTGCCCGCGTTCGCGCTGGGCGTCGTGCAGTCGGCCCTGATCGCGCGCATCGCACGCTCGGCGATGCTCGACGTGCTGCGCGAGCAGTTCATCGTCGCCGGCCGGGCCAAGGGGCTGGGCGAGCGTGCCGTCGTCTACAAGCACGCGCTCAAGAACGCGATGATCCCGACCGTGACCGTCATCGGCATCTCGCTCGCGATCCTGATTTCCGGCTCGGTGATCGTCGAGCAGGTCTTCAACATTCCCGGCCTGGGGCGCCTGATCATCTCGGCGGTGCTGCGGCGCGACTATCCCGTCATCCAGGGCGTCGTCATCTGCATCGCCGGCATTTACATGCTCGTCAATCTCGCGGTGGATCTCTCGTACGTCGTCTTCGATCCCCGGGTCAGATATCAATGAGAACCATTTCACCGCTCGGTTCGCGCCGCGGCGTGGCTCATCTCGCCCTGCCATGAGCGTCCTGGCGCTGCCCAGGCCCGCGGAGCCGGTTCGTCGGCGCGCCCTCTGGCTGGTGCGCCTGGTGCGTCGCCGCGCCACCGTCGTGGGCCTCGCGTTGCTCGCCATCACGACCGTGGTGGGCGTGCTCGCGCCGCTGATCGCGGACGACCCGTTGCGCATGGAGGTCTCGGCGCGGCTGACGGCGCCCGGCGCGACGCACTGGTTCGGCACCGACGACGTGGGGCGCGACGTCTGGAGCCGTGTCGTGTATGGTGCGCGGCTCTCGCTGCTCGTCGGCGCGGCGGTCGTGCTGCTCGCTTTCGCCATCGGCCTGGTGTGCGGGCTCGCCGCGGGCTACTGGCGGCGACTCGACAACCCGGTGATGCGCGTCATGGACGGGCTCATGGCCTTTCCGGCCATCATTCTCGCCATCGCGCTGATGGCGTCGCTCGGACCGAGCGTCCTCAACGTCATCGTGGCCATCGGCGTGGTGTACGCGCCGCGCGTGGCGCGCATCGTGCGCGGCTCGGTCCTGGTCATCCGTGAGACGACGTACGTGGAGGCCGCGCGCGCGCTCGGTGTCTCCGACCTGGTGATCGTCGCGCGCCATGTGCTGCCGAACTGCCTGTCGCCGGTCATCGTGCAGGCCTCGTTCGTGTTCGCGGCCGCCGTGCTCACCGAGGCGGCGCTGTCGTTCCTCGGCGTCGGCGTGCCGCCGTACGTGCCGTCCTGGGGCAACATCCTCGCCGAGGGCCGCCTCTACCTGCAGCAGGCGCCGTGGCTCGTGCTCTATCCCGGCGCCGCGATCATGATGACGATCTTCGGCCTCAACCTGCTCGGCGACGGGCTGCGCGACCTGCTGGATCCCCGGCTGCGCGGCCTGGTGCGCGAGCGTTCCTGAGTCAACCGCGATCCGATTGCGAGCCGATTGAACGACGATCGCTCCGATCCGTTCGTCACGCTGGCCTATAATCCACGCAGGCCGTCACGATTTCGTCTCAGGAGGCTCGCCATGCCGCCTCATCGTCTCGCGTATCGTCCGACCGTCATGGGCCGCCGCGGCGTCGTGACGTCCGCTCACCCGCTGGCCTCGATGGCCGGCATCGAGATCCTGCTGGCGGGCGGTAACGCCGTCGATGCCGCCGTCGCCGTCGGTGCCACACTCAACGTCGTCGAGCCGTTCATGTCCGGTGCGGCGGGCATCGGGCTGATGCTGATCTCACGGGGCGGCGAGCGCCACGTCCTGGACTTCATCGGGCGTGCGCCGCGCGCCGCGGACGCGACGCGCTGCACGGAGGACGAGCTGGCGGGCGGGCCGAAGTCGTGCGCGACGCCGGGCAACCTCGGCGGCTGGCTGGCGGCGCTCAACCGCTT
Source organism: Candidatus Rokuibacteriota bacterium (assembly GCA_003220475.1). Taxonomy (GTDB): domain Bacteria; phylum Methylomirabilota; class Methylomirabilia; order Rokubacteriales; family CSP1-6; genus AR12. The sequence goes on along the minus strand of QHSO01000015.1, from coordinate 66,296 downwards.
CGGCACGATGGACCGCCTGCGCGTGCTGGCGCCGGCCATCGAGCACGCCGAGCGCGGCGTCCCGCTGACCTTCAAGAACGTCGAGTTCTTCGAGGCCGCGCGCGCCACGCTCGCACGCTCGCGCGAGGCCGGGCGGCTCTATCTCGGCAACGGCGCCCTGCGCCCGGGGTCCATCGTGACCTACAAGGACCTCGCAGCGACGTTGCGCCAGATCGCCGAGGGCGGCGCCGAGGTGTTCTATCGAGGGCCGATCGCAAAAACGATCGCTCGCGCCGTACGCGAGGCCGGCGGGTGGCTCGGCGAAGACGATCTCGCCGCCTTCGAGCCCGAGTGGCGAGAACCGGTGACCATCACGTATCGCGGTCGACGGATCTACTCGATGCCGCCGCCGTTCTCCGCCTTCCAGATGCTCGAGACGCTCAACATCCTCGAGGGCTACGAGCTGCAGGCGTGGGGCCACAACTCCGTCGACTACCTCCATCACCTGATCGAGGCGGTGAAGCTCGCGTCGGCCGATCGCCTCGCCTACGCGTACGCCGGCGAGGCGCCGATCACCGGGCTGCTCTCGAAGAAGTACGCGGAGAGCCAGCGCGCGCGGATCGATCCCAAGCGCGCCGGCGTCAGCGAGGGCGAGCGTCACAATACCGAGCGCTTACCGAACCAGATCGCCGAGGGGCATCCCGCGAAGTTCGCCGACGAGCACACGACGCACTTCGCGTGCGCCGACGCCAGCGGCATGGTCGTGTCGGTGACGCAAACGCTCGGCGTTCCGTTCGGCTCGGGCTTCGCCATTCCCGGCACGGGGCTCGTGCTCAACAACATCCTCAAGTGGATGGATCGCGATCCTGCGTCGCCGAACGTCGTGCGCGCCGGACGCAAGGCCGGCACGATGATGTCGCCGACCCAGGTCTTCGACGATGGGAACTTTTTCCTCTCGATCGGCACGCCCGGCTCGTACGGGATTCTGCAAACGACCGCGCAGATGCTTCTCAACGTGCTCGAGTTCGGGATGAACGTCCAGGAGGCGATCGAGGCGCCGCGCGTGCGAGCCTACCGCGATCGGCTCATTGACGCCGAGGCACGCATCGGGGCAGAAATCCGTGACGGCCTGGCGCAGCGGGGCCACGAGGTGAATGCGATCGCGGACTGGTCGTGGATCGTCGGCGGAGGGCAGGGAGTGATGCGCGACCCGGCGTCAGGCGCCCTCATGGCAGGCGCCGACCCGCGCCGCGACGGCTACGCGCTGGCTATATGAAATTGGGGGGCCCCGAAATAGCCCCCCAAACCCCCCAACGTTCGCCGCGCCCCGGGAAACCCGTGGCGCGTCTCTATAACCGAGGCAGCAGCCAGTCGAGGAGCGAGCCGGGGCCGTGCAGCGAGAGCGTTTGCGCCAACTGGAGGAGCGCCAGCACTCCGCCCAGGATCACCGTGATGAGCGTCGCGAGGCGCGCATTGCGTCCCCAGCCCGCGCCCGTTCTCTCGCCCAGCTCCTCGACCGCGAGGGCTCGCGGTGCGCCCAGCGTCGTGCTCAGCCGTCTGAGCTCGTTCGCGCGGCGTCGCTCATCGACCGTCAGTCGGTTCATTGCTGCAACTCCTCCGACTTGCGTGGGTGCAAGAGGTTTGCCACGACGGCGCCCTCAGCGCGGCGGCGTCGACCCCGCAGTCTTTTGCGCAGTCGCCCACCGCTGTGGCGGCACCGCGCGCACGATCTCGACCGCCGTACGATCGGCGACCTCGCGCACCACGCGCAGCAGCGCGGCGTGGGCGACGCGGCCGTATGCCCGGCCCGGCGGTGAGGCCAGGAAATCCACGTAGGCCTTCAGCTCAGCATCGGTGAGCGGTTCGTACACGTAGAGCATCTGGGCGAGGACGCCCTCGGCGATCGTCGGAGCCATCTGGCCGCGCATCTCGTCGACGCCGCGCTCGATCATCCCGACTCGCGCGCGCCGCTCGGCCGGCGCCGCGGCGGCCGCTGCCCGGGCGATGCTTCCGGCGACCGCGAGCGCGAGGTCCGTCGTCTCCTGGCTTGCGCCGGTCACCCACTCGAGCCGCTGGACCAGCTCGACGCGCGCCGGCCGCGCAGGCGATGTCTTGAGCGCAGCGGCGAACGCGGCGAGCTTCGGCCCCGCCTCGGGTTTCGACGCGGCGATCTCGAGCGCGGTCACCTTGCGGCCGAGGCGGGAGCGAAACCACGCCGCCATCCCAGCGAGCTGCTTGGCATCGACATGTCGCCGCATGTCCTCGCGAATCGCCGCGTACATCCGCTCGGGCACGAACTGGCGAGCGACGATCTGCGCGACGCGTGCACCGTCGCGCCCGCCGAGCTGGCCGGGCCGGGGGAGATACTCGGCGCCGAGCGCGGTGGCGAACGCCGGCAGCTGCGGGCGCATCCCGGAGAGCTCGAGAATCTCGTCGACGGTCGCAGGCGCCATCGAGACAGGGGCGAGGTCGGGCTCCGCGGATGACGCGGGCGGCGCGGCCTCGAGTGCCGGCGCGGCGTCCGGCACGTCGGCCGCGGTGACGACGGCGAACGCCTTGCGGCCGGGCATCTCCGTGACGACGACGCCGTCCGGCGGCGGCTGATCGCTGTAGACGATGGCGTCTCCATCGACCCAGCGATAGACGTCGCCCGCGTGCGCGGGCACCGCCAGCGCGACGATCACCACGAGTGTCGACGCGAGCTTCATGGGCCTCCCTCTCAGTCCCGGTTCCAGCCGAGGATGACGCGCGGGTCGGGCGTCGGCGGCAGCGTCGCGCCGGGACCCCAGCGCTGGAACTTCGCGAGGAAGTCCGCCGGCTCCTTGACGCCGTCCTTGCCGCTGAGGTTCCGCGCGAACCCGAGCGCGTACTCCGTGTGCGTGCGATAGCCGTCCCAATCGCCGACCGCGTAGAGGGCGCGCGCCAGCGCGAGCCTGCCGCCGACGTCGTCGGGAAACAGCTCCACGGCGCGCGCGAGCGCACGGCCGGCCTCGTCCCAGCGCTCGGCGGCGAGCAGCAGGCGCCCGAGGTTGTGCCAGGTACGCCACGACTCCGGATCGGCTTCGACGCCCCGCCGCAGCCACTGCACTGCCGCCTCACGGTCGCCGTCGTCGAGGGCGAGGCGCGCCTTGTACGAGTACGGCCGCGCGAACGTGGGGGACAGGCGCACGCTTTCGTCGAACAATCGCGCCGCGCCCTCGACGTCGCCGTCGCGGAGGTAGCGCTGCGTGGCGATCATGAAGAGCGACTCCGCGCGCTTGCTGACCGGCCGCGCGCCGCCCAGTCGAATGCGCACGAAGCGCTGGCCCGATTCCTTGTTGGAGGCCGCGCTCGTCACGCGGGTCCCTTCTTCCACCATGAGCCGACCGAGCCGCATATAGCCCTCGTCGGTGAGCCACTGGCCGTACCACCAGATGCAGTCGGCGGAATCCGGCTGACCGAGCGCGGCGAGCCGGAAGGCCTTGAACACCTCGTCCGGAGAGCCGCGGGCGCTCTTCTTGACGTTTGCCTCCGCGCAGTAATCGCGGCCCGGCTCCACGATCGCGTGACGGTGGGCGAGCCGACGCGCCCCGGCCAGGTCGCCCTTCTCCATCAGGATGTCGATCTGCAGCTCGACGAATTGCTCGAGGGCCGGGCTGCGCTTGAGGAGCGGCTTCTGCACGAACGGCGGCGCCCAGCGGAAGAAGAGCTGAGCGGCCTTCGGCTGCGTGGCGAGGATGGCATCGAGCTCGCGGAGCGCGCGATCGTAATCGCCCACGCGCGTGGCGAACGACGCCATCCGATAGCGCGTGGTGTTGTCGCTCGGGGCCAGCGCCTGCGCCTGCGCGTAGGCCTGCGCGGCCTCGTCGAACTCGCCCATGAACTCCGCCATGCCGCCGCGGGCCAGCTGCGCCAACACCGAGCGCGGCGCTGCCTCCGCCGCGCGCCGCGCCGTGGCCAGCGCGTCGTGGTAGCGGCCCTGTGTATACGCGGCTCGTGCACGCTCGACGAGCGCCGCCGGCGAATCGCCGAGGCTGGGCGCCGGCTGCTGCGCACGTGCGCTCGCCCCGCCGAGCGAGAGGACGACGACCGCAGCCGTCACGATCACGCGTCGCTTCATCGGGATCCTCATCGGGTGGAAAACGGCGTCGGCCCGCTGCGCGCGTCGGGGCCATAGCGAGAGTTCAGGTACGCGCGCTCGGCCTGCAGGCTCGGATCGAGCCGCACGGCGATCTGCAGCTCCCTATCGGCTTCGAGGTGCTGGCCGAGCTCGATGAGCGTCCAGCCGACGTTGGCGTGCAGGCGGGCGTCGTTCGGGCTGATGGCGAGCGCCTTGCGGTACGCAGTCAGCGCGTCGGGCCAGCGCTTGAGGTTGGCGCTCGTCACACCGTAGTTGTAGAGCGCGCGCCAGTGATCCGGGTTCACCGCGAGCGCGCGCTCGAGCCAGATGCGCGCCTGCTCGTAGTCGGCCTTGGCCATGTAGAGCCGTCCGATGTTGTGGTGCGGCCACGAGAAGCGGGGATCGACCTCGATCGCCTTTTGAAAGACGACGAGCGCTTCCTCGGGCGCGTCGTGGATGTGCTGCAGGCGCCAGCCCGTGGCGTTGAGCGCCTCCGCCAGGCGCGGCACCTCGTGATCGGGCAGGCGGTAGCGGAGATAGTACTGCGCGCGCTCCCGTGTCTCCGCTTCGGGCGAGTGCGCGATGCGGTCGAGCAGCATCATGCGTGCGAGCCGCGCGCCGCCGTCGTCGGCGACGCTGACCGCGGTGCCGACCGCGCAGTCGGCGCGCTCGGGCTGGGTGAGCATCGCGAGCAGCGCCGAGGTCTCTTCATCGATCGGCAGCGCGTGCCGGCCGCAGTAGTCGACGTCCGCTCGGACCCACCCTCGAGCGCGCGCGAGCGCGAGGGCGGGATCGTACCGCCCCGCTTCGACGAAAATCCGAAAGACCCAGCGCGGCACGACCTCGCGTGAGGCATCGAAGGAGAAGTCGTAGGCGTTGCGTGACCGGTTCACGCACGTCTGCCAGAGCCGGAACGGATTCGCCCAGTACAACGGCGCGCAGCCGACAAACGCCCCCGCCGCCGAACGCGCGCCGGCGGCCGCGTGCTCGCCCCATGGGCCCTGTGCGGCATCGAGCGTCTGTACGGCGAGGTCGACCTGACCGAGGCGGTCTGCGATGGCGCCGATGCGCCGGCTCGCGTCGACGGAGGGGGCGATGGCTGCGGCCCGCTGAAAGGCCGCGAGCGCTTCGTCGTACTCGCCGAGCATTTCCGCGAGCTCACCGCGAGCGACGTGCGCCGCGGGAAGGTCGGGCGCCGCGGCGGCGGCCGCGCGAGAGTGGCCGAGCGCCTCACGGTAGGCCAGGCGCCGCGTCGCCTCGCGCGCGGCCCCGAGTTCCAGCTTGGCCTGACTCTGGCCGCCGCACACCGGTACGAAGCGGTCGACGGCGACGAGGGGGCGAAACGCGCGGCAGGCGCCGGCACGCACCTGAGGCGCGCGAGCAGCGGCCACGATGAGGAGCGTGACGATCAGGACGCCGCCGACGAGCAGGACGACCAGAACCCCCGCCCCGCGGCGCGCCGCGCGTGGAGCCATTGTTCTGTTCCCCCCGAGTGAGGGAGAAATTCCCTCGGAACCATAGTGGCGTTTTCGGGAGGCCGGGTGTGAGCAAAATCGTCCTGACGCGTCGAACCTCGCGTGAAATCAAGCGGAAGGCGCGATCAGGCTCGTTACTGGCTCTTGAACCGAACAGCGCCGATCATCGCCTCCGACGTCGTGCCGGTGTCGTTGGAGTCGATGGAGAGCGAGAGGATCGCCGGGTCCTCGGGCGCCTCGCCGTAAATCTTCTTGAAGTCCTCGACCACGTTGCGCGTCTCCGCGACCCATTTGTTGAGATCCCCGGAGCCGGAGCGGACCACGACGTAGGTCACGGTGCCCGTCTTCTCGCTCTTGCAGATCGTGCCCACGGGCTGCGTCGTGTCCCAGACGTAGCCGATGACGCGCGAACGCACCTGCTCGGGGAAGCGCGGCCAGACGACGAAGATCTGTCCTGCCTGGTCGTCCGTCGCCTTCTTGCAGGAGTTGCCGCCCTTGGGCAGTACGATCGACTTCCATTCCCACTCGAGGATGGGCGTGTCCTTGAGATGCACCTTGCCCTTGACGTCGCGGTTGATGGTCGAGCTGTCGTTGGCGCTCTTCATGTGGAGCGCGCGGCGGCCGTCATCGTCAACGATCTTGAGGCGGCGGCGGTGGCGACGGTGGCGAGCGCGAGCACGGCGAGCGCGACGATCACGGAACGAGGGCGCATGGATCCTATGATACCGGCGCAGACGCGGGTCACTCGCTCTTGAAGCGGATTGTGCCGACCATCGCCTCCGACGTCGAGTTCGTGTCGTTGGAGTCGGTGGATAGCGAGAGCACGGCAGGGACGTCGGGCGCATCGCCGTAGACCTTCTCGAAGTCCTCGACCACGTTGCGCTTCTCCGTGATCCATTTGTTGAGGTCGGTGGAACCAGAGCGCACCACGATGTAGGTCACCGTACGCATCTTTTCGCTCCGGCAGATGGTGCCGGCCGGCTGCGTCGTGTCCCAGACGTAGCCGATGATGCGCGAGCGCATGTGCTCGGGAAAGCGCGGCCAGACGACGTAGATCTGCGCCGCCTCGTCATCCGTTGACTTCTTGCACGCGTTACCGTCCTTGGGCAGCGCGATCGATTTCCATTCCCACTCGAGGATCGGCGTGTCCTTGAGACGCACCTTACCCTTGATGTCGCGGTTGAGCGTGATGCTGTCGTTGACGCTCTTCATGTGGAGCGCGCGACGCCCGTCATCGTCGACGATCTTGATGTTCTGATAGTTCGGTGTGCCCCAATTCTGCGCTGTCCACTGGCCGGGCAGGCCTATCGCGCCGACCTTGTATGCTTTCCAGTCCTCGATGACGATTTCGTCGGGGGCAGCGACGGCGGCGACCACGAACACGGCGAGCGGGACGATGACGGAGCTGACACGCACGGACCGTATGATACCGTCGGCGCGTGGATTCGCTGAGGATCGACAAGTGGTTGTGGGCCGCACGTGTCTTCAAGACGCGCAGCCTGGCGGCCGACGCGTGTGACGGAGGAAAGGTCGACATCAACGACCAGGCCGCCAAGCCGGCCAAGGCCGTCCGCCCCGGCGACTATATAAAGGTCACGCTTCCGCAGGGACGCCGACGCGTGCTCAAGGTGGCCGGCCTCGACGAGCGTCGAGGTGGGGCCGCGCACGCGCGCCTCCTCTACGAGGATCTCACCCCGCCGGAGCCGCCGCGCGCCCGCTGGGCCGCGCCGCCCGTTCGGCCCCCGGGGGCGGGGCGGCCGACCAAGCGCGAGCGCCGCGCCCTGGATCGACTGCGCGGAGCGTAGGCGAGGCCCCGCTCACACCCGCGAGCGACCGAGCTTCGACGCTTCGTCGAGCGCGCGGTAGAGCGCGAACGATCCGTCTTTGAAGCCGGCGAGCTTGATCACGTCGCCTCGCGTCGTCTCGATCATCACGGTCGCCACGCCGCCCGTCGTCTCCTTGTCCGGAATGTCCTTCAGCTCCTTGATGCGCACCGCGACGACGTCGCCGTAGGAAATCGTGCGGCTCCAGGCGAGCCAATCCACGGCGACGGCGTCGTCGAGCAGGCGCACGCGCCATGGCGGGCTGAGCACGACCCACACGCCCCACGCGATGCCGAAGAGGAGCGCGAGCGGCGAAGACCCGTGCCGCCAGAACCATGCCGCAACGATCACGAAAACCACCGGCCAGTGCAGGGGCAGCAGAATCGCGCCGAGGCTCTTGGCGAACACGCGCTGGGGCGATCCCGTCGTCGTGGCCGGAGTCGTACGCTCGCGGATGATCTGGCGCAGCCGCGCAAAGTTCTCCATCTGATAGGCGAGCACGATGCGGCGCGTGCCTGTGACGTCGGACAGATCGAGTCGCTGCAACACGTCCCGGGCACGCACGCGGGTGATCTCGGGCCACGACAGGATCAGCGTCGGCCGTCCGGGCACGCGGTACGCGATGCTCGACTCGTCCAGCACGACCTCGTCGTCGGCGCGCCGGAACATGGTGACGCACCAGGCGAGCGAGGTGCCGACGGTCAGCATGATCGCCACGAAGAGCTCGGTGTGACGCACCGGCCCGATGTCCAGCCACATCAGCAGCATGATGGCCAGCGCGGCGAAGACGACGCCGGAGACCGCGGTCATCGTCTTGAAGCGACGAGGATAACGGAAGGTCTCCGTCGCCATCCACACGACGGTATCATGGCGCTCCGGAGGCGCTGGATGAATACCGACACCTACGACTGGCAGGCGATCGTCGAGGGGCTCAACCGTTACCTCAGGCTTCGCTCGATCCCGATCGGCATGAAGCTGTTCGAGACCGTCGAGGCGATGGAGGCGATCCCGAAAACGACCCTCAAGATTCCGAGTGGCTCTCGGGCAAGCGTATGGCCGGCGTCTGGTTCAAGACCATCGAGGATGCCAGCGCACACCAGCACGCGATGGATTGCGTGCCGCACGGACGCTATCGCGCGATGGCGGTCGCACCGCTGACATCGGGTCGGCTGAATCCGCCCGACATCTGCCTCATCTATGGCACTCCCGGCCAGATGATTTTCTTCATCAACGGCCTGCAGTGGAGCGGCTATCGGAAGCTGTCGTTCACGTCGGTCGGCGAGTCTGCGTGCGCGGATTCCTGGGGCAAGGCGCTCAAAACCGGCGAGCCGGCGCTCACGATTCCGTGCTACGCCGAGCGGCGCTACGGCGGGGTGGCCGACGACGAGCTCCTGATGGCGATCCCCCCGCGGTTTCTGCCGAAGGTGATCGAGGGGCTCGCCGCGCTCGACAAGAACGGGCTGCGCTATCCGATCCCGCCGTACGGCATCCAGGCCGATGCCGGCGCCGGCCTCGCCGTCTCGTACGCCGACAAGAAAGCGTAGTCGCTGGCATACCGCTCGCTTCTATCGGTGCGCGGAGGTGCAGCATGCCAGAGAAGGAGACGCTCGAGCGGGCCCGTCGCGACAAACGCGAGGGCAAGGCCCCCACCACGCAGGCCGGCGAGTTCGTGCGCGAGGAGATCCACCACGTGCGCGAGGGCAAGCACGGTGCGCGGTCCGCGAAACAAGCGATCGCCATCGGCCTGTCCAAGGCGCGCCGCGCCGGCGTCGATCTCCCCCCGCCGCGTAAGGGCAAGAAGTCGACCCGACGGAGCGCCGCCTCCGCGTATCGCGCCGGGCAGCGCGGAAAGCGCAAGACCTCGCGGCGACGTGCACGGGCGGTGCACCGCGCGCTCACGCGCGAGCCGCGGCGCTCGGCGTCGCGGACCGCGCTCTCCCGCCAGGCGCGGACGGCCGCTCGTCGCCGCAAGACTCCTGCCCGCCGCGCCGCGTAGGCCCGAACCCCGGCGGCCCGGGCGGTTGCGATGCCGGCCGGTCATCTGATACCGTTCCGGCGTTGTTCGCGCCCGGGCGCCCGGATGGGCCCCAGGGAAGGCGGTGCGAATCCGCCGCGACCCCGTCACTGTAATCGGGGACGAAACCCGCGAGAGCCACTGGCTGCGAGGCCGGGAAGGTGCGGGGAGTAGGACGATCCGAGAGCCAGGAGACCTGCCCGCGCGCGCACCTTGCGATTCCGGTCTTCGCGGGAGGACCTGGGCGTGGTTTCGACGACTTTCGTTCTCGGCGGTGCACGCAGCGGCAAGAGCCGCTTCGCCCTCGAGCTGCAGCCTTCGCGCACACGCGTGTCCTTCATCGCGACCGCGCTCGCGGGCGACGCCGAGATGGCCGAGCGAATCGAGCGGCACCGCGCCGAGCGGCCGCGTCACTGGCGCACCGTCGAGGAGCCGTGCGAGCTCGTCGCGTGCCTGCGCGAGGCATGCGCAGACGCCGATGCGGTGATCGTCGACTGTCTGACCGTCTGGGTCGCCAACCTCATGCTGCGCGGTGACGCCGACGCGCATGTACTCAAGCAGGCGGACGAGCTCGCGGCGTTGCTCGCGCTTCGCTCCGCGGACGTGACGCTCGTGTCCAACGAGGTCGGTCTCGGTGTGCATCCCGCTACCGAGGATGGCCGCCACTTCCGCGATCTCCTCGGCACGGTCAATCAGCGTGTCGCCGCCGCCGCCGACCGCGTCGTGCTGATGGTCGCCGGTCAGCCGCTGACCGTGAAAGACGTTCGCCTGTGAGCGGCCTGCGCGCGCTGGTCGAGGCGATCGTCGCGCCGCCCGCGGCCGCTGCCGCCGAGGCCCAGCGCCATCTCGACGCGCTGACGAAGCCTCCCGGCAGCCTGGGTCGGCTCGAGGAGCTGGCTGTGCGGATGTTCGCGCTGCGGGGGGCGCCGCCGCGCGTGGCGCAGCCGGTGATCTTTACCTTCGCCGCGGATCACGGCGTCGTCGCGGAGGGCGTGAGCGCCTATCCGCAGTCGGTGACCGCGCAGATGGTCGAGAACTTCGTCCGCGGCGGCGCCGCGGTCAATGTCCTTGCGCGCGACTGCTCGGCGCGCGTGATCGTCGCGGACTTTGGTGTGGCCAACCCGATCGGCGGCTCGCCGGAGCGCGATCAGGCGCTGGTCCGCTGTCCGCTCGCCGCCGGCACCGCGAACATGACGCGCGGTCCCGCCATGACGCACGCGCAGGCGGAGGCCGCGATCGAGCGCGGTGCGCGGCTGGTCTCGAGCGCGATCGATGCGGGCGCCGATCTGGTCGCGACCGGTGAGATGGGCATCGGCAACACGACGGCGGCGAGCGCGATCACCGCGGCGATCACGGGCGCGGACCCCGAGGGTGTTACCGGACGCGGCACCGGCGTGGATGACGACGGCTGGCGGCGCAAGGTCGACGCCGTGCAGCGCGCCCTCGCGCTGAATCGGCCCGACCCCGGTGGCGGCCACGATCGCCCCTGCCTCGGTTCATGCGATGTTCGCCTCGCATCGCTCGGCGGAGCCCGGCCACGCCCGCGCGCTCGCGCATCTCGCGCTCGTGCCCTATCTCGACCTCGGTCTGCGGCTCGGCGAGGGAACGGGCGCCGCGCTGTTCGTGCACCTCGCGCGCGCGGCCGCGCGGCTCTACACGGAGATGGCCACGTTCAAATCCGCCGGCGTGGATGGTCCGGCGTGACGCGCGTCCTCGTCGTCGCCGGTACCGCGAGCGGCGTCGGCAAGACGTCGATCACGCTTGGGCTGCTGGCTGCGCTCAGGCGCCGCGGGCTCGTCGTGCAGCCGTTCAAGGTCGGGCCCGACTTCATCGACGCGGGTCTGCACGCGGTGGCCAGCGGCCGGCCCTCGTACAACCTCGATGGTTGGATGTGCGGTCGCGAGACCGTCATGGCCACCGTCGCGCGTCACGCGGCGGACGCCGACGTCGCGATCGTCGAGGGAGTCATGGGCTGCTTCGATGGCGCCGACACGAGCAACGACACCGGATCGACCGCGGAGATCGCCAAGTGGCTCGGCGCGCCGGTCGTCCTCGTCGTCGACGCCTCCGCCCAGGCGCGCAGCGCCGCGGCGACGGTGCTGGGCTTCGAACGCTTCGATCCTGCCCTGAATGTCGCCGCCACCATCCTCAACCGCGTTGGTGGCGAGGCACACGCACGCTCGGTGATGGAGGCGATCCGCGCGACGTGCCGCGCCGTCCCCCTCGGCGGCATCGCTCGCGAGGACACGTGCTGGGCGATGCCGGAGCGCTATCTCGGCCTCGCGACCGCCGCCGAAGGCCTGCTCGATCGCGCCCGCCTCGAGCGGATGGCCAATGCCGTCGAGCGGGGTTTGGAGCTCGATCATCTGCTGGCGCTCGCCCCGTCGCGCGCATTCGACGTGCCGCCGCGCGTCGTGGTCCGCCCCCGGGTGACGATCGGGATCGCGCGTGATCCGGCGTTCCAGTTTTACTACGCCGAGAACCTCGACCTGCTGCGCGCGATGGGCGCGGCGCTGGTCGAGTGGAGCCCCCTGTCCGACGCCGAGCCGCCGGACGTCGACGGCCTCTATTTCGGCGGCGGCTATCCCGAGCTCCACGCCGAGCGACTCGCGGACAACGCGGGCTGCCGAAAGAGCGTGCGGCGCCTCGTGCTCGACGAGGGTCGTCCCGTCTACGCGGAGTGCGGCGGCCTCATGTACCTGGCGGAGTCGCTCGAAGACGCCCACGGACGTACGCACGAAATGGTCGGCGTGCTGCCGGGCCACGTGACGATGCGGCCGCTGCGGATGTCACTCGGCTACGTGGACGTGACACTGACGTTGCCGACGCTGCTGGGACCCACAGGCACGCGCGCGCGCGGCCATGAGTTCCACTTCTCGACGCTGACCGCGGTGCCGACGACGGTACCCCGCGCATACACGGTGGCCGCGCACGGTGGCGCCTCGCGGGCCGAGGGCTACGTCGTCGGTCGCGCCCTGCTGAGCTACATGCACCTGCATTTCGCGTCGAATCCCGCTCTCGCGGAGAGCTTCGTCGACGCCTGCGCGAAGGCGCGGCGATGACGGCGGCGCCGTGCCTGATGGTGCAGGGCACCGCCTCCGGTGTCGGCAAGAGTCTCCTCGTCGCCGCCCTGTGTCGGATCTTCGCGCGGGCGGGCTACCGCGTGGCGCCGTTCAAGGCGCAGAACATGTCGCTCAACGCCGCCGTCACGGCCGACGGCGGCGAGATCGGCCGCGCGCAGGCCGTCCAGGCGGCCGCCGCGGGCGTGGAGCCGACGCTGGACATGAACCCAATCCTGGTAAAGCCGGAGGCCGACGACCGCTCACAGATCGTCGTGCGAGGTCGCGCGGTGGGCAGCCTACGGTGGCGCGAGTACAGCGCGCTCGCGCCGGTGCTGTGGAGCGTGATCGCCGACAGCCTCGGACGGCTGCGCGCGGCGCACGACCTCGTCGTCATCGAGGGCGCCGGCAGCCCGGCCGAGATCAATCTCGTCGTCGACCTCGCCAATATGCGTGTGGCGGCGCTGGCAGAGGCGCCCGTGCTGCTGGTCGGCGACATCGACCGTGGCGGCGTGTTCGCGGCGCTCATCGGCACGCTCGCGTTGCTGGCTGCCGAGGACCGCGCGCGCGTCGCCGGGCTCATCATCAATCGCTTTCGCGGTGACCCGAGCGTGCTGGATCCGGGCCTCGATCTGCTCAGCGCGCGAACCGGCGTGCCGATACTCGGCGTGGTGCCTCACCTCGGTGAGGCGCCACTCCCCGAAGAGGATTCGCTCGGTCTCGACGGCATCGCGCGTGACATCGGCGAGCCGCGCGTCGTGGTGGCGGTGCCGCGGCTGCCGCGCATCGCTAACTTCGACGACCTCGAGCCGCTGGCAGCCGAGCCGGGCGTCGCCGTGCGCTTTGCCAGTCGCCCGGAGACGCTCGCCGACGCCGACGTCGTCGTCTTGCCGGGGAGCAAGACAACCGTCGCGGACCTCGCGTGGCTTCGCGACCGTCGTCTCGACGGCGCGACCGCAAGCGCCGCCCGCGACGGCCGCGTCGTCATCGGCATCTGCGGCGGCTACCAGATGCTCGGCGAGCATCTCGACGACCCCGATCATGTGGAGTCGGACGTCGCCAGCGCGCGCGGGCTCGGACTGTTGCCCGTCGTCACGACGTTCGCTCGGACGAAGACCACGAGGCGCGTGCGCGGCCGTGTCCTCCCCGGCGGCCCGCTCGATGCCGCGGCCGGCGCCGACGTCGACGCCTACGAGATCCATTGCGGAGAGACGGTCGTTCGCGGCGGCGCGCCGGTGTTTGCGCTCGGCGAGCGCGTGGGCGACGCGCCGGCCGCCGTCGACGGCAGACGCACCGGCGGCGTGCTCGGCACCTATCTGCACGGCTGCTTTTCGAGCGGCCCGCTTCGGCGCGCGCTGCTGACCGCGGCGGCCGCGCGTCGCGGCGTCGCCCCCGATCCGCGCTGGGGCACCGACGCGCTCGGCGATCGCTACGATCGGCTGGCCGATCGCGTGGCGGCCGCGCTCGACCTCGACGCGCTCGGCCGCCTCGCGCGCCGTCCGCTCAGCGTGGTGACCGCGTGATCCGCGCCGCCGCCGTGCTCGCCATGTTCCTGCTGGCGTCGCCGGCGCACGCGCTCGTGGTGCGCGACATGCTCGGCCGCGACGTGAGTCTGGCGGCGCCGCCGGCGCGCATCGTCTCCCTCGTGCCGAGCGTGACCGAGACCGCCTTCGCGCTCGGCGGCGAGGCGCGCCTAGTCGGGGTGAGCGACTTCTGCGACTGGCCGCCCGCCGCGCGCGCCAAGCCGCGCGTGGGTGGCATGATCAATCCGAGTCTCGAGGCCATTGTCGCGCTCAAGCCCGACCTCGTTGTGGGCACCGACGAGGGCAATCGCGAAGAGACGTTCCTGCAGCTGAGGCGGCTCGGTATTCCCGTCTACGTCGTCCACGCGCGTCGTGTCGCCGAGATGTACGAGCTCATCACGCGTGTCGGCGAGCTCACCGGGCGGACCGACGCGGTCGCGCCGCTCGTCGGCGGCATCCGGCGACGCATCGAGGCCGTCCGCGAGCGCGTGAGCGGGCTGCCGGCGCCGCGCGTGCTCTACGTGCTCTGGCCGGATCCGCTGCTCGTGCCGGGTCGTGACTCCCATCTGACGGAGATGATCGAGCTGGCGGGAGGCCATTCGATCACCGCGGCCGAGCCGGTGAGCTACGTGCGCTTCAGCATCGAGGCGGCGGTCGCGCGCGCGCCCGAGGTGATCGTGCTGGCCGATCATTCCAGCGGCGCGTCGACCGCAGGCCGCGCCGCGCCCGAGAAGTGGCAGACGCTGACGAGCGTGCCCGCGATCCGGGCGGGGCGCCTCTACTCCGTCGATCTGTCGATCCTGCACCGCTATGGGCCGCGCGTGCCCGAGGGGCTGGAGATCCTGGCGCGCATGATCCATCCCGAGGCCTTCAAGTGAACGACGCCCGGCGTCTCGTCAGCGTGCTGGCCGCGCTCGCCGTCGTGCTGCTCGCGCTCGGCGTGGCCGCGCTGTTCGTCGGCAGCGCCGGGCTCTCGCCGGCGGCGGTCGCGCGCGCGCTCGCCGGTCGCGCCGAGGCGTCGTCGGTGGAGGCGATCGTGACGCTGAGCCTTCGACTACCGCGCGTCGCCGTGGCGGTGCTCGCCGGCGGCGCGCTCGCCGTGGCCGGCGTCGGCTTCCAGGCGTTGACGCGCAACCCGCTCGCCGAGCCCTCGGTGCTCGGCGTGTCGAGCGGCGCCGCCTTCGGCGTGGTGCTCGCGCAGATCCTCGGCCTGCAGGCCGGCGTCGTGGCCGCGCTCGGCGTCGCGGTGTTCGCGTTCGCCGGCGCGCTGCTCGCGGCGTCGGTCGTGTACCTCGTCGCCACCGCGCCGGGCGGGCTCGCGGTGCAGACGCTGCTCCTGGCCGGCGTCATCGTCGGCATCTTCTTCTCGGCCGCGATCACCGTGATCATCTCGCTCGTGGACTTCAACCGCCTCAGCGGCGTGATCCACTGGCTGCTCGGTAACCTGGCGCCGATCCCCGCCGCGTCGCTGGCGCTGTTCGCGGCGCTCGCGGCTGGTGGCATGTGGCTCATTCTGACCCGCGCGCGCGAGCTGAATCTCCTGGCGCTGGGTGAGGAGGCGGCGAGCCAGCTGGGCGTGGACGCCGAGCGGCTCAAGCGGCAGGTGTTCATAGCGGCCGCGCTGCTCACGGGCACCGTCGTCGCGTTCACGGGACCGATCGGCTTCGTCGGGCTGATCGTGCCGCACGTGCTGCGAGGTCTGGTGGGCCACGACAACCGGCTGCTCGTGCCGACGTCGGCGCTCGCCGGCGGCGCGTTCCTGCTCGCCGCCGACACGCTGGCCCGCAATGTCGTAGCGCCCGCGGAGCTTTCCGTCGGCGTCATCACCGCGTTCTGCGGCGCGCCGTTCTTCGTGTGGGTGCTGCGCACGCGGAGTCGCCCGGCATGAGCGGGCTGATCGAGTTCCGCGACGTGGTCTTCGCCTATGCGCGTCCGGCCGAACGTCGCGCGCGCGCGTTCGCGTTCCCCGGGCTCTCGTTCGCGATCGAGCGGGGCGAGATCTTCGGCGTCATCGGTCCCAACAGCGCCGGCAAGACGTCGCTCCTGCGCCTGCTCACGCGCGTGGTGCGGTCGCAGCGCGGCGAGATCCGCCTCGACGGCCGGCCGCTCGAGGCGCTGCCGCCGTGGGAGCTGGCGCGCGCGATCGCGGTGGTGCCGCAGGACGCTCCACGGCCGTTTCCGTTCACGGTCGCGCAGCTGGTGCTGATGGGACGCTATCCCCACGCCCCGCGCCGCTTCTTCGAGGACGCCGCCGACGTGGCGGCGGCGCGCGCGGCCATGCTCGCCACCGAGACGCTCGCACTGGGCGCCTTGCCGCTCGATCAGCTCTCCGGTGGCGAGCGTCAGCGTGCGCTGCTGGCGCGCGCGCTGGCGCAGGAGCCACGCCTGCTCGTTCTCGACGAGCCCACCGCGCACCTCGATCTGCGCTATCAGGCCGAGACGGCAGCGCTGCTGAGGCGGTTGAATCGCGAGAGCGGCATGACGATCCTGCTCGTCTCGCACGATCTCAACCTGGCGGCCGAGCTCTGCGATCGTCTGCTGCTGCTACGCGCCGGCGAGATCGCGCGAGCGGGCGCGCCCATCGACGTGCTGGAGCAGGGGCTGCTCGAGGACGTGTTCGGTTGTCGGGTCATCGTCGACAAGAGCGCGAGCGGCCGCCCGGTCGTGCAGCTCGCGTACGACAGGGGGTGAGAGGCAAGTCGTTCGTGCTCACGCGCTCCGGGTGCGAGGGAAGCCGGTGAGATGCCGGCACGGTCGCGCCACTGTGAGTGGGGAGCGCCGTCCAGGTCCAAAAGTTACGCGGGAGCCACTGTCGCGAGCTGCAACACGCGATGGGAAGGCATGGGCGGTCGCGTCGATCCACGAGTCAGGAAACCTGCCCGGAGCGGGTCGTCCAACCCTTTCGCAGAAAAGGAGTGGCGCATGGTCCGGACAGCAATGATGGTCCTGGTGCTCGCGCTCGTGACGAACATCGTCGCAGCGCAAGAGGTCAAGCAGGCCGAGCCCGTGGTGGTGACGGCGACGCGGCTCGAGACGCCGGCCGAGCAGCTCGGCGCGTCGGTGACGGTGATTCCCGGTGACGACATCGACACCCGGCGTTATCCGACGGTGGACGAGGCGCTCCGTGGTGTGCCGGGTGTCGAGATCCGACGCTCCGGGAGCTTCGGCAAGACGACCGCGATCTCGATCCGCGGCGCCAACCCCAATCAGGTGCAGGTGCTCGTCGATGGCATGCGCGTGAAGAGTCCCACGCTCGGTCAGGTCGATCTCTCCGACCTCTCGCCCGAGCTGATCGAGCGCATCGAGGTCATTCGCGGTCCGCAATCGACGCTCTACGGCGCGGACGCGATCGGCGGCGTGGTCAACGTCATCACGCGCCGAGGCAAGGGCCCGTTCAGCCTGTGGGGCACGCAGGAGGTCGGCAACTACGACACGCTGCGGTCGGGGACAGGTTTTTCGGGCTCCCAGGGCATCTTCGATTACGCGTTCGCCTTCGGTCACTTCGAGTCGAACGGCCAGACGATCAACGACGGCGTAAATCAGGACTCGTTCAACACGCGCGTGGGCCTGGCGTTGCCGGGCAACACCGACGTCTGGATGGCGCTCCGCTGGAACAAGACGGACACGGGCGTGCCGATCGAATTCGTCGCGAATCCGCAGCCGATCGTGCCAACGATCGACCCGAACACGCGGCAGGAGACGGAGACACTGATCATCAATCTCGCCGCGCACACCCGGCCCGTCTCGTGGTGGGAGAGCGACATGCGCGTCGGGCGGTACTGGAACCGGCAGAAGTTCATCGATCCGCCGGACCCGTTCCCGTGCCCGCCGATCACCTTTGGGCCGCCCTGCGACTTTTCCGGGCTCTTCAAGGTCGAGCGGCGCGAGGTGGAGTGGCTCAATCATTTCCACGTCGGCTCGTGGTCGACGAGCACGTTCGGCGTCGAGTACCGGTGGGAGTCCGCCGACGTGCAGGGCACGAACGGCTTCGGCCCGAAAACGGAGACGGTCTCCGGTCTCTTTCAGCAGCAGTTCCGATTCTTCGATCGCCTGTTCATGGCCGCCGGCGTGCGCGTCGAGGACAACGACGTCTTCGGCAGGTCCGTGACCGAGCGCGGCTCGCTGTCGTTCCTGATCAAGGAGACGGGCACGCGGATTCACGGCGGCGCCGGCTCCGGCTTCCGCGCGCCGACGTTCAACGATTTGTTCTTCCCGGGCTTCTCGAATCCGGCGCTGGAGCCTGAAAAGAGCTTCTCGTGGGACGCCGGCATCGAGCAGAAGCTCTGGGGCAATCGCATCCGCCTCGACGCCACCGTCTTCAAGAACTCCTTCACCAACCTGATCAGGTGCTGCGTGCCCCTGGCGGTTCCGCCATTCGTCGCGACGGCGAACATCGGTCGGGCTCGCAGCGAAGGTCTCGAGTTCACGAGCGAGGCCGATTTGCTGGACAACCTCCGGGTCGGCGTGAACTACACGTACACGGAGACCAAGGACATGGACGCCCACACGTGGCTGCCGCGGGAGCCGCGGCATCGCTGGAATGCCCGGGTCGCGTGGCAGCCTATAAAGCCGCTCTCGCTGTGGACCGAGCTGCACATCGTCACTCGCCAGTGGGAGAGCCTCGGCAACATCTACGCCAGCGGCTACACACGGCTGGATCTCGGCGGTAGTTATCGGATGCTCGAGCGGTGGGGCCACGTGAAATACGTCGACCTCACGGCGCGGATTCAGAACGTCGCCAACGAGTCGTATCAGGAGGTGCGCGGGTTCCCGGCGCTCGGGATCACCGGGATCGGCGGCGTGCGGGTGGCGTTCGAGTGAGTCTCGAGGGCGTCGCAACGCGGGTGGGGCCGGAGGCCGTCGTCGTGACCGCCGAGCGCGAGCTCATCGTGCTCTCGTCGGCCGTCGTCGGCGGCGGGTTCGCCCGCGCGCGCAGCGTCCTCAACGTGCACGTGCCGAAGAACTTCCTTTGCGCCGACGCGGCGGGGGCGGTGGCCGACGCCGCCCGCCGCCTCGGCGTTCCGGCGCCGTGGGTTGGTCTCCTGACCGGCGCGTGGACGGAGCGAGCGGAGATGGCGACCGCGGAGGCCGACGACGTGCGTGCGCTCGTCGTCGCCACCGTCGGTCTCAGCAATCCGAGCGCGGCCGGTCTGAGCCCGCGCGCCGAGCCGCTGCCCGCGACGATCAATACGATCGCCGTGCTGGACGCCGACCCCGAGCCCGCGGCGCTCGTCAATCTGGTCATGACGCTGACCGAGGTGAAAACCGACGTCCTTCGCACGGCGGGCGTGCGCTGTGACGACGGCCGTCCCGCCACCGGCACCTCGTCGGACGCCATCGTCGTGGCCGCGACAGCGCGCGGCCCGCGCTGTCGGTACGGAGGACCGCTCACCGCGCTCGGCTGGGCGGCGGCGTCTGCAACGCGCGTCGCGCTGGAGACCGGCGTGCGGCGCTGGATCGCCGATCACCATGCGGTGCAGGGAGGTGCGTCGGCGTGATCACGGCGGCGCGCTGGCTGCCGGTCTCGCTCGCGATTCACGCGGCGTTCGGCGCCGCCGTGTGGCTCGCGCGCGATTTCGCAGAGCCGGCGCTCTTCATCGACATGCGGCTGATCGAATCCGACGCGCCAGAGCGCTCGGAGTCTCTGCGGGCCGGTAACCGCGCGCGGCCGGCAGCGCCGCAGCCACATCGCTCGCCGGGACGATCGGCGCCGGCTTCCGGCCTCGCCCGCGATACTCGCGCGGCATCGCGCGGGGCCGGCGCCGCGGCGGTTCGCGAGCTCGCGTCGCCGCCGGTGACCGCCACGCCGCCGGTGACGTCGGCGCCGCCGACGAGCGCTGCGGCGCCATGGGCTCTCGCGGCACCGCCGGCAAGCGCCGGGCCGCAAACCGCGACCGCGTCACCGCCATCCGCATCGCCAGCGCCGCTCGTCGCCGCCGCGCCACCGACCGCCGTCGCTCGTGACGACGCCGAGCGATCGACGCCGCCACCAGCCGTCGCGCCCGCGCCACCGCCGGCGACCTCGGTGACGCCCACGAACACGTCAGCGTCGGTCCACCCGGACGCCGGACCGACACCCGCGCCGGGTGCACACGCGCGAGCGGCGCCGCCGGACCCGACGTCGTCGCTCGGCGATACCGGCGCCTTGCACGGCGGACGCAGCGCGAGCAGCAATGGCTCACGCGGAGACAACGGCGCGACGGCGGCCGGCGCCTCCACGCCCGGTGGCGGCGCGCCGGGCGACGGTCCGCTTGCGCTCGCGATTCCCGGCGACGCCGGGCTCGGTGGCTACGGCCCGTATCTTGCCGCCCTGCGGCGGCGATTGCACGAGGCGCTCGAGTATCCGGCGGCGGCGCGCCGGCGCGGGCTCACTGGCACGGTCGAACTCGAAATCGCCCTCGAGGCGACCGGTCGTGTGAACGACGTACGGCTGGTCCGCTCGTCGTCGCATGCGGTGCTCGACGCGGCCGCGCTGGAGGCGGCGCGCGGCCTCGGACGCGTGCCGTTCCCGCCCGACATCCGGCCGCGCGCACTGCGCGTGCTGATGCCGGTGGTCTTCGAGTTGCGCTGACCGCGAAGCTAAACCGCGCTACCATGCGCGCGATGACGGCGCGCACGGTGGAGCACGGGCCCGGCGACAGTGTCACCGAATACGACGAGATCTCGGTTGGGGGCGACGTCGTCGAGCGCCTGCTGACGGAGGTCTTCACCGAGCACTGGGCCGAGATCTATGCCGGCCCGGTGATCGAGGGCGCCGCATACGAGATCCGCTTCACCGCCAAGCCGGCCGTCTCGATGCTCGACGGCTACCTCACGGTCGACGTCGGCGCTTGGCACTTCCATCTCTGTGTCGGCGACCACCGCGGCGCGTCCACGGCCGAGCAGGCGGTGCTGCGGCGCGTGGCGCGCGCCGCGTTCTTCCGCACCGACGGCGGTTCGTGCGTACCGGGCTCGTGGGGCCTCAGGCTCTGGAACGGACGCGGCGAGCAGATGATCACGGTGTTCTTCCCGAACCCGTGGCTCGACGACGACCAGCGGCACGTGCGCGCGCCACGCTGGGAAAAGACCGCGCTGTGGGAGGCGCTGAAGGCCCGCTACACGGGGACGATGTCCTGAGGCGCGCGCTCGCCGCCGTCGCCCTCGTCGCGCTCGCCGCCGCGCCCGCATGCGGAGCCAACGACGACGTCATCGATCCCGATCGTCCGGAGACGCTGCGCATTGGCATCGCCGACGGCATCGAGCTTCGCGTCGATGCCGAGCCGGTCGTCCGCATCGACAACAGCCGCGAAGAGACCGACGTGGGCGACTTCACCCTCGGGCTGAAGTATCGCTTCCTCGCGACGCCCGAGGGCGCATGGTGGCCGGCGCTCGCGCTGAATCCGTTCGTCAAACTGCCTACCGCGCAGGAGCCGATCGGCTCGGGCGAGACCGACGCCGGCCTCTTGCTCCTCGCCTCCTTCGGTCTGCCGTCGGACTTCGCGCTCGACGTCAACGCCGGCGCCGTGCTCGTCGGTCAGAGCCGGTCGAGTGGTCACCTCGTCCAGGCGCGGGCGTCCGCCTCGCTGTCCCGGCGTCTGCTCGGTGGGCTCAGCGGCTTCGTCGAGCTGGCCTTCGCCTCGCGCGACACGCGCGAGGGGCGCGACGGGCTCAGCGTGCAGACGGGCGTCATCTGGCGGCTCACGCGGGACTTCGCGCTCGACACCGCCGTGTCGACGAGCCTGGCCGGGGCGGCTCCGGATTTCGGTGTGCGTGCCGGCTTCAGCGTTCGGTTCGGTCGCTGACGCCGCGGCGGCGCTCGCCGTCGCGGTTGCGCTCGATCTGCTGTTCGGGGATCCGCCGAACCGGCTGCATCCGGTGGCGTGGATGGGCGGCGCGCTCGGCGTGGGCCGCCGCGGGCTCTGCCGCGGCGGGCGCGTTCGGCTGCTCGTCGGCGGCGCGGTGCTGACGCTGGCGGTGGCAGGCGCGGCCGCGCTGGGCGGCGAGGTGATTACGGCGCTCGCCGCGCGTCTGGGGATGGCCGCTCCGCTCATCGAGGGAGCCGTCCTCTCACTGCTGCTCTCGCTCCGCGGACTCGTCGCCGCCGCGCGTGGCGTGGCCGCGGCGCTCGCCGGTGGAGACCTCGACGCCGCGCGCGTGGCGTTGGCGCAGCATCTCGTCAGCCGCCCCACTGCGACCCTCGCGCGCGACGAGGTCGCATCCGCCGTCGTGGAGTCGGTCGCCGAGAATCTCACCGACGCGTTCGTGGCGCCGCTCTGCTTCTATCTCGCTTTCGGGCTCGCGGGAGCGGCCGCGTATCGCGCGGTGAACACCGCCGACGCGATGATCGGTTATCGCGACGGCGCGCTCGAGTGGTTCGGCAAGGTCGCCGCGCGTCTCGACGATGCGCTGAACTTCGTCCCCGCGCGGCTCGCCGCGGCGGCGCTCGTCGTCGGCGCCGCCATCGCTGGTGAGAACGCGCGCGCGGCCGTGCGGGTGCTGTGGCGCGACGGCGCGCGCACGGCGAGCCCCAACGCAGGACTGACGATGGCCGCCATGGCGGGCGCGCTCGGCCTCACGCTGGCCAAGCGCGGCGCGTATCGCCTCGGCGATGGCCGCGCGGCCACGGAGGCTGACGTCTCGCGCGCGGTCCGGGTCTTCGCGTGGGCGGCGGCGCTGACCCTCGGCGCGCTGCTTGTCCTCGATTCCCTTGCGTTTTTTCTTCGTGGCGGCCCTGCGCCGCTGGGTATCATCTAATGAGTCGCCGCCGCGGGAGCGCGGCGGGTTCTGTTCCATGACGGTTACCGAGCGGCTGACGGACGGGGTGCGCGCGGCGCTGGCGGCGGCGGGGCTGCCCACGGCCGAGGATTGTGCGTGGGAGGTGCCACGCCAGCCCGAGCACGGCGACTACGCGACGAACGTCGCGATGACCCTGGCGCGTGCCGCCAAGCGGCCGCCCCGCCAGATCGCCGATGCGCTCGCGAAGCACTTTCCCGCCATGCCCGAGGTCGCCCGCGTGGAAGTCGCGGGCCCCGGCTTCCTCAACGTCTTCCTCGCGCCGGCATGGACGGCCGGCGCGCTGCACGACATCCTCCAGGCCGGCGCCGATTACGGGCGCGGCTCCGGCCATGCCGGGCAGCGCTGGCGGCTCGAGTTCGTCTCCGCGAATCCGACCGGACCGCTGGTGATCGTCAACGCGCGCGCCGCCGCCGTCGGCGACGCGCTCGCGCGCCTCCTGCGCTCGCAGGGCGCGCGCGTCACGACGGAGTTCTACGTCAACGATGCCGGCACGCAGTTCGAGGCGCTCGCGCGCTCGTTCGAGGCGCGCGTGCGTCAGGCCTTCGGCCACGAGGCCGCGCTGCCCGAAAAAGGGTATCCGGGCGAGTACCTGATCGACCTCGCCGCGGAGTATCGCGCGGAGGGCGGACGGCTCGACGTGCCCGGCAACGCGAGCGCGCGCCTCGAGCATTTCGGCCGCTGGGCGGTCGAGCGCATGGTCGCGCAGCAGCGCCGCACGCTCGCGGCCTACGGCGTGGAGTTCGACGTGTGGTCGTCCGAGCAGCGCGACGTGCGTGACCGCGGCCTGGTGGAGAAGGCGGTGCAGGAGCTCGCCGCGCGTGGGCTGACGTACGAGCACGACGGCGCGCTGTGGTTTCGCACGACGGCCGTGCCCGGCACCGGCGATGACAAGGACCGTGTGCTGCGCCGGCGCACGGGCGAGCTCACCTACTTTGCCGTCGACATCGCCTATCATCACTTCGTGAAATTCGCGGGCGTCGATCATGTGATCGATCTGCTCGGCCCCGACCACCACGGCCACGTGCCGCGCATGCGCGCGGCGATGGCCGCGCTCGGCCACCCGCTCGATGCGTTCCAGGCGCTGATCATCCAGCTCGTGACGCTGCTGCGTGACGGCCAGCCGGTGCGCATGTCCAAGCGCCGCGGCGAGTTCGTCTTGATGGAGGAGCTGCTGGAGGAAGTGGGGCGCGACGCCGCGCGCTTCACGTTTCTCACGCGGCGCCACGACAGCCCGCTCGAGTTCGATCTCGCGGTGGCCACGCGCCAGTCGAGCGACAATCCCGTCTACTACGTGCAGTACGCCCACGCGCGCATCCGCTCGATCTACCGCCAGGCGGCGGAGCAGGGCATCGCCATCCCCGCGTGGCGCGACGTCGACCTCACCCTGCTCGGCGCCCCCGAAGAGCAGGCGCTGATCAAGCGACTGCTCGAGTACCCGAACCTCGTCGCCGGCGCCGCGCGCGCGCTCGAGCCGCATCGCATCGCGTACTGGCTCACCGAGCTGGCGGGCGCGTTCCATCCGTATTACAAGAATCATCGTGTGCTCCAGGACGACCGACGGCTGATGTTCGCGCGGCTGGCGCTCTGCAGCGCGGTGGGACAGGTCATCACCAACGGTCTCGCGCTGCTCGGCGTGAGCGCGCCCGAGACGATGTGATGGCCGCGCGCGCGCGGCGACGTCGCGGCGGCCTGCTGGTGCTGATCGGATTCCTGACGATCATCGCCGTGACCTTCGGCGCCGGCGTCTACGCGGGGCGCATCTGGATGGCGCGATCGGTGGTGACCGTCGCGCGCGTTACCGAGCCCGAGACCGCGCGGCGTCCTGCCGGACGCCCGGCCAGGGCCGCGGCGGCGCCGGCGCCGCAGCTGACGTTCTACCGTGAGCTCACGGCGCCGCTGACCGCGCCGCCGCCACCACCCAAGCCGGCGAAGCCCGCGCCTCCGCTGGTGACGACGACGCCGCCGGTGTCGGCCGCGGTGCCGCAGCGGGCGGGCGAGCAGGCCGATCTGCTCGGAGCCACGACGACCCCGCGCACGGCCGCGACGACGGCCCCGCGCTTCACCGTCCAGGTTGCCTCGTATCGCATGCGGCTGCAGGCCGAGGCGCTGCGCGACTCGCTCGCCTCCGCCGGCCACGACGCGCGCGTCGTCGAGGCCGAGGCGCACGGCCCGGTCTACCGCGTGCAGGTCGGCGAGTTTCCCACGCGGGAGGCGGCGCGTGCGCTGGCGGCGCGTCTGACCGGCGAGCGCTCCACGGGTGCGCCCATCGTCACCACGCGCTGACGTGACGACCGCGCGTCCCGGCCGCGTGCTCATCAGCGAGCCCGAGCTGCGAACGCGCATCGCCGAGCTGGGCCGACAGATCGGTCACGACTACGCGGGCGAAACACCGGTGCTGGTCGGCGTGCTTCAGGGCGCGTTCCTGTTCATGGCCGACCTCGTGCGCGCCATCCCCGGCGACATCACGACCGACTTCATCGGGCTCGCCTCGTACGGCGCCGGCAATCGCTCCTCGGGGCAGGTGCGGATCGTGTCGGACCTCGCGATGCCGGTCGAGAACCGACACGTCGTCGTCGTCGAGGACATCGTCGACACGGGTCTCACCATCTCGTACTTGCGACGCAACCTCGAGGCGCGCCATCCGCGCAGCATCCGTGTCTGCGCGCTCGTGGACAAGATCGAGCGGCGGCAAGTCGACGTGCGCATCGAGTACGTCGGCTTCACGATCCCGAACGTGTTCGTCGTCGGTTACGGGTTCGACTTCGGCGGTCTTTATCGCAACCTGCCCTATGTCGCCGCGCTCGATGAGGTCGTGCCGGCCTGACGCGCCGTGTCAGCCCTTCGTCGCTGTGCTACACTGGCGACGATGAACCAGGTTTACAAAAACCTCGCTCTCTGGATGGTCATCGGTCTCATCGTCATCCTGCTCTTCACCGTGTTCTCCAACACCCAACCCGGTGGGCAGGAGTCGCCCAACTTCTCGGAATTCCTGAAGGCGGTCGAGCAAGGGCGCGTGGAATCGGTCGTCATCCGCGGCAACCTGGTGACGTACAACCTGCGTGACGGCTCGCCGACCCAGCGCACCTACATCGTCGACTACCCGGACCTCGTCAAGATGCTCCGCGACAAGGGCGTCCGGATCGCCGTCAAGCCGCCCGACAGCAACCCCTGGTACGCGATCTTTTTACAGTGGGTGCCGATGCTCCTCTTCATCGGCGTCTGGATCTTCTTCATGCGCCAGATGCAGGGCGGCGGCGCCAAGGCGCTCAGTTTCGGAAAAGCGAGAGCACGGCTTATCTCCGAGAAGCAGAACAAGGTGACATTTCAGGACGTCGCGGGCGTGGACGAGGCCAAGGAAGAGCTCCGCGAGATCATCGACTTCCTCAAGGATCCGCAGAAGTTCCAGAAGCTCGGCGGCAAGATCCCGAAGGGCGTGCTGCTCGTCGGCCCGCCCGGCACCGGCAAAACCCTGCTCGCCAAGGCCATCGCCGGCGAAGCGAACGTGCCGTTCTTCTCGATTTCGGGGTCGGATTTCGTCGAGATGTTCGTCGGCGTGGGCGCCTCGCGCGTGCGCGACCTGTTCGAGCAAGGCAAGAAGCACGCGCCCTGCATCATTTTCATGGACGAGATCGATGCCGTCGGTCGCCACCGCGGCGCCGGACTGGGCGGCGGTCACGACGAGCGCGAGCAGACGCTGAACCAGCTGCTCGTCGAGATGGACGGCTTCGAGACCAACGAAGGCGTCATCCTCATCGCGGCCACCAACCGGCCCGACGTGCTCGACCCGGCGCTGCTGCGCCCCGGGCGCTTCGATCGCCAGGTCGTCGTGCCGCGGCCGGACGTGAAGGGACGCGAGGAGATCCTGCGCGTGCACGCGCGGCGTATCCCGCTGGCGCCGAACGTGGAGCTCAAGGTGCTCGCGCGCGGCACGCCCGGCTTCTCCGGCGCCGATCTCGCCAACCTCGTGAACGAGGCGGCGCTGCTCGCCGCGCGGCAGAACAAGAAGCTCGTGGAGATGCTGGACTTCGAGAACGCCAAGGACAAGGTGCTGATGGGCGTCGAGCGACGCTCGATGATCATCTCCGACGCCGAAAAGCGCACGATCGCGTACCACGAGGCGGGACACGCGCTGGTGGCCGACTTCCTGCCGGGCGCCGATCCGCTGCACAAGGTGACGATTATTCCGCGCGGCCGCGCGCTCGGTCTCACGATGCAGCTCCCGATGGACGACAAGTACAACTATTCGCGCGAGTACCTCATCAACCGCATCATCATCCTCATGGGTGGCCGCAGCGCCGAGGAGATCGTGCTGCAGCAGCAGACGACGGGTGCCGGCGACGACCTCGAGAAGGCCACCGAGATGGCGCGCAAGATGGTGTGCGAGTGGGGCATGTCCGAGAAGCTGGGCCCGCTCACCTTCGGCAAGAACGAGGAGCACATCTTCCTCGGTCGCGAGGTCGCGCGCGCGAAGGATTACAGCGAGGACACCGCCCTCGCCATCGACAGCGAGATCAAGCGCATCGTGCTCGAATGCGCGACGCGCGCGCGGCAGATCCTCGAGGAAAACATCGAGAAGCTGCACGCGCTCGCGCGCGCCCTGCTCGAGCGCGAGTCGGGGCTCCCATGTTCACGTGGTATCGAGGAGCGCCCCGGCGTCGCCGGGGCGTGACGAGCGCTGGGGGTATGGGGGCCATGTCGGGGCTCCCATGTTCACGTGGTATCGAGGAGCGCCCCGGCGTCGCCGGGGCGTGACGAGCGCTGGGGGTATGGGGGCCATGTCGGGGCCCCCATGTTCAAGTGGTATCGTGAGACATGTCGCGCGGGTCCCGGGCCGATCTCGCCGGTGTCGCGCTCGGTGACGGATCGCCGATCGCGGTCATGGGCGTCATCAACGTCAGTCCCGAATCCTTTCACGCCGGCTCCGTCTATCGCGGCATCGACGCCGTGGTGACGGCCGCGCTCGGGATGGTGGAGGAGGGCGCCGCGCTCATCGATGTCGGCGCCCGGTCGAGCGCGCCCTATCTCGAGACCGCGATCAGCGAAGCCGAGGAGACCGAGCGGCTCGTGCGCGCGGTGAGCGCGCTCGCCGCGAAGCTCCCTGCGCCGATCTCGGTCGATACGTGCCGTCCGGCGGTCGCGCGCGCCGCGCTCGAGGCGGGCGCGCGTGTCGTGAACGACGTCTCGACGCTCGCCGAGCCCGCGCTCGCGCACGTGGCGGCCGCGCACGACGCCGGCCTCATCGTGATGGCCGCGCCCGGGCCCGGCCGTGTCATCGACGAGCCGGTGGCGACGGTCACGCGACTGCTCGCGACCGCGCTGGCGACCGCGCACGCGGCCGGTATCCCTACGCACCGGATCGTCCTGGATCCGGGCATCGGCTTCTTTCGCGAAACCGGCATCGCCTGGCACGCGTGGGACGTTGCCGTGCTCGCAGGGTTGCCGGCGCTCGCGGCCCTCGGCCGTCCGCTCTGCGTCGGCGTCTCGCGCAAGTCATTCGTCGGCGCCATCACCGGACGGGACGACTCCGCCGCGCGTCTGCCCGGCTCGCTCGCGGCGACGACGGCGGCCGTGCTCGGCGGCGCCGCGCTCATCCGGACCCACGACGTCCCCGAGACGGTGGACGCCGTGCGTGTCGCCGAGCGCGTGCGGAGCGCCGCGCGATGACGGCGGGCGCGTTCGGCTGGCGCGACGCGGTCGACATCCTGCTCGTCACGCTCGTGATCTATCGCATCTTCACGCTGTTTCGCGGGACGCGCGCGATGCAGATGCTCGTCGGCGTCGGCGTCCTCGTCGCGGCATCGGTGGCCGCGCGCCAGCTCGAGCTGCACAGCCTCGGCTGGCTCCTCGACACGCTGTGGTCGTTCTGGGTCGTCGTGCTCGTCGTGCTCTTCCAGCCCGAGCTGCGGCGCGCCCTCACCACGCTCGGCCACGCGGGCGCGCTGCATGCGCTGTTCGGTGGCGCCGGGGCGGAAACGCTGCGCGTGGTCGACGAGATCGCCTCGGTGGCCGGCTCGCTCGCCGAGCGGCGCATCGGCGCGCTCATCGTGATCGAGCGCGGGACGGGACTGCGGCAGTATGCGGAGCTCGGCGTCGCGCTGGACGCGCTCGTATCGGCCGACCTGCTCACGAGCCTGTTCCTGCCGTACTCGCCGCTGCACGACGGCGCCGCGTTCATCCGTGACGATCGCGTGGTGGCCGCCGGGTGCTTCCTGCCGTTGTCGCGCAACAGCCAGCTCGCCCGTCAGCTCGGCACGCGCCATCGCGCGGCGCTCGGCGTCACCGAGGAGACGGACGCCGTGGCCGTCGTCGTCTCCGAGGAAACGGGGCGCCTCTCGCTGGCCGTCGACGGCGGAATCGAGGCGCTCTCCGGACCGGACGCATTGCGGCGGCGGCTGCTGGCGCTGCTCGGCGCTCGCACGGAGGGCGTCCCCGCATTCTGGCCCGGATGGCTGCGTGGCATGCGTCTGCGCGCGCGGCAGGCCGAGCCGCCCACGTCGCCCGGGCGGTGATGCTGGCGGTTCTCACGCGCAACTGGCAGCTGAAGCTCCTCGCTGTCGTGCTGGCGGTGGTCGTCTGGTTTTTCGTGGTGAACGCCAATCGCAGTCGGTTCGGCTTCGCCGCCCCTGTGGAGTACGTCGGTCTCGAGCCTGGGATGGTTTTGCTGGGCCAGCCTCGCGAGACGGTCGATCTGCAGGTCGAGGCCGCGCGCTGGGCGGCCGCCCGACTCACGCCCGGAGAAGTCCGCGTACGGGTTGACCTCTCGCGTGCGCGCGAGGGCGACAACACGCTGCAGCTCTCGGTCGACGACGTGCAGACGCCCGTCGGCGTGAACGTTCTCCGCGTGGCGCCGAACTGGGTGCACGTCAGCGTGGCCGCCGCCGCCACGCGCGCCCTGCGGGTCGTGCCGCGGCTGCGCGGCTCCCCGCCGCCCGACGTCCGGCTCGGTCGCATCGTCGTCGAACCGGAAACTATTCAGGTCAAGGGTCCACGCACTACAATCGAGGAGCGGGCAACGGTGGAGACGGTTCCCGTGGACGTCACGGACCTCCGCCAGAGCGTCACGCGCACGGTCGGGTTGCTGCTGCCCGACTCCGTGTATCCCACAACCCAGAGGACGGTGCAGGTGACCGTCGAGATTCGACGCGACCGTTGAGCCAGCGTCTGTTCGGCACCGACGGCATCCGCGGCGTCGCCAACGAGCCGCCGCTCACGCCGGATCTCGCGTATCGCGTCGGTCGCGAGCTCGTCGCCACGCTGCTGGGCCAGCAGAATCACGACGGGCGGATCCGGCTCGTCATCGGCCGCGACACGCGGCGCTCGGGGCCGCTGCTCGAAGCGGCCATGGTGGCCGGATTGCTGTCGGCAGGGGCCGACTGCTACACGGTCGGCGTGCTGCCGACTCCGGGCATCGCGCTGATGACGCGCGCCCTGGACGCACAAGGCGGCATCGTGCTCTCGGCCTCCCACAATCCGTTCGAGGACAACGGCATCAAGCTCTTCTCCTCCGAGGGCACGAAGTTCCCCGACGCGTGGGAGGCGCAGATCGAGGCGCGCGTGGCCGCCGCCGACACGGCGCCGCGCGCGCGGAGCGCCGACATCGGTCGGCTCATCCACTATGACCGCGCCGAGAAGTACTACGTCGACTTCCTCACGCGGTGCTTTCCGCTCGATCTCGCGGGCCTCACGGTGGCGATCGACTGCGCCCACGGCGCGACGTTCCGCGTGGCGCCGAGCGTCTTCCGCCGGCTCGGCGCGCGCGTCGTCGCGATCTCGGTCCAGCCCGACGGGACCAACATCAATGCCGGCTGCGGGGCGTTGCACCCGGAGGGCTTGCAGAAGCGCCTGCGCGCCGTCCGCGCCGACGTCGGGTTCGCCTTCGACGGCGACGGTGATCGCCTCATCTCGGTGGATCACATCGGCGAGATCCGAGACGGCGACTACGCACTCGCCATCGCCGGGCGTCACATGGCGCAGCAGCGCCGGCTCAAGGGCAATCTCGTGGTCACCACGGTGATGGCCAACCTCGGCCTCGACGAATCGCTCAAAGCGGCGGGCATTCGCGTGGTGAAAACGCAGGTGGGTGACCGCTACGTCCACGAGGAGATGCTGAAGAGCGGCGCCAACCTCGGTGGCGAGCAGTCGGGACACCTGCTGTTCCCGGATTACATGCCCACCGGCGACGGCATCCTCTCGGCCCTCGCGCTGCTGTCCGTAGTGCGTGAGGCCGGCGAGCCGCTGGCATCGCTCGCCACCTGCATGCGGAAGTTTCCCCAGGTGCTCGTCAACGTCCCCGTGCGCTCCAAGCCGCCGATCGAGTCCATCGACGGCCTCGGCGCGCGCGTCGGCGTGTTCGAGTCGGAGATGAACGGCATCGGCCGTGTGCTCATCCGCTACTCGGGCACCGAGGCGCTGGCGCGCGTCATGATCGAGGGGGCCGACGCCGCGCGCATCCAGGCCATGGCCGACGAGCTCGCCGGCGTGATCCGCAGTCAGATCGGCGCGTGAACGTCCGGGCCATCGGCATCGATCTCGTGCAGATCCCCCGCATGCGCGACGTGATCGCGCGCTGGGACGAGCGCTTCCTGCGCCGCGTCTTCACCGAGGGCGAGATCGCCTACTGCCGCGCCCGGCGCGATCCCGTGCCGCATTTCGCCGCTCGGTTCGCCGCCAAGGAAGCGGCCACGAAGGCGCTCGGCACCGGACTGAGCCTCGGTGTGCGCTGGCGTGACCTGGAGGTCTGCCGCGAGCGCGGTCAGGCGCCGCGGCTCGTGATGCACGGTCGCGCGCGTGAGCTGGGGCTCGCGCGTGGCGGCCGGCACATGCTGCTGGCCCTGACCCACGACGGCGATTACGCGCTCGCGCAGGCGATGCTTGTCGATGATGATCCGCACCGCGCTCCGGCGACGCGCTAGCGTGGCCGCGGGCGCGCTCGTTCTCTTCGGCTGCGCGACCCATACCGTCGAGTTCCCGCCGCAGACGCCCCGCGGCCACATCGCCGCCAAGCCCGGGCGCCCCGGCCTCGTCGTGGCGGCACCGCACGGCACCTCCGACGCGCAGACCGGTGAGATTGCCGCCGAGGTCGCGCGGCGCACGGGTTTCGGCCTCGTCGTCGCCACGGGCTTCAACCTCGAAGCGGACACGCGCGAGGCGCCCGGCCGCCGGTACCAGGTCAATCGTCCGTTCGAAGGCGTCCCAGGCCGGCCGTCGTCGGACGACGCCGTCAGCGAGGGCGCGCGGCTCGTGTACGAAAACTTCGAGCGACACGTGCGCGCGACCGCGCAAGGGCCGTTGCACTTCTACGCCGAGATCCACGGCAACAACCGGCGTGAGTCCGCCGGCCGGATCGAGATCGCGACCGTCGGCATCGATCGCGAATACGCGCAGCGACTGCGCACGCTCTGCGAGCTCATCCGCGACGCCCACCTGGCCGGCCACGCCGGCGCGCCCCGACTCGACGTCCTCGTCGAGCCCGCCGACGCGATCTTCTACGCGGCATCCGGCGCCAAGCGCGACGGCATCCTGAAGCTCCCCGAGCGCGCGGTGCACATCGAGCTGCCGAAGGCGGCACGCGTGGAGTTCCGCGAGCTCTACACGGCGATCGTCGCCGACTTCGTCGCACAGGCGATCACGCTGCCGCGGGGCCGCTGATGCGACCGGTCCTCACCGCGGAGGCGATGCGCCGCGTGGACGCGCGGGCGATCGCCGAGCTCGGCATCCCCGGTCCCACCCTCATGGAGAACGCCGGCCGTGGCGCGGCCGACGCGCTGCTCGCCGCGCTGCCGGAGCGCGGCCTGCGGCCGCGCGATCTCAGAGTGACGCTCGCGTGCGGCGGCGGCGGCAACGGCGGCGACGGCTTCGTCGTCGCGCGGCGTCTCAAGCGCGCGGGCGCGCGGCCCGACGTGCTGCTCGTCGTCCCGCCGGACCGGCTGCACGGTGATGCCGCCGTCAAGTTCGCCGAAATGCGTCGGACCGGTGTTGCCGCGCGCGTCGTCGACGACGCCGCCAAGGTCTCGGCGGCGCTCGGCCGCGCGGATGTGATCGTCGATGCGCTGCTCGGCACCGGCGTGCGCGGCGCACCCACACCGCTGGTCGCGGCGCTGATCGACGCGATCAATGCCAGCGGACGGCCCGTGGTCGCCCTCGACGTGCCGTCGGGCCTGCCCGCCGACGGCGGCCGGGCGGAAGGGCCCGTCGTGCGCGCCTGGCTCACGCCGACGTTCGCCGCGCCGAAGCTTGGCCTCGTCGTCGGCGACGGCGCCGACCTCGCCGGCCGCGTCGTCGTCGTGCCGATCGGTGTGCCCGAGGCCGAGGTCGCACGCGACGCGCAGACGTTTCTGCTCGAGGCCTCGGACGTGGCGCCGCTCTTCCCGCGGCGGCCGCGCGCCGTCCACAAGGGGACCTACGGGCACCTGCTCGTGCTCGCCGGCTCGGTCGGCAAGACGGGCGCGGCCGCGCTCTGTGCGCGGGCCGCGCTGCGCAGCGGCGTCGGTCTCGTGACCGTCGGCACCGCCGCCAGTGCCCAGCCGACGGTCGCCGCGCTGTCGCTCGAGGCGATGACCGAGCCGCTGCCGGAGACGCCCGCGCGGAGCCTTGCGATGAAAGCGCGCGAGCCCATCGTGGGGCTGGCCGAGGCGCGTGCCGCCCTCGCGATCGGTCCCGGCCTCGGCCTGGACGACGAGACGCGCGCGCTCGCGCGTGTGCTCGTCTCCACGCTGCCGCGGCCGATGGTGGTCGACGCCGACGCGCTCACCGCGCTGGCCGATCACCTCGACGTGCTGCGTGGCGCACACGCCGCGCGCGTGCTCACGCCGCATCCCGGCGAGATGGCGCGCCTGCTCGGCGGCGCCGTCGCCGACGTTCAAGCGGACCGCGTCGGCGCCGCCCGCGCATTCGCGACGACCCATGGCGTGCATCTCGTCCTCAAGGGCGCGCGAACGCTGATCGCCGCCCCGGACGGTCGCGTCCTGATCAATCCGACGGGTAACGCCGGCATGGCGAGCGGCGGAACGGGCGACGTGCTGACCGGGATCCTCGGCGCGCTGCTCGCGCGCGGCATCGACGTGGCGCAGGCGGCGCCGGCCGGCGTCTATCTGCACGGCCTCGCCGGGGACATCGCCGCCGAGCGCGTGGGCGAAGAGGCGCTCATCGCCGGCGACATCATCGACGCGCTGGGCGAGGCGTTCCGCCGGCTCGCCGATGGGCGCTGAGCTCACGACGACCTCGCCCGAGGAGACGGAGGCCGCGGGTGCGCGCCTGGGCGCCACACTGAAGTCCGGCGACGTCGTCGCGTTGACCGGTGAGCTCGGCGCCGGCAAGACGGTCTTCGTGCAGGGGCTGGCGCGCGCCCTCGGCGTCGGCACCGCCGCCACGAGCCCGACCTTCGTGCTGGTCAACGAGTATCGCGGTCGGGTGCCCGTGCACCACGTCGACGCCTATCGAACGACGAGCCTCGCCGAGCTGATGGACCTCGGGATCGAGGAAATGATGGACGGCGACGGCATCACGGTCATCGAGTGGGCGGAGCGGGTCGAGCCGCTGCTGCCGGCCCGCGCGGTGCGCGTGCGGATCGCCGGCGTCGGCGACGAGCCACGCACGATCGTCGTCGAGCGGCCCACGCCGGCGTAAGCCGCGCGCGGCTGTGCGTGCTCGCTATCTGATCCGAGACGCCACGCATTGTCGGCATTGACGACGACGGTCCGCCCGGCGTACCTCGAAGGCATGCCCCTCAACGACTGGCCCGAGACCGACCGACCGCGTGAGCGTCTCTATTTCAATGGTCCGACGGCGCTGGCGGATGCGGAGCTGCTCGCGCTGCAGCTCGGCTCCGGCACACGCGGCAAGGACGCCGTCGAAGTCGCGCGCGAGATGCTGGCGGCCTACGGCTCGCTCGCCGGTCTGGCGGGACGCGAGGTGAACGAGCTCGCGCGGCGCCCGGGCGTGGGCCGCGCCAAGGCCGCGCGGCTCGCGGCCGCCTTCGAGCTCACGCGTCGGCTGCGTGCCCGCACGCCCGGCGCGCGCATGGCGCTGTCGAGTCCCGGCGACGTCTACGCGGCCTTCGGGCCATTGATGGAAGACCTGAGCCGCGAGGTGTTCCGCGTCGCGCTCCTGGACGCACAGAATGGGCTGCTGCGCGATCTGATCGTCTCGGAGGGCACGCTGTCGGCCAGCCTCGTGCACCCGCGCGAGGTCTTCAAGCCGGCAATCCTCGAGTCCGCCGCCTCGGTCATCCTGCTCCACAACCATCCGAGCGGCGATCCCACGCCGAGCCGCGAGGACGTCCGCCTCACGCGGCAGCTCGTGGAATGCGCGCAGCTGCTCGACCTGCGCGTGCACGACCACGTGATCGTCGGCCGCGGGCGCTACACGAGCCTGGCCGAGCGCGGTATCATCTAGCTCGATGCCGATCCGCGTCCTGAACGTCGGCCACGTGGTGCTCAAGGTGCGCGACATCGAGCGCTCGGCGCGCTTCTATCGTGACGTGCTCGGGCTCAAGGAGGTCGCGCGCGGCGAGTTCGGCCGGCCGATGGCCTTCTTCTCCACCGGCGACAACCACCACGACATCGCGGTGATGGAAATGGGCGCCGACGCGCCGGCGCCGCCGGCGGAGGCGACGGGCCTCTATCACGTCGCGCTGCGCATCGGCACGACGCTGGATGAGCTGCGCGCCGCCCGCGCGCACCTCGAGGCGCATGGAATCACGAAGCTGCGGGTGCGCGACCACGTGGTGAGCCAGTCGATCTACGTCGACGATCCGGACGGCAATATGGTGGAGCTGTTCGTGGACGCCGATCCGTCCACCTGGCGCGACACGCCGGAAACCGTGGCCAACTCGCGACCGCTCAGTCTCTGAACAGTCAGCCCTTCGCGAGCTTCTCGATCTCCTTCTTCGACATCGTCTGCAGCCGCGTCATCAGAGTCTTCACTTTCCGCTCGGAGGCATGATCGGCGAGGATCGTCTTGCGCGATTTCGTTCCATTGGCGATGTAGGCCACCCAATCGTCGAGGTTGGGAGTGCCGCGAAACGCGACGGTGACGCCGCTCATTCGCAGGCGACGGCGCCCTTCGACCTTGGCCAGCGGCTTGCGACCCTCCATGGCTCCGTCGTCCTCTCAGCGGGTGCCGGTCGAACTCGACCGTGGTGCGACGATGATGGGCGGGGGGTTGAGCACGGCGCTCACCATACGAGCGGCGTTATTTCAGTGTCAAGACTCCAGTTCACCGCATCAGAGGCGCGTTTCACACGACGCGCACGCATTCTCGCCCGTGATCATGGGCAAAATATTTCTCGTGTGCGTATCCGTGGACGAATCACGCGGTGTTTTTTGACCACGCCGGCGCGAGGCCGCATCAGTTGGTGCGATTTCGACGCCTGTGGATATCTGTGGACATGTGGATAAGCTGTGCGCAATTCAGAGCCGCCCGACGAGCGCGTCGAGGGTGCGGCGCGCCAGCATCGGCCCGCGCGTGATGAATCCGGTGAAGTAGCCGATGGCCGTCGCGCCGGCATCGAGCAGCGCGAGCGCTTTGTCCGGCGTGTCCACGCCGCCGGTGGCGATGATGTCGAGCGAATCGCCGAAGATTTTGCGCGTCGCGCGCAGGTGCTCGAGCGTCGCCGGAAAAATTTCGGGGCCCGAAAGCCCGCCCGCCCCCTGCGACAGCCGCGGCTCGACAATGCGGCGCGCATTGCCGTAATTCACGACGCGGATGCCGGCCTCCAGCGCCGCGGGAATGATGTCGCGCTCGTTGGTCTCGGCGAAGTCGGGCGAGAGCTTCACGATCAGCGGCTTGTCGGTGGCCGCGCGCACCGCCTCGAGCATCGCGCGCAGCTCGCGCGGCCGCGTCGACCAGCCGTAGACCAATTTGGTGTTGGGCGAGGAGACGTTGAACTCGACGAGATCGCCGTGGGGCGCGAGACCGCGTACCAGCGTCACGTAGTCCTCGGCCGATTCGCCGGCCACGCTGACGATCAGCGGCACGCGGTGCGGCAGCCCGGCGACGGCCTCGCGGAAGCGAACGAGGCCCGGATTCGCGAAGCCGTTGCAGTTGACCAGGCCGGGGCCGGCGGGGCTCGTGCGGCGGACGAGGTTCGGCTGCGGTTGGCCGGGCCGCGGCTCGGTCGTGATCGACTTCGCGGTGACGGCGCCGAACCCCAGGCCCATCGCGCGCGAGAGGATGCGCGTGTCGTAGTACATCGCGGCGAGGATCAGCGGATTGGGCAGGCGCACGCCGCCGAGGCTCACGGCCAGGCGCGGATCCTCACGACGGAAGACGGGCAGGCGGTCCAGGGGCAGCACGCGCAGCGCCTGCTGGCCCAGCGCCACGGCCGTCGGCTCCGGAAGTCGGCTCAGGACGCCTTCGTAGACCAGACGGTAGAGCAAGGACAGCGCGCGCGTCATGCGGGACCGGACGGGAGGATAGCACACGACCCGCAGGGTTCTTGACGCGGTGGGGGGGCGACAATTAGGGTGAGAAGCCATGAGCCAGATCGCGGTGGTCGCGCTGGCCCTGCTCACCGCGGCATGCGCTCACGCGCCGGTCCGGCGGCAGGCGCGGCCCGCGGCGGCGAGCGTCCCCGGCTTCAGCTTCGCCGACGACACCTTCGCGTTTCCCAACATGGTCCGCGCCCACGATCCGCACGCGGAGCACCTCTACGCCAACTACTGCTTCGTGCTCGGTCGCGGACTTCGGCAGTTCCACCAGTTCGCGCGCTTCGACGCGTCGGCGCCGCGGGTCGATGCGGACGAGTACATGCGTCGCGTGCGCGCGGTCGCCGCGCACGCGCCCTGGCAACCGCCGCTGCCGCCGGCCGAGCGTGTCGTCATCCCCGGCTTCGCGAACCTGCGCGCGTTCTCGGCGGCGGAGGAAGCCGCGGTGAAGGCGGGACTCAACGCGCGCTTCTGGACGCTCGTGCACTGGACGAACTGGCGCACCACCATGCCGGTGCCCGATGGCCACCAGGCGGAGATCCTCGACGAAGTGCTCGACGAGCTGGCGGCCGGTCGCCTCGTGCAGCTGCTCGTCACCAACTGGCCGAAGCCGGAGCTGAACCACACGGTGGTTGCCTATGGCTATCGCGCGGCCGGCGACGGCGTCGAGCTGACCGTGTGGGACCCGAACGATCCGGCCGCGCCCGGCGCGGTTGTGTTCGATGCCCATCAGGAGCGCTTCATCGCCAGCCGCGTGTACGACACGCGCGTGGGCCCCATTCGCGTCTTCCGCATGTACTACTCATGGCTGCTGTGACGCCCGCGACGACGACGGCGGTTGCCGGCGCCGTCGCACCCGCGCCGCGCTGGTACGCACACGGCTTCAATCGCGCGGTCGTCTATCGCGTGGCCTCGCTGGCGGCGTCGGCCATGCCGCGACCGATGCGTCTGCGGGTGGCCATGCGGCTGGCCGACGTCGCCTCACGGCGACTGCCGGCCGAGCGCGCGGTCGTCCGCCGAAATCTCACACGCATCCTGCCGGGCACACCGCCCCGCGCGCTGGACGAGCTCGTCGGCGCGGTCTTTCGCAACTTCGCCGTCTGTTTCGCCGATCTCATCACGGCCAACCGCCGCGCGGGCGTCGGCGCGCTCGTCGCCGCGATCGACGGGATGGCCGAGCTGCAGAAGGCCACGCGCGACGGCCGCGGTCTCGTCGTGCTCACCGCCCACCTCGGCAACTGGGAGCTCGCCGGCCGGATGCTGGCGCGCGACGGTGCGCGCCCTACGCACGTCGTCGTCGCCGCCGAGGCCGATCCCGCCGTCGAGCGCTTCCTGCGCGGCGGCGTCGCGCCGGTTCGCTTCGTGACGTGCGCGGCGCCGACCGCGTCGCTCGCGCTGCTGGCCGCGCTGCGTCGCGGGGAGATCGTCGCGCTGCAGGGCGATCGCGCGCTCGGCACGCGGGGCGACGTGCTGCAGCCGTTCTTCGGCGCGCCGGCGCCGTTTCCGCTGGGGCCGTTCGTGCTGGCGCGCGCCGCCGGCGCGCCGGTCGTTCCCGCGTTCTGCCTCCTCGACGCCGACCGGCGCTATCGCATCGTCGTCGGCGCGCCGTCCTCGGTGGAGGCGGGCGGCGAGGAGGCCGCGCTGCGCCGCTGGGTGGCGACACTGCAGGCGATGGTGAAGCGGCATCCGGCGCAGTGGTTCAACTTCTACGACGTCTGGAGTCCGCCCGCGTGAGGCGTGGTGGATCGAGCGCCGTCGTCGTCGCGGCCGGTGTCGCGACGCCGCTCGGACTGGATCTCGACACGTTCTGGTCGGCGTTGTGCACCGGGGTCGATGGCATTTCGACCATCGAGCGCTTCCGCGTCGACGACCTGCGCGTCGGGCGCGGCGGCGAGATCAAGAAGCTGCGCGCGCCGCGCAAGGGGCGGCTGCCGCGCTGCCGCGCCTCCGCGCTGCTGATACTGGCCGCCGACGATCTGCTCGCGCGCGCCACGCTGCCCGCCGATCCCGCACGACTCGCGGTCGTCGTCGGCACCGCGCTGGGCGGCGTCGAGGAAGGCGAGCGCGCGATGGTCGGGCGCGGGGCGCGCGTGGCCGCCGCGGCGCTCTACGATGGTCCCGCCCATGCGTTGGCGCGCCGGCTGTCGGCGCGCGGCCCGGTGCTGACCGTCTCCACGGCGTGCGCCTCGGGCGCCACCGCGATGGGCGTGGGCGCCGATCTGCTCGCCGCGAACGCCGCCGACCTCGTCGTCGCGGGCGGCTACGACGTGCTCTGCCGGTTCGTCATGCGCGGCTTCGACGCCCTGCGCTCGCTGACGCGTGAGCGCGTGCGTCCCTTCGACCGCCGCCGCAGCGGACTGTTGCTGGGCGAGGCCGCCGCGCTCGTCCTCATGGCGCGTGAGGGCGACGCGCCGCGGCCGCGGCTCGGGCGGCTGCTCGGCCATGCGAGCAGCAGCGACGGCTCGCACGTCGCGGCGCCGGATCCCGAAGGCCGCGGGCTCGCCCATGCGGTGCGCGGCGCGCTGGGCGCCGCCGGCGTGGGCAGCGATGCCGTGGACTTCGTCAGCGCTCACGGCACGGGCACGCCGCTGAACGATCGCATCGAGACGGCCGTGCTCCGTCGCGTGCTCGGCGCCCGCGCCGATGCCGTGCCCGTCAACTCGATCAAGGGCGCGCTCGGTCACACGATGGGCGCGGCCGCGACGCTCGAGGCGATCATGTGCCTGCTCGCCTCGCGCGACGGCGTCGTGCCGGGGACGGCGGGGTATGAGGAAGCGGACCCGGCATGCGACCTCGACGTCCGCGCGACCGCGCGTGCCGCCCGCTCGCGCGTGAGCCTCAGCACTTCGCTCGGCTTCGGCGGCTGCAATGCCGCGCTGGTGCTCGAGGGCACGGCGTGACGCGCGTCCTCGGCGTCGGCCTGCTGACCGCGTGGGGCGAGGGCGTCGCCGCGCTGCCCGACGACGCGCGCCGCGCCGCGGGTGAGCGCCGCGTGGTGCCGATGGCGACGCCGGCCATCGCCGGCGAGCGATTCCGGCGCGCGACGCGCGAGTGCCTGCTGGGGGTGGCCGCGGTGGGAGCGGCGCTGCGCGACAGCGCTCTGGATCGGGCGGCCGTGGCCGGGTCGCGGACGGCGCTGGTGTACGTGACGGCGGCGGCATACGGCGCGAGCAACAAGCGCTTCATCGTGGCCGAGGCCGCGAGCCAGGTCCGGGCGAACGGCGGACCGGACGGCGTTGTCGCGATCGAGGCCCAGAGTCCGGGCGCGACCGAGGGTGCCGGCCGCGCGAAAACGGGCGGCGCCATCTATTTTCCGTACACGGCTCCGAGCTCGGTGCCAGCCGAGGTCGCGATCGAGTATGGGTTGACGGGCGGGTATGTCATTCTTGTGGGCGGGGCATCGGCCGGCGTGGACGCGCTGTGGCAGGCGAGTACGCTGCTCGCGGCCGGCGACGCCGATCTCGCGCTCGTGCTCGCGGTGGAGACGTTCGAGGAATGTGCGGATCTCTGGACGCGCGGCCGCTGGGTGACGCCGCGCCCGCTGGTGGAGGCCGCGGCGTGCGCCGTGCTCGCGGGCGCTGACGACGCGGACATAGGATACGGTCCCGGCGCCGCCTCGACGCTCGAGACGCTGGTCACGCGCCGGGCGGGCGAGACGCTCGCGTGCGCGCCGCTCGTGGAGCTGGCGCTCGCGCGTGCCGCCGGAATG
This sequence comes from Candidatus Rokuibacteriota bacterium, assembly GCA_003220475.1. Lineage (GTDB taxonomy): Bacteria > Methylomirabilota > Methylomirabilia > Rokubacteriales > CSP1-6 > AR12. Next base: position 25,414 of record QHSO01000015.1, on the reverse strand, counting down.
CCGATCGCGCGCGTCACCGGGCGCTGGCGCGGCCGGCGCGCGCAGATCGCGGTCGCAACATAGGAGGGTCATGGAAGCCAAGGAAGTCCTCGACGAGCTGAAGACGGTCCTGGTATCGCGTCTGAAGTTCGATCCGCGGCGCGCAGCGGAGACCACCGAGTCGACGCCGCTGCCCAAGGGCATCGAAGGCTCGATCGGCCTCGACTCCCTCGACTTCATCGAACTGTCGATCGCGATCGAAGAGCGCTTCGGCATCGCCCTGGACGAAAACCAGGATCTCTCCGAGCATTTCGCCTCCTTCGACACGCTGTCGCGGTTCATCGCAGGGAAGCTGCCCTCCGCATGAAGTCGGTCGTCATCACCGGCCTCGGCGCCGTCAGTCCATACGGCGCGGGGCTCGTCGCGTACTGGAAGGGGCTCGCCGCCGGCGTCTGCACGATCCGCGACCTCACGCTGATCGAGACCGAGGGCTTCCGCTGCCGGATCGGCGCGGAGGTCCCCGGAACGCCTGCGGGCTCGGCGCGCCGCACGCGCGCCGACCGTCTGGCCATCGCCGCCGCCGCCGAGGCCCTCGCGGATGCGGGCCTCGGCGCGCGCGATTGCCGCGCGGCGGCGCTCGTCGTCGGCGCCGTCGGCGGCGGCATGCTGGAGGCCGAGGCGTGGTACTGGCGCGGCGCGCGCGAGGGCGCGCGGCCCGCCTCCGTCCGCGCGGTACGCGCCATGCTGCCCTCCGCGCACGCCGAAACGCTGTCGAGCCGCTTGGGCCTCGGCGGTCCGCGGCACACGGTCGTCACGGCGTGCAGCTCGGGCGCGGTCGCGCTCGCGGAGGCGGCCGAGCTGATCGCCGACGGTGTGGTCGACGTCGCGGTCGCCGGCGGTGTCGACGCGATCACCCGCATCTGCTTCATGGGCTTCAACGCGCTGAAGATTCTCGATCCGGCGCCGTGCCGTCCGTTCGATCAGGAGCGCCGCGGGATGTCGATCGGCGAGGGCGCCGGCTTCCTGGTGCTCGAGTCCCAGGCGCGTGCCCGCGCGCGACGCGCGCGCGTGTACGCGACGCTCGCGGGGCACGGCATGACGACCGATGCGTTCCACGTGACGGCGCCGGAACCCGAGGGCGACGGCATGGTGCGCGCGATGACGGCGGCGCTGAGAGTGGCGGGCGCCGCGCCGGCGGAGGTGCAGTACGCCAACGCGCACGGCACCGGCACGCCGCAAAACGATCGCATCGAGGCCCGCGCGCTCGCACGGGTCTTCGGCGAGGGCGGACTGCTCGTCTCCTCCGCGAAGTCGATGATCGGCCACACGATGGCCGCCGCCGGCAGCCTCGAGGCGATCGCCACCGTGCTCGCGCTCGAGCACGGCGTCGTGCCGCCGACGGCGAACCTCGTCACGCCGGACGGGGACGTGCCGTTCGACTGTGTGCCGCGCGTCTCGCGCGCCGCGCCGCTGACGTGCGCGATCTCCAATTCGTTCGGATTCGGCGGTCAGAACGTGACGTTGCTCTTCCGCCGCGGCGTGGCATGACGACGCGGTCCGGCGTCGCGATCACCGGCGTCGGCGTCGTGAGCGCCGCCGTCACCGGCGACTCCGCGGCGCTCGGTGCGTTCCTCGCGGCCCCCGTGGCACCGCCGGACACCGCGTTCGGCGCCGGCGCGCTCGCCGCTCTCGTCGATCCGGACGAAGCGCGGCGACTGTCGCGCGTCTGCCAGCTGACCGTGACCGCGGCACGGCTGGCGCTGCGCGAGTCCGGGCTCGAGCGTGACGCCGCGCTCGGACTCGTCGTGGGGACGGAATTCGGCGACCTCGGCTCGACGCACGCGTTCGCCGACGGCTTCCTCGCCCGCGGCCCGGCGGGACTGTCCGCCCTGCTCTTTCCGAACACGGTGATGAACACGATGATCGCGACGACGGCCATCGCGGTCGGCGCGCGGGAGATGGCGCTGACGCTCAATGCGCCGACCGTGGCCGGCGAGCTTGCGGTCGCCCGCGCGACGGCGGCGGTCGCGAGCGGGCGCGTGCCGGCGGTGCTCGTGGGCGGCGTCGACGAGCTCGATTCCGTCGTCGAGCACGAGCTGAGGCGGCTGGGGCTCGCCGGTGAGCGTCGCGGCGAGGGGGCGGCGTTCCTCGTGCTCGAGCCACGCGCGACGGCGCACGCGCGCGGCGCCACGGTGCTGGGCGAGGTGAGCGCAGCGGCCTGGCGCGCGCTGCGTTCCCGTCCATGGGGCGTCGGACGCGCCCGCCGCTCACAGGCGATCGAGGCCGTGTTGCGCGCGGCGGGCGCGCAGCCCGGCGACGTCGGCTGGGTGTACGCATCAGCCAGCGATGACGAGCCGCGCGATCGTTGGGAAGAAGCGGTGCTCGGCGCCGCGCTTCCCGGCGGGCCACCGGTGTCGAGCCTCGGCCGGCTGCTCGGCCGTCACGCGGGATTAGGCGTGCTGCGCGTCGCGGCCGCCGCGTGGACGGCGCGCTCCGGTCTGCTGCCCGTCGTGAACGGCACGGCGCACGTCGCGCGTGTCCGGCCGGGACGCGGGCTCGTGCACGGGCTCGCGCGCGGCGGCGCCCACGTGGCGTTGCTCGTGGACGCCGCGTGAACACGTTCGTCGTCGTCCCCGCGCACGATGAGGCCACCACGGTCGGCGACGTCGTGCGCCGCGCGCGCCGGCACGCACCGGTCATCGTGGTGGACGACGGCTCGACCGACGGGACCGCGCAGGCGGCGGCGCTCGCCGGCGCCGACGTTTGCCGTCATCGGCGGCGGTGCGGCAAGGCGGAGGCGCTGCGCACGGGCGTGGCGGCGGCGCGCGCGCGCGGCGCCACGCACGTCGTCACGCTGGATGCCGACGGCCAGCACGACTCGGATGACGTGCCGGCGTTGCTCGCCGCCGCCGCACCGCGCACGCTGGTCGTGGGCGCGCGGCTCTACGGCGACGCGGCGCTGCCGCCGGGCCGCGCCGAGGCCATCGTGGTCGCCGGCTTCTTCGTCAACTGGGCGAGCGGACTGCGGCTGATCGACACGCAGTCTGGCTTTCGCGTCTATCCGCTCGAGATCTTCGACGAGGTGTCCGCGCACCACGGCGGCTTCGTGTTCGAGACGGAGGTGTTGCTGGCGGCGGCCGGGCACGGTTGGACGATCCGCGAAGTGCCGGTGCGCGCGCTGCCGCGCGTGGCGGCGCGCAGCCGGTTCCGTCCCGTCGTCGACGGGATTGCGATCGGCGCGCACCTCGCCGGCCGCTCGATCGCGCGCGGCGCGCGCGAGGTGGCGGCGGCCGGCGGCGAGATCGCGTCGGTCGTGGCCGGGCGCCTGGCCCGCGAGCGACACGCCGCGCTCCTCGAGACGGCGGCGCCGTACGCGGGCGGGATGACGTGGGGATCGATGATCGCGCTGCTCGCCGTGCGCCGCGCCGGCGGTCGGCTCGCGTGGTGGTGGCGCCATCCACGGCCGCGTCGCGCGGTGGCGGCGGCGACCGCGGTGCTGGGGCTGCCGCTGGTGCTGCCGTTGCTCGTGCTGGCCGCGTTGACCGGGTTGCGGGTGCCGGCGCTGACGGCGCTCATCGTGGCCCTCTACGCGCAGCAGCGTCTGCACGCGGAGCCCGCGCCGGCGGCGATGGCGGTCGGCACGGCGTGGACAGGGTCCTGATGGACGCCTTCGACGTCATCGTCGCCGGCGGCGGACCCGGCGGCTCCAGCACCGCCACGTTCCTCGCCGACGCGGGGCTGCGCGTGGCGCTGTTCGAGCGCGAGCGTTTCCCGCGCTTTCACGTCGGCGAGTCGTTGATGCCAGCCAGCATGCTCCTGCTGGAGCAGCTCGGCGTCAGGGCCGCGATGGATGAGCGCGGGTTCCAGCTGAAGTATGGCGCCAGCTTTCACGACGAGGAGACGGGCGGCGCGCAGACCTTCTATTTCCTGCCCGGCCAGCCGTGGCCGAACTACTCCTATCAGGTGCCGCGCGCCGAGTTCGACACCGTCCTCCTGGAGCACGCCAAGAAGCGCGGCGTCACGGTCTATCAGCCGGCGTCGGTCGAGGCGACGGAGTTCAATGCCGACGGCGTCACCGTCACGGCGAGCAGCGAGAGCGGAGCCCCGCGCGTCCGGGCCGCGATGCTCGTGGACGCCACCGGCCGCGACGCGCTCATGGCCAGCCGCTACGGCCGGCGCCGCCGCATTCCGAATCTCGGCAAGGTCGCGCTCTTCGCGCATTTCAAGGGCGCCGCCCGCCAGTCGGGCCGCGACGAAGGCAACATCCGCATCTATGTCATGCGCGAAGGCTGGCTCTGGTGGATCCCGCTCGCGGGCGGTCTCACCAGCGTGGGCGCTGTCTGCCACGCGCGCACGGTCAAAGCGTGGACGGGTGAGCTCGAGGCGCTCTTCTACGCGATGGTTGCGCGCAGCCGCGGCGTGTCCGAGGCTCTTGCTGGCGCCGTGCGCGTGACGCCGGTGCACCGGCAGGCCAGCTTCGCCTACGACAACTCGCCGGTGGTCGGCGATCGCTACGTCGCCGTCGGCGACGCGATCGCGTTCGTGGATCCGATCTTCTCCGGCGGCGTCTACATCGCGCTGCGCACGGGTCAGCTGGCGGCGGCGGCGATTACCGAAGCGTTCCGGGCCGGCGATTTCTCGGCGCGGCGCTTCGCGGCCTACGAACGCCGCGTGCGCGCCGGTCTCGCGCCGCTGTTCAAGTTCATCCACAAGTACTACGAGCCGGCGTTCTTCGACCTCTTCATGCGCCCGCGCAACCACTTCGGCATCTACGAGGCGGTGCTCAACGTCCTGTCCGGCGGCAACTGGGTGACGTCGCCGCTCCGCCTGCGCCTCGCGCTGCGGATCCTCTACGGCCTGACCCGCCTCAACGGCTGGCTCCGCCGCCGCGCCGGCCTCCCCATCGAGTCCAGGCTGGAGTGGTAGTGCGAGCCGCAGGCCGTTCCACGGCCGAGGCGAGTCTGCGATGCGGCGTGCGAGCCTGATCAACGCGTTGCGTCGGGTCCTTCGCGGTTACCTGTTCACCATCGCCGGCATTGCCATCGGCGTCGCGGGCATCGTCGCGCTCGGCGCGATGGCCGAGCGTATCGTGCGCTTCATCGAGGGCGGCGATCGGTTCGTGCTCGGCCAGATCTCGGTCGCGGGGCGGGGGATGGGCATGGGCGCCGGCTTCACCGCCGGTGGCCTGCTGCCGGCGGCGGCCGTCGAGGCGATACGCACGGTCGACGGCGTCGCGGTGGTGCAGCCACAGGTGATGCTGCCGCTCAATCCCAGCACCTCGCAGTTCATGACGCTCACGCAGGAACTCGTGCTCGGCATGGATCTCTCGGTGCCGTCACCCAATCGCCACTACCGCACGCTGCCCGTGCAGGAGGGACGGTTCCTGCGCGAGGGCGATCGTCGCAAGGCCGTCATCGGCGCCTCGTTCGCCGCCTCGCGGCGTCTCGCGGTCGGATCGCGTCTCGAGCTGGAAGGCCAGCCGTACGAGGTCGTCGGTGTGCTCGAGCGGATGCTGACCGCGCCCGATCGCTTCGTCATCGTCTCGATCGAGGATGCGCGCGATCAATGGGTGTCCAAGGATCGGCTGCTGCGCACCGTCCTGGCCTCCGGCGGCGTCGCGCTGCGCGCGCAGGATCTCAATACGGGCGCCGCCGTCGGCTGGCGCGAGGGCGAAGATCCCGACGTCGTCGCGCGGCGCATCCGGGATCGTGTCGCCGGTGTCAACGTCCAGCTCCCCAGCGAGCTGTCGTCGCTGCTGCGGCAGTCGACCGCCTTCTTCTCCGCACTCCTCGTCGGCCTCGGGCTGCTCGCGTTCGTCATCGGCGGGCTGTCGCTCGCCAACACGGTGGCGGCGGCGGTGTTCGAGCGCGTCCGCGACTTCGGCGTGAAGCGCGCGCTCGGCGCGACCGACTGGCAGCTCGGCGGCGAGATCCTCGCCGAGGCGCTCGCGGTGACGGTCTCGGGCGGCGCGGTGGGGATCGTGCTGGCGCTGGCGCTCGGTCACGGCATCGACGGCTGGGCGCGCCGCAGCGGCCAGCAGCTGTTCCTGTTCTCGCCGCGGCTGCTCGGCGGCACGCTCGTGTTCTCGCTGCTGCTCGGCGCGGCGGCCGCGGCGTACGCGGCGCTGCGCATCGTGCGGCTCTCACCCGCCGAGGCCATTCGGAGGGGCAGTGCCGCCTGAGACGGTCCTCACCGCGCGCGGGCTGGTGAAGCGCTTCGCGGCGCCGGCGGGTGCGCCGATCGAGGTGCTGGCCGGCGTGGATCTCGTCGTGCGCCGCGGCGAGCTCGTGGTGATCGAGGGGCCTTCGGGCTCGGGCAAGAGCACGCTGCTCAACGTCCTCGGGTTGCTCGAAGACGCCGATGCGGGCGAGGTCTGCTTCGCCGACCGCCCCGTGAGCACGCTCGGGCGCGGAGCCAAGAGCCGCGAGCGCGGCCGCTGGCTCGGATTCGTGTTCCAGTCGTTTCTGCTGCTGCCGGCGCTGACGGCGCTCGAGAACGTGCTGCTCGGCGCGCGCTACACCACCGGCGTCGATGCCGAGCGGCGCCGCCGAGCGATGGCCCTGCTCGAGCGTTTCGGCGTGGGGGAGCGTCGCGATCACCATCCCGCCCAGCTCTCGGGCGGCGAGCAGCAGCGCGTCGCGTTCTGCCGCGCGGTGCTCAACGACCCGCCCCTCTTGCTCGCGGACGAGCCAACCGGCAATCTCGACGACGCCAACGGCGAGGTGATTCTAGAATCGTTGCGCGCGCGGGCACGCGAGGGCGGTGCGGTGATCGTGGTGAGCCATCGGCCCGACGCCGCCCACGGCGCCCACGCGGTCTACACGCTGGCCGGTGGACGCTTACGACCGCATTGATGTGAGGAGGCCCGAATGCGAACGTTGATCTGCACGCTGGCGCTCGTGGTCGTCCTGGCCAGCGCGGCCCAGGCCGGTGAGCCCGTGGCGCAGACGTTCAACGCGCCCGTCGAGCGTGTCTGGACGGTCACGGAGGCGGTGCTCAAGCAGCTCGGCTGGGACATCGACAAGAAAGACCGGACCATCGGCATGATCGGCACCGAATCGCAGCGCGTCGACGGCGACAACTACGTCGTGTATGCGAAGGGCCGCCGGCACCGGCTGACGCTCTACGTGAAGGCGGCGAGCGACAATCGGACGACCGTGACCGTCGAGCGCGACGTCTTCAAGCGCGAGCGCATCCTCTGGATGGACAAGGACGAGCCGATCGCCACGGCGTCCGACAAACAAGTCGAGCGCGGGATTCTGTCGGCCATCGGTAAGGCGTTGTGATGGCGACCACGCTGCTGTGGGTCGCTATCGCCAGCCTGCTCGGCGGCGTCGGCCACGTCATTCTAGCCAAGGGGATGAAGGTCGTCGGCGCCGCGGCCGTCGGCTCGCCGCTCGGCCGCACGCTGTCGAATCCCTGGGTGCTGCTCGGCGTGGCGCTGCAGGCCGCCTTCTTCTTCATCTACATGGCGCTGCTCTCGCGCGAAGACGTGAGCAAGGTGCTGCCGCTCACGACGCTCAACTACATCATCGTCGCGTTGCTCGCGCAGCTCATGCTGGCCGAGGCGGTCACGCCGCTGCGGTGGACGGGCATCGGCTTCATCGTGCTGGGCGTCTTCCTGGTGTCGCGGACCTGATCGGCTAAGATGGGGCGCGTGACTTTTCGGACCCTCTTCCTTCATCCCCCATCGTTTCAGGGTTTCGACGGCGGCGCCGGCTCGCGCTACCAGGCGCGGCGCGAGATCCGGTCGTTCTGGTATCCGACCTGGCTCGCTCAGCCGGCGGCGCTCGTGCCGGGCTCGCGTCTCGTCGACGCGCCGCCCGCCGACCTCACGCTCGCCGACGTGCTGCCGCTCGCGCGCGAGTACGAGCTGGCCGTCCTGCACACCAGCGCGCCGTCGTTCGCCCACGACGTCAAGGTCGCGGAGGCACTGAAAGGCGAGAACCCGGCGCTGCGGATCGGGCTGATCGGCGCGCACGTCGCCGTGCAGCGAGAGGCCGCGCTGGCGGCGTCGCCCGCGCTCGACTTCGTGTGCGGCAACGAGTTCGACTTCACCATCCGCGAGATCGCCGAGGGACGACCGCCGGCGTCGGTCGCCGGGCTTTCCTACCGCGACATCGGCGGCGAGCTGCGCCGCACGCCCGAGCGTCCGGTCCTCGAGGACATGGACTCGCTGCCGTGGGTGGTCGACGTGTACGCGCGCGATCTGGACGTCGAGCACTACGCCATCGGGTATCTGCAGCACCCGTACCTCTCGCTCTATACGGGCCGCGGCTGCCGCTCGAAGTGCACGTTCTGCCTCTGGCCGCAGACGGTGGGTGGCCATCGCTACCGCACGCGGTCCGTCGACAACGTGGTCGCCGAGATCGCCCACGCGCGACGACTCTTCCCGCAGGTGAAAGAATATTTTTTCGACGACGACACGTTCACCGACGACCTGCCGCGCGCGGAGGCGATCGCCCGTGGGCTCGGTCGGCTCGGCGTCACCTGGTCGTGCAACGCCAAGGCCGACGTGCCGGCGGCGAGCCTCAAGGTCTTTCGCGACAACGGGCTGCGGCTGCTCCTGGTCGGCTACGAGTCGGGCAGCCAGACCATTCTCAACAACGTGCGCAAGGGCACGCGCGTGGATCGCGCGCGCGAGTTCACACGGGCGGCGCGCGCGCTCGGCATCAATATCCACGGGACGTTCATCCTCGGCCTGCCCGGCGAGACGCGCGAGACGATCGAGACCACCATTCGCTTCGCGCAGGAGATCGATCCGCACACGCTGCAGGTCTCGCTCGCCGCGCCGTACCCGGGCACCGCGCTCTATGAGCAGGCGCTCGAGGGCGGCAGCTCGTCGCGCTCGGTGCCGAGATGCTGCGCGATCGCACGGTGATGAAGCGCCGGCTCGGCGAGGGACTGGAGTTCGTGCGCTTCCTGGCGCGGCGGCGTCAGGAGACGGCGAGCAGCTCGCCCACGGTCGCGAAGCCGTAACCCGCCGCTCGCAGGCCGTCGATCATCGCGGGCAACGCCTCGCAGAGACGCGCGGGCGCACCTGGCGTCCCCTCCGCATCGTGCAGGTCGACGATGGCGCCGGCGTGCGCCCGCCGCAGCACGTGCGCGACCTGGACTTCGGCCGGCGCCGGCCGCAGACCTTCCGGCTGGATCGACCAGAACACGCAGCGCTGCGCGTGGCGGCGGAGCGCCGCGAACATCGCCGCGTTGACCATGCCCCATGGTGGGCGGAAGAGCGCCGGGGGAGCGCCCGCGAGATCGCCGAGCAGGTGCTTCGTCTGGGCGATCTCACGCTCGGTGCGGCGCGGGCCGCACAGCCACAGGCTCGTGTGCGACCAGCTGTGCGAGCCGATCTCGTGGCCGGCGCCGGCGATGGCGCGCACGCTCGCGGGGGCGCGTGCCGCGCGCTCGCCCACGAGAAAGAACGTCGCGCTCACGTCGTGCTTCGCGAGGATCTCCAGGACGCGTGCTGTCCAGTCGGGATCCGGGCCATCGTCGAAGCTCAATGCCACGCGACGGCCGGTGCGCGGGCCGCGTCGTGCGCACAGCGGCGTGAGCAGGTGCGGCAGCCACGCATAACCGACCCACGCGGCGGCCCCTACGCCGGTGCCCCAGCCCAACGCCTGACCGATCACCGCGACACTCCGGCGCGCGCGCAGTCCGCGAGCACGAGATCGACGACGGCGCGGGCGGCGTCGGGACGTCCACGCGCGCGCATCGCCTCGCGCAGATGCTCGAGCAGCTCGGGATCGCGCAGCGCTCGGTCGAGCAGCCGGTCCAGATCGGCGCGACGGCGCGCGACCAGCGCGACGCCCGCCGCCGCCGCGAACCGCTCGTTGCGACGCTCCTGACCGGGCAGGGAGCCGTAGAACAGCAGCGGCACCTGCACGGCCATCGCCTCCGCCAGCGTCATGCCGCCCGCCTTGGTGACGACGATGTCCGCGGCGGCCATGAGTCGGTGGACGTCGGGCACGAAGCCGAGCACGCGGAGCGACGTGCCGGCGGCGAGGCGCTCGAGCGTCGCGCGCAGCGTGTGGTCGTGGCCGGCGACCAGCATGCCCGCGAGCGGACGCGGCGCGCGCGCGAGCGCCCGCGCGACGTCGGGCAGGCGCCCGACCGAACCGTGGGAGCCCGCCATCGCGAGCACCATGGGCACGTCGTCCGGCACACCGAGTTCGCGCCGCGCCTCGCGCGGGTCCGATGCGGTCGCGAACGCCGCGCGCACCGGCACGCCGGTCACCACCACGCGGTCGCGGGGAATGCCACGCGCGACGAGATCATGGCCGACCTCCTCGGCAGCCACGCAGTAACGGTCGATGCCGTGCGCGATCCACTGCGCATGCGCGACGAAGTCGGTCACCACCGTCGTGTGCGGTGGCACGCGTCCGCCGGCGCGCGCGAGAGCCGCCATGGCGACGGCGGGGGTGGCGTGCACGGTGACAACGGCGTCGGGGGCGTACCGCTCGAGAGCCGCGGCGAGACGCCGCGCACCCATCCGTGAAGCGCCGAACGTGAGCGGCGAGTCGCTCGTAAGACGGTCGCCCAGGGCGTAGGCGAGGCCCCACACCGCCGGCAGGCGACGCAGGAGCGTCAGATACAGGGCGCGCGTGGCGCGATCGAAGACGGGGTGCACGAGCTCGCGGAAGTGATCGACGACGAGCGGCTCGGCGCCGCGCCGGACGACCTCCGCCGCCACGCAGCGCGCGGCCTCGTTATGGCCCGAACCATAAGAGGCGGTGAGGATCAGGACGCGACGCACCGCCATATCCTGCCACTTCCGGCGCGCGGGGAATGGCGATTATTCCGGCGCCGGACGATTGACTAGGCGCGGCTAACTCTGTAGATTCACGGGCACGGCCGATTAGCTCAGTTGGTTAGAGCGCGTGCCTCACATGCACGAGGTCGCTGGTTCGAATCCAGCATCGGCCACCATCCAGCATCCTTGTAATTGCTGCCGGCGGCGCCGAAAGGTTTTCCACATCCAGAACGTGCGAGTCGCCGATGGTGGGTGGCGATAGGCTTGCTTGTAGAAGAGAGCCTCATGGATGTTCGCTACGCGCTGAACCCGGTCGGAAGCCTCGTCGGCCGCCACGTGCTGGTCGTCGAGGACGACAAGGACGCGCGCGACGTGTTCTGCGCGATGCTCGATTACGAGGGCGCGATGGTCCTCGGCACCGCGAGCGCCGAAGAGGCGCTGGCGATTCTCCGCACGGTGCGACCGCACGTCATCGTCACCGACATCATGCTACCGGGCCACGACGGTTTCTGGCTGCTCGAGCAGCTGCGCGGCTCGCAACGCACACAGATGATTCCGGTCGTTGCCGTCACCGCCGTCGTCGCCCGTGAAGAAATTCTCGACGCCGGCTTCGACGCGTACGTGGCCAAGCCCGTGCGTCCCGAAGGCGTGGTCGACGCGGTGCTGGCCGCGCTCGCGCTGCGCAGCCATCCGGACGACCCGCCGCCCGATTAATCCTCGACGGACCACGCGCGGAAGCACTCGGGGTGAAGCCGCAGCACGACCGTACCGCCGACGTCGACGTCGTGCTGGATCTCCGCGGCGCCCACGACTTCGCCGCAGCCATCGCACGTCCGCCCCGTGCTGACCCACGACCAGATCCGGAAGCCGGCCAGACGCGGCAAGTCCCCGGCGATGACCCGCCGTTTCGTTTCGCGTCTTCTCGGGATCTGGCCGGCGCATTTTCCGTGCTCGGCGAGCGGCCCGGCGGTCGGGCTCTTGCGCGCGGGGCAAGTTCGGCGCGGCGCCAAAGGCCGTGGTAGGATCGCGGCATTATGAAGATCTGCATTTTCTTTGACGGGCAGAACTTCTACCGCTCGCTGCTGCGGTATGACGAATCCCTCCGCGTCGACTACGACCGGCTCGCCCTCTGGATCACGCAGAAGGTCGGCGGCGATGGCGCCGTGTTCGGCGGCGCGTACTACTACGTCGGCGTGTCGTCCGGCGCGCCGCAGCAGGTCGAAGCATTCCTCAAGGGCCTGGAGCTGCGGCCCGGCTACTTCGTCAAGCGCGATCCGCGCGTGCGACGGACGGGCCGATGCCCGAACTGCGGCAGCGAGTACGAGTACACGACGGAGAAGCGCGTCGACACCCGGCTCGTGGCGGATTTAATCCATTACGCGGCCAACGGCGCGTACGACGCCGCCGTCCTGATCTCGGGCGACGACGATTTCGTGCCTGCGGTAGAAGCCGTCAACGCGCTCGGCAAACAGGTGTGGGTGGCGACGTGGTCCGCCGAAGAGCTCTCGACCGATCTGCGCGTGCGCTGCTTCGGCCAGATCCGGCTGAGCGACGGCATCGCCGCGTTTCGCGTCGAGCGTCCGCGGCTCCTGGACCGCGAGCGCGGCGTCCCGCTGCGCGGGCCGCGCCCGGCCTTCGGTCCGGCGACGCTGTCGCCGCCGGCGGAAGACACGCTGGACCGCGCGCTGTCCGAGCTGCAGCGCGCGGAAGCGCGGCTGCCGCACGTGAGTCGCGGCTATTTCGTCATGCGCTGGAAGTCGCACGCGCTGCCGCCGGCTGGGCAGGAGCGCGAGACGCTGGTACAGCAGCTGCTCGCGGCGGGCCTCATCGAGGAGTTCGAGGTGAAGGACCCCGAGGGCCGGCAGGTGGTCGCCATCCGCACGCGGGCGCGCGAGGGCAACGTGCGCGAGCCCGACGGCAACGTCGCGCTGCCCAGCTGAGCGCGGTCAGCGCGCGAAGATCTTTGCGACGAGCCGCTCGACCGCGGCCGTCGTCATCGCCTGCATGCCTCGCCGTTGCACGGTCGGTTGCGGGCCGTCGCACTCCGCCTCCACGTCCGGCGTCGTGACCTCCGCGCGCAGGCGCTCGCCGCCATCGGTGGCGCGCACCACGCGCGCCTCCTGTCGCCAGACTCCGGCCTGGCCCCGCAACGGCCGACGCGTTTCCTCGCAGACCCGCACGACGTCGCTGTCCACGCGCAGGTTGACGACGAGGGCGTGGTCGACTCCGATCTCGCGCGCCCGGGCGGCGGCCGCGGCGAGCTCGCCGCCGGCGCCGCGCGCGTCCACCGAGCGGACGTCGCGCACGAGGATGGCGCGCGCGTCGAGGGCTTCGAGTAGCGCGCTCTCGTAGAGCGCCGGCAACTCCTTGCGATCGCGCTCGGACAGGCGTGACGACGAGGCGACCACGACGCGAACGAGCACGACCGCCTGGCGGATGTCCGCGAGCCGAAAGTCGGACGCGCGCGTCGTCGCAACGGCGCTGCGGTCGTCGCGCCCGCCGAGCGCGCAGCCCGCGAGGATCGACGCGAGCAGCAGCGCGGCGAGGGCAGCGACGGCGGGCACGACTCAGGGTACCATCGCCCTCATGACACTCGCCCAGCGCCTCGCCGCGTTCGCCGCATCGCTCGCGTTCGAAGACGTCCCCGACGACGTCGTGGCCAGCGTGCGGCTGCGCACGCTCGACGTGCTCGGCATCGCGCTCGCGTCGTCGCGCGGCGACTGGGCGCCGGCGGTCATCGATCTCGCGGGGAACGGAGGTCGCGAGTGCACGGTACTCGGCACCGCGCGGATGGCGCCGCTGCCGCTCGCGATCCTCGTCAACGGCACGCTCGCCCACGGCCTCGACTACGACGACACGCACGCCGCGTCGATCACGCACGCCTCGGCCGTGATCGTGCCGACGGTGCTCGGTGTGGCCGAGGCGCATGACCTCGACGGTCGCAGCGCCATCACCGCCGCCGTCGCCGGCTATGAGGCCATCACGCGCATCGGGATGGCGGCATCCGGCGCGTTCCACGCCCGCGGCTGGCACGCCACGTCGGTGTGCGGCGCCTTCGCTGCCGCGCTCACCGCCGGCGCATGCGAGCGGCTGGACGCCGCACGGCTGACGGCGGCGCTCGGTCTCGCCGGCAGCTTCGCCTCCGGCGTCATGGAGCACCTCGAGGACGGGTCGTGGGTCAAGCGGCTGCATCCTGGCTGGGCCGGCCACGCGGGCGCGCTCGCCGCTGGGCTCGCCCGCGGCGGGGTGCCGGGTCCGGCGACGATCCTGGAGGGCCGCTTCGGCTTGTACCGTACGTTCCTGGGCGCCGAGCCGGATCCGCGGCCGTTCGACACGCTCGGTCGCGAGTGGGAGACGCTCCGCGTCGGCTACAAGCCGTACCCGTGCTGCCATCTCAACCACGCCTATCTGGATTGCGCGCTCGAGCTGCGACGCGCGCCAGGCTTCAGCATCGATGCCATCGAGCGCATCGAGTGCCGGGTTCCGGCCGGTGAGGTGCCGATCATCTGCGAGCCGGCGGAGACCAAGCGTCGGCCACGAAGCTCGTACGATGCGCAGTTCAGCCTGGCGTTTTCGATCGCCTCGGCATTCGTCGATGGCGCCGTCGGCCTCGACACATACGCCTCCGCCCACCTCGACGATCCGCGCGTGCTCGCGTTGGCCGCGCGCGTGAGCCACGTGGTGGATCCCGAATCGCCGTTTCCGAAGAGCTTTCCCGGCTGGGTGCGTGTGCGCCTGCGGGACGGGCAGGAGCTCGAGGCGCGCCTGCCGCACGGCCGTGGCGGGCTGGAGCGCCCGCTGCCGGCCGAGGCCATCGTCGAGAAATTCCGCGACAACGCGCGGCGTGCGCTGCCCGCCGCGCGGGTCGCCGCGCTCGAACGCGCCGTGCTCGACCTCGACCGCCTCAAGTCGGTGCGCGAGCTCATGGTCCTCTGCCGCGGCTGACGCTCGCGCGATCGCCCGGCGCTGCGCGATCTTGGTATAAGATGGAGTCATGCCCATCCTGATTGCGATTGTCGCCGTGCTGCTGGCCGTGGTCGTCGCGCCCGCGTCGCCGGCCGAGGCCCAGCAGGTGAAGATCGAGACGGGCCGCAAGCCCTCGGAGCGCGAAGCGCGCATCGTGCCGCCGCCACTTCACTACGAGACGTCGCGGCCGCCGGACGCCGATGTCTATCCGCGCGGTACGAAGGTCGAGCACGATCCGGCGTTCATCGAGCCATTCGCCGGCTCCTACCAGACGACCAAGGGCAGTGGTCGCTTCGGTCTTTCGGGCTGGACGGCGCCCAACCCGCCGATCGGCTCGGAAGCGACCAACTGGAAGGAAACCAACGGCTGGTTCGCGCTGGGCTTCTCGGTGACGTGGGACGGGCCACCGGCCCGCGTCGTCCCCGCGCAGCCCGTGCGCTGAGGCGGTGCTCCTCCGCGGCAACCTGCACGCGCACACGACGTTTTCCGACGGTGTGCGCACGCCGCAGGCCCTCGTTGCCGAGTACGAGCGGCTGGGCTACGGCTTCCTCGCGATCACCGATCACTTCGACCACGAGAACCTCGTTCATCCCGACTACGAGGAGACGATCGCCACGCTCGAGAGCGAGCTGCTGATCTTCCGCGGCATCGAGCTGAGCTATCAGCGCCTCGAGCAGCACGTCGGTCGCGTGCACGGTGACGCCGAGACGCTGTATATCCTCAATCACCCTGCGCGCTACAAGCTCAGCGTCGCGGAGACCGTCGAGCGCATGCACACGATTCGTCGTGCGGGGTGGCCGCTCGATGCGGTCGAGGTTACCGACACCGGGATGTACCGTCCGCTCTACGACACCGACGAGATCCCGCTGGTGAAGGTCGCGACCGACGACGCGCACCGTCCGCCCCACTTCGGCCGCGCGTGGATCGAGGTGGACGCGTCGCGTGACCGGGACGCGATCATCCGGGCGATCCGCGCCGGCGACTTCCGGGTCGGCTTCAAAGACTAGCTGTCGCAATCTCGACGTCGCGCGTCAGCGACGCGACGCCGAGCGTCGATCGTTCCTTCGCGCGTCCCTTCAACGCCGCGGAAATCCGTCTCTCCACCTCTGGCATGTCGAGTGCACCCGCGCGGCCGGTTCCGCGACCACTCCATATCAGGACTCACGGACAAGGAGAGAGGCATGCACAATCCCTGGAAGCTGACCGCCATCGCCATGGCGCTCATCGTCGTGACCGCGCTCGTGACCGGCGTTGTCGTGGCGAGCCGTGCGAAGTCGGACGACAAGACGGCCACGACGCCACCGGCCGCGCCTGAGCAGGCGCGTGTCGGCAGCGTCCGGCCGGTGACCGAGGCGCCGGCGGCTCCCGCGCCCCACGCGCCGATCGCGTCGCGCGTGCCCGATCAGACGATCGTCAAGGCGTGCAACGAGCGCGCGGCGGCGGCGACGGGGACGCGCGACAAGACCACCGAAGTCGTCAAGGACGGCGCCGTCGGCGCACTGGTCGGAGCGGCCGTGGGCGCGGCCGGAGGCGCCATCGCGGATGGTGGCAAGGGCGCCGGCAAAGGCGCGGCGATCGGAGGCGTGGTCGGCGCGGGCGCGGGCGCGCTGTACGGCGTGAACGACAACCGTAAGCACGACACCGCGTACCGCGACGCGTATTCGAGCTGCCTGCGCGCCCGAGGCTACGCCGTGTGATAGCCTTGGCGGCGACACTCCGGCGCGGCGCGCTGCGCTCTCCCGTCGCGCTGTGAGTGATGCGCTCAATGCAGACGATACGCATCGGCCACAGCCCCGACCCGGACGACGCGTTCATGTTCTACGCGCTCACCGCGGGCAAGGTGCGCGTGCCGGGCGTCACGATCGAGCACGTGCTCGAGGACATCGAGACGCTCAATCGGCGCGCGCGCGCCGCGGAGCTGGACGTCACCGCCGTGTCGTTCGCGACGTACCTGCTGATCGCCGATCGCTACCGGATGATGGATCCCGGCGCCTCGATGGGGAAGGGCTACGGCCCGATCCTGGTGGCGCGCGAGCCGATCCCGCGCGGAGAGCTCGAGCAACGCGTGACCGCGATCGCGGGCAAGCACACCACGTCCGCACTGCTGCTGCGGCTCTACGTCGGCGACCCGCCGTTGATCGAAGTGGGCTTCGACAAGATCCCCACGGTCGTGCTCGAAGGCCAGGCCGACCTCGGTCTGCTCATCCACGAGGGGCAGATCACCTATCAGAGGATGGGGCTCACGAAGGTGCTCGATCTGGGTGAGGCGTGGCAGCGCGACACGGGGCTGCCGCTGCCACTCGGGTGCAACGTCATGCGTCGCGATCTCGGCGAGGACGTGCATCGCGCCCTCTCGGACGCCCTCAAGGAGTCGATCGCCTGGGCCCACGCGCACGTCGACGAAGCGCTGGAGTACGCGATGCGCTACGGACGCGGCATCGACAAGGAGACGTGCCGGCGCTTCGTGCTGATGTACGTCAACGAGTTCACTCTCGCGCTGGGGAATGAGGGACGCGCGGCCATCGAGCGGCTGTTCACGATGGCCCGCGACAAAGGTCTCGTGTCGGCCGTGCCGCCGATCGACCCCGTGTGATTGGAGATGGGGGCCCCGAAATGGCCCCCGCCCCAAAACCCCCCACGTTCGGGGCGCCCCGGCAAAGCCGCGGCGCCCCTCTAGTACACGCGCAGGATGTCGTATTCCGTCGTCCGCTGTGCGGGTGTGAAGCCGGCCTCGCGGATGAGTGTCACGATCTCCTCGACGGAGATCGTGTTCACGTAGTCCGCCGCCTTGTGGACGTTTTCCTCGAACAGCGTGCCGCCCCAGTCGTCGGCGCCGAAGTGCAGCGCGATCTGGCCCGCGGCCTTGCCCTCGGAGAACCACGACGCCTGGACGTGCGGAAAGTTGTCGAGGTACAGGCGCGCGGCGGCGAGCACACGTAAATACGTGTTCGGGCCTTTGTATTGCTTGATCCACTTCTCGAGCAGCGTGTTGCCGGGCTTGAACGACCACGGCACGAACGCCGTGAAGCCGGCGAACTCGTCTTGGAGCTCGCGGATCGCGTCGAAGTGATCGAGCAGGTCGTCGACCGTCTCGACGTGGCCGTACATCATGGTGGCCGTCGATTTGAACCCGCGCCGGTGCGCCTCGCGATGGACCTCGAGCCAGGCCTCGGGGCCGCCCTTCTTCGGCGCGATTCGCGTGCGCACGCGCGTGGAGAGCACCTCCGCGCCGCCGCCGGGGATCGTGCGCTGGCCCGCGTCCCACAGCCGATCGAGGATCTCGGTGAAGCGCACGCCGGCGACCTGCGCCATCGTGTGGATCTCCGACGCGGTGAAGAAGTGCGGCGTCACCTGCGGAAACCGCTTGCGCGTCTCCCGCACCAGCGTCAGGTAGTAGTCCAGCGGGAGCGCGGGGTTGTGGCCGCCCTGCAGCAGCACCGTGGTGGCGCCCTTGGTCGCGGCGGACTCGACCTTGGCGAGCACCTCGTCGACCGTGAGCGTCCACGCCTCGCGGTCGCCCGGCTTGCGGTAGAACGCGCAGAACTGGCAGTCGGTCACGCAGACGTTGGTGTAGTTCGGGTTGCTGTCGATCACGAACGTGACGACGTTGTCGGGCCACCGCGCGAATCGCGCCTCGCTGGCGCGCGCGCCGACCTCTAGGAGCGGGGCGCCGGTCAGGAGATGGCGGCCCTCCGCGCGGTCGATGCGCCCGGCGAGCCCGGTGGCGCCGTTTTTCTGATTTGCCGTCGGAGCGCCTTCGCAGGGCTCCGGCGCTCGACGGTCGGGCGAAGAGTGCGCGAGCTCGATTCTATTTGCCGGCGGGGCGCCTTCGCAGGGCTCCGGCGCCCGACGGTCGGGCAAAGATTGGTTCACGCCCAGACTTTCACGACGTTGTAGAGCGCGTCGCGCTCGACGGGGATCTTGCCGGCGTCGCGGATCATGCGGAAGAGCTGTTCGCGCGCGACGCCCGCCGGCGTCGGCGCGCCCGACAGGTGCTGGATGCGCTCGTCCTCGAGCGTGCCGTTGACGTCGTCGGCGCCGAAGTGCAGCGCGATCGAAGCCGTCTCCTCGCCGAGCGTCACCCAGTACGCCTCGACGTGCGGAAAGTTGTCGAGCAGCAGTCGCGAGGCGGCGATCGTGCGCAGGCTGTCCGCGGGCGGCGTCTGGCGCGCCACGAGCTTCGTCGCCGCCGTCTGGTACGCGAGCGGGACGAACGTCGCGAAGCCGCCGGAGGCGTCCTGCTGGTCGCGCAGCCGCAGCAGATGGTCGACGCGCTCGGGCAGCGTCTCGACGTGGCCGTAGAGCATCGTCGCGTTGGTCCTAATGCCGAGCGCGTGCGCGATGCCGTGGATCTCGCACCAGCGCTCGGGATCGGCCTTGCCCGTGTACTTGAGCAGCTTGGCGAGCCGCGGCGAAAAGATCTCGGCACCGCCGCCGGGCATGGACTGAAGCCCCGCCGCCTTCAGGCGGCCGAGCGCGTCCTTGGGCTCGATCTTCCAGCGGCGCCAGAAGTAATCGATCTCGGCCGCGGTGAACGCCTTGATCTGCACCGCGGGATGCGCGGCGTGGATCGCCTGGATCATCCGCTCGTAGTACTCGAACGGCCAGTCGGGATGGTGGCCGCCGACGATGTGCACCTCGCGCGTTTCGTCGCGCACCATCGCGACCATGTCCTCGATCGTGTGCTCGTAGGCGCCGGCCTGCCCGGGCTTCCGCGCGAAGCCACAGAAGGCGCAGGAGAGCACGCATACGTTGGTGGGCGTGATGTGACGGTTGATGACGAAGTAGACGCGGTCCCCCTCGCGCCCCGACTTCACGTGATCGGCCATGCGACCGATGCCGAGGAGATCGTCGGACTCGAACAGGGCCAGGCCGTCCGCGCGCTCGAGACGGGTGCCGGCGCGGACCTTGGCCCAGATGGGCTCGAAACGGGGATCGGCGAAACGCACGGCAGTACGGTAGACCGCCCCGTCGGGCGGTGCAAGGAGAGCTTCGGACTTGACACGATCAGCGTTCCGGCAGATCGTGACGCGCATCGAAGGACCCGAACGCCACATCGGTCTTCCAGGAGAGGGACACATGGCGCGCAACCACGGCTCGGATGGCTCGACGTCCCGTCGCGATTTCCTCAAGCTCGGCGCGGTCGGCGCCGCCGGTGCCACCGTGGGCGCCGGCTGGCGGCCGCGCAAGGCCGAGGCCAAGCCCGAAAAAATCACGTTCCTGCGTGAGTCCTCATACGTGAAGGAGTTCGACGAGCACTTCAACAAGGTCCTGATCCCCCGCTACCAGCAGGAGACCGGCATCAAGGTCGTCTACGAGATCGTGGCCGCGGGCGGCTCGGCCGTGCCGCGCACGGTGTCGATCGTCGAGAGCAAGGCGCCGGTCGATGCGGCATGGGTCCAGCAGGAATGGCTCTACCGCGAGGGGTTGCTCGACGTCTCCGACATTGCCAAGGACGTGGGCAAGCAGCAGGGCGGCTGGTACTCGGAGATCGAGGGCCTGTCGGTGTGGGAGGGCAAGTGGAAGTCGGTGCCCTTCGGCAACATCGGCCAGTGCATGGTGTATCGCAAGGACTGGTTCGATCAGGTGGGCGCGACCACGTTCCCCGACACGTGGGAGGAGTTCCTCGAGGTCGGCATCAAGCTGAAAAAGGCCGGCCATCCGTACGGCATGTCCATGGGGCACGGCTACGCCGACAACAACTCGTGGCTTCTGCCGTTGCTCTGGGGCTTCGGCGCGCAGGTCGTGGCCAAGGACGGCAAGACCGTCACCCTGGACTCCGCCGAGACGGCGCGCGCCGTGGACTACGTGCGCAAGCTCTATAAGGATGCGTGCCTCGACGACTGCATCGGCTGGCTCGACCCGCACAACAACAAGGCGTTCCTGACGAGCCAGATTTCGGCCACCAACAATGCGATGTCCATCCTGATCTCGGCCAAGCGCGACCTGCCGGACATGGGCAAGGTCATCGACCATGCGCTGAACCCCAAGGGCCCCAAGGGACGCTTCCACAGCTTCGTGCCGGTCACCCACGGGATCTTCGCGCACACGCCGGATCCGGCCGCCGCCAAGCACTTCCTGCGCTGGCTGATGGATCCCAAGCAGGTGGCGGCGTGGTATCGCTCGGCGCAGATGTACCACGCGCCGTTCCTGCACGCCTACGACAAGGACGAGGAGTGGAACAAGGAGCCGCGCTTCAAGCCCTATCAGAAGGTGCTCGAGACCGGAAAGCTCGTGTCCTGGCCGGCGGCCGCGGATCGTAGATTTGGCGAGGTCGTGAACAAGTGGATCGTCATCGACATGTTCGCCAAGGCGTGCACGGGCACGCCGACGAAAACCGTCATCGCCGAGGCGGTCACGGGGCTCAAGCAGATCTTCGGATGAGAGATGAGCCGAGTCGCTGAAGCGACACGGCCCGCCGCGCGCGCGGTGCCGAGCGCGCGCGCCTTTCGGCTACGCGAGTGGCTGGAGCGCGAGGCCGTGTTCAGCTGGCTCATGCTGGCGCCGCCGCTGTTGTTCCTGCTGCTGTTTCTGGGCTACCCGTTCTGCTACGGCGTCTACCTGAGCTTCGTCAGGCGTCCAGTCGCGCAGCCTGCCACCTTCATCGGCCTCAACAATTTTCTGAACCTCTACAACGACGCGATCTTCTGGCAGGCCGTCTGGAACACCTTCCGCTTCACGGCGGCCGCCACCGTGCTCAAGCTCGCGGGCGGCCTCGGCATGGCGCTCGTGATGCACCAGAACTTCCGGTTGAAGGGAATGACTCGCGCGCTGTTGCTGCTGCCCTTCATCGTGCCGACGGTGCTCAGCACGGTGGCGTGGCAGTGGATCTTCGATCCGGGCATGGGCCTGTTCAACCGGTTGCTGATGTTCCTCGACCTCGTCAAGCAAGGGCCGTCGTGGCTCGGCAATCCCACGCTCGCGATGGTCTCCGTCATTCTCGTGAACACGTGGCGCGGCCTGCCGTTTTTCGGCATCACGATCCTGGCGGGGTTGCAGACCATTCCCGACGAGCTGATGGAGAGCGCCACGATCGACGGCGCCGGATGGTGGGGCCGCTTCCGCTACGTCACGCTGCCGCTGCTGATGCCGGTGATCTTCATCGTCACGACGTTTTCGATCATCTTCACGTTCTTCGACTTCCAGCTCGTGTATGTCCTGACCGGCGGCGGCCCGGCCAACGCCACGCATCTCATGGCGACCTATGCGTACTCGGTCGGCATGAGCAGCGGGCAGATGGGCATGGGCTCGGCGGCGGCGCTGGCCATGGTGCCCGTGCTCGGCGTGGTGCTGCTCGCGATGAGCTCGTACGTGCGGCGCCGCTGACGTGGTCGGCGAGCTCACCTGGTCGCGACGGTTCTTCGGTCTCTGGCTGCCGCTGACGGTGCTGTTCGTGTTCGCGCTGTTTCCGTTCGCGTGGATGGCCGCCACCTCGCTGAAGGGCAACGCCGAGCTCTACGACCCCACGGCCAACCCGCTCTGGATCCGCCATCCCTCGCTCGACCACTACATCGGTCTGTTCAAGGAGTCGAACTTCGTCATCTGGATTGGCAACACGATGCTGGTGGCCACCGTCTCGACGATCATCTCGCTGCTGCTGGGCGTGATGCTCGCGTACCCGCTCGCGCGGATGCGCTTTCCCGCCGCCGGCCTGCTCGCCATCACCGTCGCCGTGACGTACCTGGTTCCGCAGACGCTGTTGTTCGTTCCCATGGCCGATCTGATCAACCGGATGAAGCTCGGCGACACGCTGAGCGCCGTGATGCTGACCTATCCGACGCTGCTCGTGCCCTTCTGTGCGTGGCTGCTGATCGGATACTTCAAGACCGTGCCCAAGGAGCTGGAGGAGGCGGCGCTGATCGACGGCGCGAGCCGGTGGCGCGCGATGACCCGCGTGATCCTGCCGCTGTGCACGCCGGGTTTTCTCTCCGCGGGAATCTTCGCGTTCACGCTGGCCCAGAACGAGTTCCTGTACGCGCTCCTCTTCCTCAACACGTCGACGATCCGGACCGTCCCCGTCGGGGTCACCGGTGAGCTGATCCGCGGCGACGCGTTCTACTGGGGGCAGCTCATGGCCGCCGCCCTCCTCGGCTCGCTGCCCGTCGTGCTGATCTACTCGTTCTTCGTGAAGTACTACGTCGCGGGGCTCACGGCGGGCTCGGTGAAAGGATGAGGGCCGCGCGCGTCCGCTAGTTCTTCACGGCGCCGGCGGTGAGACCGGCGACGTAGTAGTCGACGAAGAACGAGTAGATGATCGCCACGGGGATCGAGCCGAGCAGCGCCCCCGCCATCAGCTGGCCCCAGTAAAAGACGTCGCCGCGGATGAGCTCGGTCACCACCCCGATCGGCACCGTGCGCACCTCGCTCTTGGCCAGGAAGATCAGCGCGTACAGGAATTCGTTCTGGGCCAGCGTGAAGGAGAAGATCCCGGCCGACAGGAGCCCGGGCGTGCACAGCGGCAGCACGATCCGGGTCATGGCCTGGAAGCGGCTGGCGCCGTCGATGCGTGCCGCCTCCTCGAGCTCGCGCGGGACGCTCTTGAAGTAGCCCATGAGCAGCCACGCCGAGAACGGAATCAGCAGCGTCGGGTACGTCAGCATGACCGCGGTCAGCGTGTTGCCGAGCTCCAGCCGATTGATGATGTCCGACATCGGGATGAACAGCAGCGGCTGGGGGACGAGATACGTCGCCGCGATACCGATGGCGACGACGGCCGCGCCCGGAAACCGGAGCCGCGCGAGCGGGTAGGCGATCATCGTGGCGATCACGACGGAGGCCAGTGTGGTCACCACCGCCACCAGCATCGTGTTGTACGTCCACGTCAGGAAATTCGTCTCGTAGAGCAGATCGATGTAGTGCTTGAGTGTCGGCTGGTGGACGACGAGCGGCATGATCTTGGCGCTGTAGAGCTCACGGTTGGGCTTGATCGACGTGATCAGCATCCAGTAGAAGGGAAACAGCATGGCGACCAGCAGCAGCGCCAGCGGCAGGTACAGCGCTCGCGCCCGCGCTAAGAATCCCTGCGGGCCGATCATTGTATTTGCCGTCGGGGCGCCTGCGCAGGGCCTCCGGCGCCCGACGGTCGGGCAGGGGCGACGGGCGTAATCATTCCCGCCTCAGGTAGATCGTCAGGCCGATGATCAGCACGACAAGCGCGGGCAGGATGGCCAGGGCCACCGCGGCGCCCATGCCGAGCAAGCCGGCCGACATGCCGATGTCGAACGACCAGGTCGAGAACACGTGGGTGGCGTTGGCCGGCCCGCCGTGCGTGAGGGCGTAGATCAGCTGGAAGTCGCCGAACGTGAAGATCACCGAGAACATCGTGACGATGATCAGCACGGGCTTGATGACCGGCAGCGTCACGTAGAGGAATCGCTGCACGGTGCTCGCGCCGTCGATGGAGGCCGCCTCGTAGAGATCGGGCGAGATGGTCTGCAGCCCCGCCAGCAGCGTGATGCCGTAGAACGGCATGCCCCGCCAGGTGTTGACGACGATCAGCGACCACATCGCGAGCGATGCGTTGCCCAGCCACGAGTAGCCGCTGCTGATCAGGCCGCCGTGGACGAGCAGCCAGTTCACGACGCTGAACGTGGGGTCGAGAATCCACATCCACGCGACGGTCGAGAGTGCCGTGGGCACGATGAACGGCAGCAGCAGGGCGGCCCGCACCAGATTCCGCCCGCGGAACCGCTGGTTCACCACCAGCGCCATCGCGAGCCCACCCGTCAACTTCAGCACGGTGGTGATGGCGACGTATTTGAGCGTGTTGCCGGTCACCTGCCAGAACACGGCGTCGCGAACGAGCGTGCGGAAGTTGGCGAGGCCGACGAAGACGCCTTCGCTCGCGACGCGGCGATCTTGAAGGCTCAGGAAGATGCCGTAAAAGAACGGGTAGGCGACGAAGGCGAGCAGGAACAGCACGCCAGGCGCCAGCATGAGCCACGAGAAAACGCCCTCGCGCTCGAGCAGACCACGCAGCGTGACCGGCCGACCCTCGACCGGGGCCGGCCGGGCGAGCGTTGCGGGTCCGACGGCCATCGCCTATTTCGCTTTGTAGATCTGCTTCAGTTGCGAGGCGGCGGTCGCGATGACGTCCTTCGTGGAGTCGCCGCGGCAGGCCTTGGCGAACATGTCGACGAGGACGTACTTGGCAACGCTCTCCGACGCCGCCGTGCCCTGCGGCCCGGGCCACGTGTGCGGCCGTGAGGTCTTGAGCGACTCCTTGAACGGCATGTAGCGCGGCTCCGGCTGCCACATCGGGTGGTTGTCGTAGCTGTGCAGGAACGGCGCGTAGTACGCGTCGCCGGCGGCGAGCCAGCGCGACAGCTGCTTGTCGTCGTAGAGCCAGCGCAAGAACGCCTTGGCGGCCGCTTGGTCGGGAGCGTAAGAGAGCAGGGCCAGACTCTGCGCGTTGAGCAGGTGATAGCGGCCCTTGGGCCCCTGCGGGTTCAGCGCGTGATCGGTGACCTTCGCGATCTCCGGGAAGTCGCGCTTGGCGACCACGAGGATCGACGACGCGTTGTTGGTGCAGGAGATCTGCTCGCCGAGAAACGCCTTGTTGTTGTTCACGTCCGTCCAGCCGAGCACGTCCTCGAACATCGTCTCCTGGTAGAACTTCCGGCAGAAGTCGACGGCCTTCGCGGTCTCTGACGAGTCGATGAGCACCGTCTTGCCGTCGCGGTCGACTTCACGGCCGCCGTAGGACCAGAGCAG
>QHSO01000167.1 GCA_003220475.1 Candidatus Rokuibacteriota bacterium | reverse complement strand
CGTGCACACTGCACGTGGTGCAGGACCCTCAGTCGGCGAGCGCTTCGATCAGCACGTCCGTGCCGCCCACGATCTCCTCGCGCAGCGGATCGGGCGCCGGCCGGGCGAACGTCGGCTTCTTCTTGCGCACGACGGCCTTCGGCGTCGCGCGCTCGCGCAACAGTTCCTCGATCCGGTCCAGCAGGTGATCGCCCTTGGCCTTCGAGATGTCGAGCAAGGTCACGACCTTGCCGTCGAGGCTGGCCGGCCGCGGCGCCGTCTTGCGCGGCACGGCGACGGAATCGGTGGGGTCGAGATACTCGGTCATCGGATCCTCCTCACTACGAGATTGCTGCCCTTCGAGAACGTCCAGCCGGGCACCACCGCCGAGAACCGGCCCGCGGTGCCGCCCGCAACGAGGATCTTGATGTGCTCGGGCGCGCGGAACTTCGGAATCAGCGGAAGCGGCGCACGTCGGCTTTCGACCAGCCATCCCCGGCCACGATGGCGGCGTGCTCCGGCGAGAACACGAGCAGGGTGTCGCCCCAGTGCGTCATCTTATGGTGCTCGATCACCGCCATGCTCGCTGCGACGGTGGCGAGCAGATGCGGCGCGGTACGGCTGCGCTGATCGTAGACCGTGAGCGGAGCGTCGGCGGCGAGCAAAGCCACCGTGTCGTCGGTCGCGGCGAAGCCGTGCTCGACGGCCAGCGAGTCCCACGGGCTCGCCTCCTCATTTTCGCCAATGCAGTACGTGTAGCGACCGGGATGGGCGAACGTCGACATACTGACGACGCCCGGTCGCGCGCCGCCCACGTTGACACACACCAGTCGCAGCGCGCGGCCGATCGTGGCGTTCGCGCGCCAGCCGGGACCGAACAGGCCCGCGCCGCAGTTGATGTCCAGCGCGCGGCGGATCGGGCCGTTCACGACGATGAGCGGCGCCGGCGCGTTGGTCGTCGCCGACACGCCATGCAGGTCGAAGGCCTCGTCGCAGACGGCCTCCACCGCGGCGAGCACGACCGGTAGATACTCGGGACGGCAGCCGGCCATCACCGCGTTGACGGCGATCTTCTCCACCGTCGCGCGTCCGTAATTCGGCGGCACCAGAGCGACCACCTCGTCGGCGGCGCGCCCGCTCGCTTCGATGGCGCGATCGACCCGCTCGCGCGTCGGGGGGACGACCGGGAGCCCGTCGGTGAGGCCCTTGTCGAAGAGGGCTTCGATCGGGTCGATTGTAGCGGGGTGGGTTGTAGCGGGGTCCGCGAGACCGGCTTGGGCCGCGGGTGGGCTGTTCGAGATGCGGGGTGGCTCCGCACGGCCGGTCATTGCGCGCGTTTCGCCCGACCCGATTCCGTCATACCGGGGAGGCTATCACGGCGCAGGTATGCTGGCTTTGTGATCGCCCGCCGCATCGCGCCGCTCATGCTCGTGCTCGCGCTGGCGTCCGTCGCGCGCGCGGTGGAGCCCGCGGCCCCCGGGCTTGGCTACGATCATCCGCTCACCGGACGCGTCTGGGATGTCGCGCAGGACCGGTTCGTGACGCTGGACGCGCTCGGCACGGCCGTGAGCGGAGCCCGCTTCGTGCTGCTCGGCGAGCGTCACGATCATCCCGAGCACCACCAGTTCCAGGCCTGGCTCTTGCGGCGGATGGTCGACGCGGGCCGGCGGCCCGCGGTCGCGTTCGAAATGCTCGACACGACGCAGGCGCCGGCGCTCGCGCGTCATCTCGCAGCGGCGCCGCGCGACGCCGCCGGTCTCGGCGAGGCCGTGGGCTGGCGTGCCGCCGGCTGGCCCGCGTGGCGGCTCTATCAGCCGATCGCCGACACGGCGCTCGCGGCCGGCCTGCCGATCGTCGCGGCGAATCTTCCGGCGACGGCGGCGCGCGCCGTGACACGCGGCGACCTTGCCGCGCTCGATCCCGCGCTCGTGCGCCGGCACGGCCTGGACCGGCCGGCGGCGGAGCAGGCGGCGCTGGAAGAGGAAATCCGCGCCGCGCACTGCGGGGCATTGCCCGACACGCTCGTTCCCGGCATGGTGACGGCGCAGCGCGCACGGGACGCCGAGATGACCGAGCGGCTCGTGGCCGGCCAGCGCGATGGCGCGGTGCTGATCGCGGGCGCCGGTCACGTGCGCACGGATCGCGGCGTTCCGCGCGTCCTGGCGCTATTGGTGCCCGAGGCACGCGTGGTCAGCGTCGGCTTCGTGGAGGTCGCCGAGGGCTGGACCCGGCCGGCCGACTACGCGGCCCGCTTCGGCAGCGGCCCACACCTGCCCTTTGATTACATATGGTTCACCGCCCGCGCCGACAACGTCGACCAGTGCGCGCGCCTGCGCCGGCGCGCGCCGGCCGACCCCGACTAGCGGCGCCCATCAGGGTCAGGGCGTCATCATATCGACCGTCGCGGCGGGCCGGTCACCTACAATGGTTCTGCATGAAGCTGGGCCGCATCTTCGGCGACGCGGTCGGCCTGCGCGAGGCGGCGTCGATCGTGTTCGCACTCGCTGCGCTGTTGCCCCTGCTGGTCACCGTGCTCGCCCTCCACCGCAGCGGTGCGCTGTGGTCGTTCGAGGCCGAGGCCATGGTGCTGGTCGCGTTGGCCACCGCCGTGATCGGCTTCATCGTCTTCCGGGTGATGGTCGATCGCGTCGTCCGTTTGGCCGGCTCGCTGGTCGGCGCGGGCGAGGCCGTGGTGCGCGACGCCGATACCGCGCTCGTCCCGGGTATCGGGCGCGTGACCGAGATCGGCCAGATCGGTACTGCCTTCGCGCGCATGCTCGACGATCTCCGTGGCTCGACCGAGCGCCTGGAGGATCTCGTCTTCAAGCTCGGCGCCCTCAACGAGGTGGTCGAGCTCGCGGCGCGCGTGCCGAACATGCAGCAGCTGCTCGCGCTCGTGCTGGAGCGGACGATGCGCACGGTACGCGCGGCCACCGGCTCGATCATGCTGCTGGACCGCAAGCGCGGCACGTTGCGCGTGGTCGCCGCGCGCGGCGACGACGGCGACGTGTCCGTCGGCGCCGAGGTGCCGCTCGGCGAAGGGGTCGCGGGCAAGGTGGCGCAGCTCGGAGAGCTCCAGCTCGCCGAGGCCGGCAGACTCGTCTGCCTGCCCATCCGAGTCGAGGATCGCGTCACCGGCGTCATCAAGCTCGCCAAGGGCGACGCGTCGCTGCTGGACCCGCGCGCGTTCTCGGCGATGGACGTGCAGTTCCTCAGCACGCTCATCGCGCACGTCGCGTACGCGCTGGAGAACGCGCGGCTGCTCGAAGACTCCCGATCGACGACGCAGCGGCTGCAGCAGGTGGTCGAGGAGCTGCGCACCGCGCAGACGCGGCTGGTCGAGGGCGAGACGGTGCGGGCGCTCGGCCAGATGGCCTCGGGCATGGCGCACCATCTCAACAACCTCCTGGCGGTGGTCTCGGGTCGGCTGCAACTGCTGCTGATGCGGTCCCAGGACGTGGCGGTGCGCAAGCCGCTGGAAACCGCGCAGCGCGCCGTCGGCGACGCCGCCGAAGTCGTGCGCCGCGTGCTCGGCTTCTCGGCCGCGCAACCGGTTGCCGAGACAACACGCGTGGACCTCAACGAGATCGCCGCCGACGTCATCGAGCTCACGCGTCCGCGCTGGCAGGATGCCGCCCAGCTGCACAACGCGATGGTCGACATCCGCTTCGAGCCGGGCGAGGACGTGGTGGTCGCGGGTGAGCCCGCGCCGTTGCGGGAGGTCCTCATGAACCTCGTGCTCAACGCGCTCGATGCGATGCCCGGGGGCGGCGCGCTCACGCTCCGCACGTGGGTCCAGGACGGCTGGGTCTATTGCTCGCTCGGCGACACGGGCGCCGGCATGAGCGCCGACACGCGTCAGCGCGCGCTGGAGCCGTTCTTCACGACGAAGGGTCCAAAGGGCGTCGGACTCGGCCTCAGCGTGAGCCTCGGCGTCGTGCAGCGCCACCGCGGGGAGATGGACATCCAGAGCACCGAGGGCCAGGGAACCGTCGTGACGCTGCGCATTCCCTGCCCCGGCGTGACGCCGCCGCCCGACACGGTGCCGCTCGCGCCGCGGCCGGTGGCGCCGCTCAGGATTCTCGCCGTCGACGACGAGCCGACGGTGCTCGAAGCGCTGGCGGACACGCTGGGCGAGGACGGCCATCGCGTGCTCACGGCGGGCGGCGGCCGCGAGGCGCTGACAGTGCTCGATGGCGGCGAGCGTGTGGACGTCGTCATCACCGATCTCGGCATGCCCGGCATGACCGGCTGGGAGCTCGCGCGCGCGTTGCGGACGCGCCAACCGGATCTGCCCGTCGGCTTGATCAGCGGCTGGACGTCCTCGGCGGACTTCAGCGCCGAGGAGGCGAGCCACGTCGCCTTCGTGATCGCGAAGCCCTATACGTTGGGCGCGCTGCGCACGGCGCTCGCGCCGTTCAGACCGCGCCGCTGACGCTCAGGTCCGGCAGGCTCGGTTCCGGAACGCTCAGTTCCGGCAGACCTTGAAGTCGGCGTAGTCGCCGGCGGCGGAGGACTTCGTCTCGTCGGAGTCGGTGAGCACGGCGATGCCGATGGGCTTCGGAGGCTCCTTCGCATCGAAGTATCGCCGGTAGTCTTCGAGCACGTTCACCTTCTCCTGGCGCCACTCGCCGCGCCCCTCGGTGCCACTGCGCAGCACGCGTACCTGGGTGAGGCCGCCATTGGACGCCAGGCGCGTGCCGGCCGGAACCTTCTCGCTCCAGATGTACTTCACGGCCTTGGGCCCCGCCACGCGCGAGTGCGGCACGAGCATGTAGACCGCGAGCACGCTATCGTTGCGGCGCTCGTCGCGCTCGTCGGCGCCTTTCGGAAACTCGCGCGGCCGCCACGACCACGCGAGGATCGGATACGTCGTGAGATCCCAGCTCTGCACCTCGCGCGCCGCCTGGATACCGACCTTCCTCGACACCGCGCGCAGGAAGCGCTTGCCGCCCTCCTCCTGAACCGAGTACACAGACTTGCCCGTTTCTTTGCGCGCCTTCCAGTCGCTGGGAAACTCGCCGATCTGCGCGTGCGCGAAATCCTCGATCGGGCGGCAGTCACCCTCGGCGGGAACGGTGGGCGGGGCCACGAACGTCAGCGGCAACGCGACGGCGAGGGCGAGCAGCACGCCGATCACGAAGTGGCGCATCGCCCTGACCGTTGTGCAACGATCAGGCCATCAGCGGCCGCGGCGCCACCAGTGATGCACGAGATTGTCGACCACTTCGCCGAGCTGACCGATGGTGCGACACTCGCGCACGAGATCACACGACGGCGCGTACATGGGCATCACGCTGTCGCCGATGCCCCATCCCCACTGCCCCTCGGGGTTGAGCCAGATGATGCCCTTCACACGCTCGCGGATCAGCCGCAGCGCCCACGCCTGAGGATCGTTGTAGTTGTTCCGTGCGTCGCCGAGGAGCAGGATCGTCGTCTTTCGGTCCAGGGATTCCAGCTCGGTGTTGGCGAAACGGCTGAAGGCGTAGCCGAAGTCCGAGCGGCAGTGATAGTCGACGGGCGCGGCCTTCAGCGCCCACTCGATGCCGCGCTCCACGGGATAGGTCGCGAAGGCCTGCGTGACCTCGGCGATCTCCGAGACGAACACGAACGACCGCACGCGGCTGAAGCACTCCTGCAGGCTCCACACGAGCTGCAGCATGAACCGTGAGGCGTTGCGCACCGAGTCCGAGACGTCGCAGATGGTGATGAGCTTGGGCTTCTCGCGGTGGCGTCGCTTGAGGAAGACCTCCATCGGCACGCCGCCGTAGGAGAGGCTCTTGCGGATCGTGCGCCGCGTGTCGAGGCGTCCCCGCTGCTCCTGCCGCTGCCGCAGCGCGAGCGCGTCCTTGATCTTGCGCGCCAGCCGCGCGACGACGTTCTTCATCTGCGCGACCTCTTCGGGCGTGAGCGCAAACAGCGGCTTGTCGGACAACACCTCGCGCGTGAGCTTCTCGCCCTGGCGATAGGCGCGGCGCTCGAGCTCCCGCTCGACGTGCTGGCGGATCATGCGGTTGAACGCCTCGAGCCGCAGCTCGAGGTAGTTGCGGATGCGCGCGAGCTGGCCGGGATCGAGCCCCTTGGCCTCGA
The DNA here is from genome assembly GCA_003220475.1 of Candidatus Rokuibacteriota bacterium. Lineage (GTDB taxonomy): Bacteria > Methylomirabilota > Methylomirabilia > Rokubacteriales > CSP1-6 > AR12. The sequence goes on along the minus strand of QHSO01000167.1, from coordinate 1,941 downwards.
GCATCCGCATGATCTTCTCGATGTCGCGCTCGATCGCCGACCAGTCGAACTTGTCCTGGATCTTGCGGGAGAAGTAGCCGACCTGCAGGAAGTACATCAGCCGCTCGAGACCGGCGTTCTGCCCGCCGGCGCGGATGGCCATCTCCATCTCGCTGCCTTCGCCACGCATCAGCAGCTCGGTCAGGTCGTCGAGCTCGAGCCCCTCCTCGTCGACCAGTCGATCGAGCAGGTCCTGGACACGCGGATCCTCGGGCCCGAGCGCTTTCTTGATGCCCTCGCCGAGGGCCTCGAGATCGAGGAAGTAGAGGTTGAAGAGCCGGTCGAACGTGTCGAGGTCGCGCGACTCCTTGACGAGGGTCGCGGCGAGCGTGGCCTTGAACGTCTCGCGATCGGAGAGGCCGACCTCGGCGCTGGCGGCGAGCGCGTCGAGCGCCTCGGAGGGCGAGATGCGCAGCTCGGCCCGCCGCAGGTCGCCGATGAACTCCAGGATCCGCTCGTCCATCTTATTGCCGTCGGAGCGCCTTCGCAGGGCTCCGGCGCTCGACGGTCGGGGAATTACTGCGCAAGGACTTTGTCCAGCGCGCCTTTGACCCGCTCGAGGTCTTTCTCGTACTTCAGGAGCATGGTCAGCGTGGACTCGACGACCGCGGGATCGAGCGTCTGCGCGTTGAGGATCACGAGCGAGCGCGCCCAGTCGAGCGACTCCGACACCGAGGGAGGCTTGCGCAGCTCGAGCGAGCGGATCTTCTGCACCGCGGCCACCACCGCCGACGCGAGCTTGGCGGGGATCTCCGGCACCTTGAGCCGGATGATCTCGAGCTCCTCGGCCGGTGCCGGAAAGTCGATGAAGAGGTGCAGGCAGCGCCGCTTGAGGCCGTCCGAGAGCTCGCGCGCGTTGTTGGACGTCAGCACGACGAGCGGGATGTGCTTGGCCTTCACGGTGCCGAGCTCCGGCACGGAGACCTGGAAGTCCGAGAGCACCTCGAGCAGGAACGCCTCGAACTCCGGCTCGGCCTTGTCGATCTCGTCGATGAGCAACACCACCGGCTGGTCGGACTGGATCGCCAACAGCAGCGGGCGCTGCGACAGGAAGCGATACGAGAAGAACGCGTCGTCCTGACCCGCGATGCGCGCGACGGCGTCCGGCAGCGACGGCGCGTCCGCGATCAGCTCACCGATCCGGTCCTTGAGGAGCTGCGTGTAGAGCAGCTGCTTGGCGTACTTCCATTCGTATAGCGCCTTGCCCTCGTCGAGACCTTCGTAGCACTGCAGGCGGATCAGCGGCCGGTTCGTGATCTCCGCGAGCGTCTTCGCCAGCTCCGTCTTGCCCACGCCGGCCGGTCCCTCGATGAGGACGGGACGTCCCATGCGCTCTGACAGATAAACGACGGTGGAGATGCGCCGGCTCGCGATGTACCGGGCGCTCTTGAAGCGCTGCTGGACGTCCTCGACGGAGTCGAACATGGGGCTCCTCTTACACGCCAAAATGACTGATTGAACGCCCGTTCATTGTAGCAGCCGAGTTATGGGCCGCCCGGTTTGCGTGTCCGGCGAGTATGCCGCGGTCGCGCGCTGTGTACAATCGCCGCATGATCGAGCAGGACTCCGCGCGCTATCACCGTCTGCAGCTGTGGCTGAGCCTGACGCGATTGGCGCTGAGCGCTTTCTACCTGGCGGCCCTCGCGTTCGCGGGCGGCGGCGCGGCTGTGGCCGCATTCGCCGCGCGTCTGACGGCGAGCGCGCCCGTTCAGGTCGCCATCGTCGCGTCGGCCATCGGGGCCGGTCACACACTGCTCGGTCTGCCACTCGCCTGGGTCTCGTCGTGGGTGCTGCCGCGTCGCTATGGGCTGCTGCACCAGCCGCTGTCGGGCTGGCTCGCCGACCGCGCGAAGGCGGCGGTGCTCGGTGCCGCGATCGGGCTCGCCGGCGTCGAGGTGATCT
>QHSO01000166.1 GCA_003220475.1 Candidatus Rokuibacteriota bacterium | reverse complement strand
CCGGCCTCTGGCTCGGCCATCGTCAGGCCAGACGCGACCACCTGCCGGCCGACGACATCATCAGCTGCGGGCAGTGGGCGATCCTCGCGGGCCTCGTGGGAGCGCGGCTCTACGAGGTTCTCTTCAACTGGGATTACTACGGCCGGTACCCATGGAAGATCATCGCCGTCTGGGAGGGCGGGCTCGCGATCCACGGCGGGCTGATCCTGGGTCCCCTCGTCGGCGCGTGGCTGGCGTACCGCTGGCGGCTTCCGGTCCTCCGAGGTCTCGACATCGCGGCCCCCTCGATCGCGCTCGGCCAGGCGATCGGACGCTGGGGGAACTTCTTCAACGAAGAAGCGTTCGGCCGGCCGACCGACGTGCCGTGGAAGCTCTACATCTCGCCGGGACATCGGCCGCCGGGCGTCACGCAGTACGAGTATTTCCATCCGACGTTCCTCTACGAGTCGCTGTGGGACTTCGCCGTGTTCCTCACGCTCGTCATGTGGCTGCGGCCGCGCCTGCGCGAGCATCCGGGCGCGCTCTTCTTCTGCTACATCGGCCTCTATTCGATCGGACGCTTCGCGATCGAGGCGCTGCGTCTGGACAGCTTCTGGCTCGGGCAGTTCCGCGTGCCGCAGCTCGCGAGCGTGATCGGCATCCTCGTCGCGGTGATCGGGCTGGCGTGGACGCGTCGCCGCTCGACCCCCGTGCCCGCCAGCTGAGCGACGCGCCGGTGGTCGGCGATGCACGTCGAGAAGATCGGTCCTTACCTCTGGCGCATTCCGCCTGACGCCGCGCCCGGCATGCGGGTGCCGGGTCTGGTCGTGGCCGACGAGCGCCTCATGCGACAGATCCGCACGGATCTCGCGCTCGCGCAGCTCGCCAATGGCGCGACGCTGCCGGGCATCGTCCGCGCGGCGTTCGCGATGCCCGACATCCATCAAGGCTATGGGCTGCCGGTCGGCGGCGTCGTCGCCACCGATGTACGAAGCGGCGTCGTCAGTCCGGGCGCGATCGGCTTCGACATCAATTGCGGCGTGCGGCTGATGCGCACCGGCCTCGAGGCTGCGGCGCTGACGTCACGGCTGCCCGCACTGGTGGAGGCGCTTTACGCGGCGGTGCCGACGGGCGTCGGTGGACGCGGCTCGGTCAACCTCGACCAGCGCGAGCTCGGCCGCGTGATGACCGACGGCGCGGCGTGGGCCGTCGCGCGCGGGCACGGCACCCGCGAGGATCTCGAGTCCATCGAATCGTCGGGCGCGATTGCCGGCGCCGATCCCGACGCCGTCTCGCGCCAGGCGATCGAGCGCGGCATGCGCCAGCTCGGTTCCCTCGGCTCCGGCAATCATTTCGTCGAGGTGCAGACGGTCGACGAGGTGTACGACGCGGCCGTCGCCGAACGACTCGGTCTGCATGCGGGCGGGGTCACGCTCATGATTCATACCGGCTCGCGCGGGATCGGCCATCAGGTGTGCACCGACTTCGTGCGGACGGCGGGGGGCGCGATGGCCCGTTACGGCATCAGCGTGCCGGACCGCCAGCTCGCGTGCGCACCGATCGACTCGCCCGAGGCGCGCGCCTATCTCGCTGCCATGCGCGGCGCGGCGAACTTCGCGTTTGCCAACCGTCAGGTGCTGGCCGAGGCGGCGCGGCGCGTGTTCGAGCGCGTGCTCGGCACGGCACCCGCGGATCTCGAGATGAGCGTCGTGTACGACGTGGCGCACAACATCGCGAAGGAGGAAGAGCACAGCGTGGACGGCGCCACGCGGCGCCTGCTGGTGCACCGCAAGGGGGCGACGCGCGCGTTTCCCGGCCAGCCCGTCATCGTGCCGGGCGACATGGGGCGGTACTCGTTCGTGCTCGTCGGCACGCAGACGGCGATGCGCGAGACCTTCGGCTCGACGTGCCACGGCGCCGGTCGCGTGATGAGTCGCACGGCGGCGGTGAAGGCCGCGCGCGGACGGCGGATCGTCGACGAGCTCGCGCAGCGTGGCGTCGTCGCGCGTGCGGCCGGCCACCAGTCCTTGGCGGAGGAGATGCCGGAGGCCTACAAGGACGTGCGCGAGGTCGTCGATGTCGTCCACGGCTTCGGCATCTCGACGCGCGTGGCCCGGCTGAAGCCGCTCGGCGTGATCAAGGGCTGAGCCCTTCGGCGTGGTAGACTGATCCGGATGTCCTGGAAACTTAAGCAAAAAGCACAATTACTGCTGGCCGCCGAGCAGGGGACCGTGTACCGCGACTGGGGCGGCCGCGTCTCGATCGCGCTCGTCTATCCCAACACCTACGCCGTCGGGATGTCGAACCTCGGCTTCCAGACGATCTATCGCCATCTCAATGCGCTGCCCGACGTGGTCTGCGAGCGCGTGTTCATGCCCGAACCCGCGGACCTCGAGGAGATGCGGCGGACATCGACGCCGCCGCTGTCGCTCGAGTCGCAGCGCCCGCTGACCGATTTCCAGATGATCGGCTTCTCGGTCACTTATGAGGGCGACTACATCAACGTCCTGCGCCTGCTCGATCTGGCGAAGATCCCGCTGCGCGCCCGCGACCGCCGGCCGCACGATCCGCTCGTGCTCATGGGCGGGGTCTGCGCGTTCTCCAATCCGGAGCCGATCGCACCGTTCATGGACTTCATCGTCGTCGGTGAGGGCGAGGAGTTGGTCGGCGAGCTGATGCAGGCCTATCGCGACGGCTACCGCGACCGCGAGACGTTTTTGGACGGCCTCGTGCGCCTCGAGGGTGTCTACGTGCCCGAGCGCCATCACGTCGCCTACACGGCCGACGGCACCATCGACGAGGCGCGGCCCGACCGGGGCGCGCCCGCGATCGTCGTGAAGCGTCGGCTCAAGCAGGTCGACGCCTTCCGCACGGTCGCCGCCGTGAAGACGCCCAATGCCGAGTACGGCCACATGGCGCTGCTCGAGGTCGGCAAAGGCTGCGGTCGCGGCTGCCGATTCTGTCTCGAAGGGCAGGTCTACCGGCCGGTACGACATCGCAGCGTGGCCGCGCTGAGAGATACCATCGCCGATCTCGCCGCGCAGGGTGAGAAGCGGATCGGCCTCGTCGGCGCGTGCGTGTCCGACTATCCGTGGATCGGCGAATTACTGAAAGTCGTCGAGGACAACGGCATGGAGCTGTCGATCTCGTCGCTGCGCGCCGACAGCCTGACGGACGATCTCGTCGCGTCGCTCGCGCGCGGCGGCCACCGCACGCTGACGATGGCGCCGGAGGCGGGCACGGAGCGCCTGCGCCGCGCGATCCGCAAAGCCATCACCGACGAGCAGCTGATGGCCGCCTGCGACCTCGTGCGCGCTCGGGGCATTCCGAATCTGAAGTGCTACTTCATGATCGGTCAGCCGACGGAGACGGCCGAGGACGTCGCGGCCATTCCCGATCTGGCCGGCCGGATGCTCGAGCGACTGCGCGTGCTGGATCCGGCCGGCAAGCCGTTCGGCAAGCTCACGCTGTCGATCTCGTCGTTCGTCCCCAAGCCGTGGACGCCGTTCCAGTGGGCGCCGTTCGACGGCGTGGAGTCGCTCAGCGCCAAGCTCGAGACCATCAAGCGCGGCGTGCGAACGTTCTCCAACACTCGCGTCCTGCACGAAAACCCGCGCGAGGCGGCGCTGCAGGCCCTGCTCGCGCGCGGCGATCGGCGCGTGGGCGACTTCCTCGAGCTCGCGGCGCGGCTGGAGGGCGAGTGGCGTCGCGCGCTGCGCGAATGGACGGGCGACGCCGACTTCTACACCACGCGCGCGCGCTCCGTCAGCGAGCGACTGCCGTGGGATCACTTCGACGTCGGCGTGAAGAAGGTCGGCCTCGTGCGCGAGTGGGAGCGCGCGCTGGCCGCCGAGCCGGCGCTGGCGGGTACGGCGTGAGCGGCATGACGACGCCGGTGCTCGACACGCGTGGTCGGCGTCTTCGGAACCTGCGCGTCTCGGTCACCGACCGGTGCAATTTGCGCTGCGGCTACTGCATGCCCGAAGAAGAATACGTGTGGCTGCCGCGCGAGGAAATTCTGCACTTCGAGGAGATCAGCCGGCTCGTCGACGTCTTCATCGAGCTCGGCGTCGACAAGGTCCGGCTGACGGGCGGCGAGCCGCTTCTGCGCCGGGATCTGCCCGCGCTGATCCGCCTGCTCGCCGCCAAGCCCGCGCTGCGAGACCTGGCGATCACGACCAACGGGGTGCTGCTCGCCGCCGCCGCGCCGGCGTTGCGCGCCGCGGGACTGCACCGCGTGACCGTCAGCCTCGACACGTTGCGGCCCGAGCGCTTCGTCGCGCTCACCCGACGCGACACGCACGCGCAAGTACTCGAGGGCATCGCCTCGGTCCCGGGCGCGGGCTTCACCGGCACGAAGCTCGACACCGTGGTGATTCGCGGTATCAACGACGACGAGCTCGCCGACCTGATCGAGTACGGCAAGCGCGTGCCGGCGGAGGTGCGGTTCATCGAGTACATGGACGTCGGCGGCGCGACCCGGTGGTCGTTCGATCAGGTCATGAGCCGCAAGGAGATGCTCGAGCGGCTCGAGCGGCGGTATGGCCGGATCGAGCCCGTCGTCGAGGACTCCACGGCGCCGGCCGACCGCTTCCGCCTCTCCGACGGCACCGTGTTCGGCATCATCTCGTCGACGACCGCGCCGTTCTGCGCGGCGTGCGATCGCAGCCGGCTCACCGCCGACGGTCTCTGGTATCTCTGCCTGTACGCGATGCGCGGACTGGATCTGCGCGGCCCGCTGCGCGGTGGCGCTTCCAACGCACAGCTGACGGGGCTGATCACCGGCGGGTGGACGGCGCGCACCGACCGCGGCGCCGAGGACCGACTGGCCCTGGGCCAGCGGACACCGCTGATCCAGGTGGGCGGGCTCAAGCGCGATCCGCACCTCGAGATGCACACGCGCGGAGGCTGAGTGGCAACGGGCGCCGAGCCCGAGCGTCCGTCCGCGACACCGCCGCACGCGGAGGTCAAGGCCGACGTTCGTGAGCGGGGCGCCGGCGGACAGTACGCCGAGCGCCGCCTGTTCATGCAGCTTCAGGTCTTCACCGGCTCCACGGATCCCAAGCCGCTCGTCACCGCGCTGGAGACCAGCCGCCTCGAGGCCGTGCTCTACGACGACGTCAACGACCCGCGCGGCGTCGGCGTGCTCGCGATGAGCGAAGATCCTGTCGGCCTGGTCGGCGCCTATCGTGATCTCCTCAACGCCGAGGCGTTCGCCGGACTCTCGCTCCGGTCCGAGCTGACGATGCTCGGCCGCACGTACGCCTCCGGCTTCGAGCAGGATCTCGAGGAATGGCTGTTCCGGCGCCCGCGACGCACGGTGCTCAATGCGGCGTGGCCGTGGGCGATCTGGTATCCGCTCCGCCGCACCGGCGCCTTCGGGCGGCTCTCGCCCAAGGAGCAGGGAGAGATCATCCGCGAGCACTCGATCCTGGGCCGCGCCTACGGCGACGCGGATCTCGCGCACGATGTGCGGCTGGCGTGTCACGGCCTGGACGTGCACGACAACGACTTCGTCATCGGCCTCATCGGACGCGAGCTGCATCCGCTCTCGCACCTGGTGCAGACGATGCGCAAGACCGTCCAGACGTCACAGTATCTCCAGACGCTCGGGCCGTTCTTCGTCGGACACGTGCGCTGGCAGAGCGCCGGGGCGCGCTGAGGATGGCCCGCGCGCTGGCGGCCGTGGTGCTGACGCTGACGCTGGCGATGTTGGCCACCGCCGCGGAGCCCGTGAAGGTCGTGTACCACGTCAACGAGGGTCTCGAGCAGGCCACGCGCGCGATGACGAACATCCGCAATCATCTCTCGGTGGATCCGACGGCGAAGATCGTCGTCGTCGCCCACGGCCGCGGCATCGACTTTCTGCTCAAGGAGGCCAAGACGCCGAGCGGCAGCCCGTTCGTGACGGACATCGACGAGCTGGCGCTGCGCGGCGTCGAGTTCCGCATCTGCCGCTTCACCCTCGAGCGACGCAACATCGAGTCGTCGCGGGTCGTGCCGGATGCGAAGATCGTTCCCTCGGGCGTCGCAGAGGTGGCGCGCCTGCAGTCGGTCGAGCACTACTCGTACCTGAAGCCCTGAGCCGCCGCGCGCCCACCGTCGCGACGCTGGCGGCGCTCGTGTTGGCCCTGGCATTGCCGCCACTCGTGCCCGACCTGCCGCTTGCGGGCCAGCGCGCGCTGCTGGTCATGCTGATCGCGATCGTGCTATGGACCAGCGAGAGGCTGGAGCCCGGCGTCACCGCGTTGCTCGCCGTGGCGCTGCTGCCGCTGACCGGCGCCACGACCACGATGCGCGCGGCGCTGCAGGGCTTCGCGAATCCGGTGCCCTATTTCCTGGTCGGCGTGCTCACCATGGGCGCGGCCGTGGTCAAGAGCGGCCTCGCGGAGCGGCTGGCGCGCACGATTCTCGAGCGCGCGCGGGGCCGCGGCCTCGCCGTGTACGTGCAGCGCGTGCTCGCGTTCTCCGTGCTGACCTTCGTGCTGCCCTCGGCGACCACGCGCTCGGGCATCCTCATCCACATCTACGACGAGGTCTTCGCGCTCGGCCGCGTGCCGCGCGGCGCCGACATCGCGAAGGCCGTCATGCTCGCGCTGTCGTCGATCAACCGGCTCGCATCCACGGCGCTGCTCACCGGCGGCATCACGCCGGTGATGAGCGCCGCGATCATCGGCGGAATCTCGTGGACCGGCTGGCTCACCCTCATGGCCGTGCCCTACTGGGTCATCCTCGTGCTCGGCGGACTGTTGATCGCGATCCGCTACCGCCGTGGATTCAGCCGTGACTTGCCGTTACCCGAGCGGCAGCCACGCCGGCCGATCGCGGGCGTGGAGTGGCGGACGCTCGCGATCATCCTCGGCGCGTCGGCGCTCTGGTTGACGGATCCCGTGCATCATCTCGACCCGGCGATTCCGGCACTGCTCGCGTTCGCGGCGCTGCTGACCCCCGGCATCGGCCCGCTCCGCTGGGGCGATCTCGAGCGCGGCGTGGGATGGGCGAACTTCTTCGTGATCGGCGCTTCGATCTCGCTCGCCCACGCGCTCGACACCAGCGGCGCGGCGCCCTGGCTCGGGCGCGTGCTCGTGGGCGGTCTCCCCGGGCTGAGCCGAACCGCCATCGGCACGATCGTGTTTCTCCTGCTCGGCGCCACGCT
>QHSO01000324.1 GCA_003220475.1 Candidatus Rokuibacteriota bacterium | reverse complement strand
CGGCGTCATCCTGATCTTCGACGAGGTCGTGACCGGCTTCCGCATGGCCCCGGGCGGCGCGCAGGAATATTACGGCGTCACCGCCGATCTGACGTGCCTCGCCAAGGCGGTGGCGGGCGGGCTGCCCGGCGCGGCGCTGGTCGGGCGCGCGGACCTGCTCGACGCGATCACGCTGACGGGCGATGCGAAGCGCGATCGCACGCGGCGCGTCGCCGACCAGGGCACGTACAGCGGCACGCCGCTGATCGCCGCCGCCGGCGTCGCGGCGCTCGAGATCCTCAAGACGGGCGAGGTGCAGCGCGAGCTCAATCGCCTCGGCGACCGGCTGCGCGCGGGCATGAACGACGTGCTGAAAACGCGCGGGGTCGTCGGCTGCGTGTACGGGACGTCGTCGATCTTCCGCATCCACCTTGGCGCCACGGCGCAGGAGCTGGGGATCCCGACCTATACCATGGACGTCACGCGGCTAGATCGCGGCATGGGTCCGCTCGGCGGCGTGCTGCACCTGGCCATGCTGCTCAACGGCGTGGACTACAGCCGCGGCGCCTCCCACGGCTGGATGAACGGCGCGATGAGCGAAAAGGACGTCGACATGGTCATCGACGCCTTCGACCGCTCGATCGTCCGCCTGCGCGAGGACAAGCGGCTCTAAGGCAGACGGCGACCGTAAACTCCGACGACACCCCAGCGGCGTCCGCGCGGCTAGCTAGCGGGGCGGTTCCGCCGCAGCCGCTGCGTCAGGCCGGCGAGCCCCGCCCCCAGCAGCAGCAGCGTTCCCGGCTCGGGGGTCACTAGGGGGCCTCGAATCTCACCGCCGGGGAGCGCCATCGTGTGGATGTTGAGGTACGACAGCCCCGCGACCATCCCCGCGAACAGATCTGCCTCCGCACTCGCCGTCGTCCCGCCGTGGGCCGTGACGAATGCGGGATTGTAGGTCGACGCGAGCGTCGTATCGAACGTCTGGTCATAAGTTCCGGACGTCACCGCCAGCGGAAAGCCGGGAAATGTCGGCGTTGTCGTGGCGACCAGGAGATTCGTACTCTGTGGCCCGCAGCAGTGAATATGTGATGCGGTGGTGGTCGACGATAATCCGCTGAACGTCACCTGGACGTGCAGCATGTGAGCCACGTTGTCGAACGTCACGTGAGCGGACCCCGTCCCGGGCGAACTATTCGCGGGAACCTCGAACGCCCCACTCAAAGTGGCAGAAAAATCGAAAGTGGCGGCGTCGGTCCAGGAAGCCGCGAGAAGAAGCAGGAAAATCGTCAGGCCGTGGATGATGGCGAAGCGACGCATGGTGGCCTCCGCGCTTGAGGTCGCTGCTCGTCGGTTGCGGACCACAACACAGCTCGGGCGATCCGTGAAACTCACTCCATCGCAGAAAGTTCCCGCTGCGCGTTCGCGAAGCGCGGAATTCTAAAGTGGAAGCTTTTCCGATAGGGCTACGGCGGTCAGTCGCGCGTACTGGGCAGCTCGATCGGCTGGCCGTGCGGCGTCGTCGTCGGGCTCGCCGCCCGTCTTCGCGGCGGCGATTTCGCCGGCCAGCCGATTCGCCCACTCTTTCCACGTGAAGTGGCCGCGCTCGTGGAGCATCACCGCCATCGCGAACGCCTGGGCCTCCCACGGCGCGCGGAAGACCGGCCCCTCGGCGTCGCGGGGGATCGCGGGCAGCACGTCGAGGTCGGCGCGCGCGGCGCTCACGAGGCCGGCTCCAGACTCACGGCGCCGGCTCCAGGTACGGTTCGAAGCAATCGACGTAGACCGCATCGCGCGGACCGGCGTGAGGTCCCCACAGCTCGGGGCCCTCGAAGCGGACGGCGTAGCAGTGCGCAGGCACCTTCGTGCCGCTCTTCGCGTGCTCGTCGGGCAGGATGAAGACGCCGTGATCGCGATCGACCACGCCGATCTTGTCGCGCGCGTAACGCGGCAGGCGCGTGTGGCCCGTCGGGTGCAGGTTCTTCGTGCGCACGCGGTCGCCGGCCTTGAAGCGCGGAGGCGCGAGGCGATCCCCCATGCGGGCCGCCCGGCGGTTACGCAGCATCATCGGCACGTCCTCGACGGCGATGGCCCTCAAGCCCTGCGCGCGCCCGTTCTGCCGCATCGTGGCGAGCTCGTTCGCCGTGACCAGGCCTTTTTCCACGAGCAACCGCTCGAGGCCGTAGAGCCAGTGCTCGTAATATGTCGTGGCGAGGTACTCCGCGGGCGGCATGTGCTCGCGCGCGTAGCGGCCCATGTCGATGTTCCAGCGGCCGAGGAAGCCCGTGGCAAGGTTCAGCGCGAACGCACGGCGTTCCCACTCGTGATGGAAGACGGGCTCGTTGGGCTCGGGATCGACCGGCCCGAAGCCGTGCATTCCGCCGAGATCGTGAATGCCGTTCATCGCCGAGGCGGGTTCACGCGGGCGACCCCGATCATCGAATCACGCGTGACGAAATCGGCGAGCTGTTCTTCCGTCATGCCCTCGGTACCGACGGGCCGCTCGGGCAAGACGAGATAGCGCAGCTCGGCCGTGCTGTCCCACACGCGGACTTCGACGTCGTCGGCGAGATCGACGCCGAATTCGCGCAGGACGCCGCGCGGATCGATCACTGTCCGCGCGCGGTACGGGCCGGACTTGTACCAGACGGGCGGCAGCCCGAGGACCGGCCACGGATAACACGAGCACAGCGTGCACACGACGACGTTGTGGACCTTTGGCGTGTTCTCGAGCACCACCATGTCCTCGCCCTGGCGTCCGATATAGCCGAGCTCGGCGATGGCGGCCGTCGAATCGGCGAGCAGCCGCTGCTTGAACGCCGGATCGAGCCACGCCTTGGCGACGACGCGCGCGCCGTTGCGCGGGCCGACTTTCGTCTCGTACGTGTCGATGAGCGTGTCGAGCGCCTTGGGATCGACGAGGCCCTTGTCGACGAGCAGCGATTCCAGCGCGCGCACGCGCAACTGGACATCGCTGAGCGGCGCCCCGTGCGGCCCGGGACGATCGTCGTGCTCGTGGTCGTGATCATGATCGTGATGGTGTTCGCTCACGGCGCCCTCCCGGTGCTCATAGATACCAGCAGACAACCGCGCTGTCCATGGACGCTGCTATAGTTTGGGCGCGAGGAGGCCGTGAATGCTCGGGATCGTCGCGACGCTCAAGGTGAAGGCGGGGATGGAGCAGGAGTTCGAGACGTTGGCCAAGCAGCTGGTTGAGAAGGTCAGAACCCAGGAGCCCGGCTGCACGCTGTACGTGCTGCATCGCGCGGAGACCGCGGGAACCTACGTGTTCATGGAGCGCTACGTGGACGACGCGGCGTTCGAGGCCCATCGGAAGACCGAGCACATGCGGACGCTCGGACGGAAGATGGGCGATTACATGGACGGCCGCGCGGAACTGATGCGGCTGCGTGAGATTCTCGCTTGAAACCGCTCGAGACCGAATACAAGGGGTGGACGATCCGCGTGATCACGCGCTCGACGGGCCGTGCGTGGTCGGCGCTGGTCGAGGCCTGGCCGCCGGGCAAGTCCGGCGACAAGAACGCCGAGCTCGTGCCCTACAACACCACCTCGCAGAACGAGAAGGCGGCGCAAGAAGCGGGGCGCATGGCGGCGGTGCGGTTCATCGACGCCAAGACCGCCGGCGACGAGAAGCCAGCCAAGAAGTAGTCAGCGCCCCCGACGCGCGGCCGTGCGTTCGTCCGCGCCCGTCCAGCCCGCATCGAACGCGTGGCCCGGCTCGTCGAGGTCGATGACGAGCGGTGCGTGATCCGAG
>QHSO01000323.1 GCA_003220475.1 Candidatus Rokuibacteriota bacterium | reverse complement strand
CAGAATGTTGATGGCCTCGATGAGATTCTCCGCAAACCCGGCGAAGAGCGCGAAGGCCACCGCGAACATGCCCCAGAGCGCCGTGAAGCGTCGCGCCACGCGCATGTTGCGCGCCTCGTCGGCAGCGGCGAGGGGCCGGAAGTGGCGCCAGACGTCGATCGTCGTCGTGGTTCCCAGCGCGGCCAGCTCCGCGGCCTTCGACGAGAGCGCGGCCGCGAACAGCGCGGCGACCAGCAAGCCGACCACCCCGTGTGGCAGCTGCGTCACGATGAACGTGATGAAGACGTAGTCGGAGTCCTTGGTCTTCGCGCGCGGGTCCGCGGCCAGCAGCGCGGTCTTGGCCTCGGCGCGGATAGCCTGGGCGCGATCACTCGCCGCGACCATGACCGCCCGCGCTGTCGCTTGACGTGCCGGGTCGTCCGCCGCGCGAGCCTGCGTCCACGCGGCAATCGCCGACCGGGTTTGCGCGAGCGCCTCGGCGTGATCCGCCTCGATGGCGCGAAAGCGACTGTCCTGGGCGTGGCGGCCCCACTCCGCCCGGTTGAAGAACACCGGGTGCGGCGCGAACTGGTAGAAGACGAACAGCAGCGCGCCCAGCATCAGAATGACGAACTGCATCGGAATCTTCACGACGGCGTTGAACATGAGGCCGAGGCGGCCCTCGCGCAGCGAGGCGCCGCCGATGTAACGCTGCACCTGCGACTGATCGGTTCCGAAGTACGACAGCGAGAGGAACAGCCCGCCGAACACGCCGGTCCACACCGTGTAGCGACGGCTCGGATCGAGCGAGAAGTCCACCGCGTGCAGCTTGCCGAGCGCACCGGCGGCGGCCACGCTGCCGGTGAACCCGAGACCGTCGGGCAGGCGCGCGATCAACAAGATGAGGGCCGCCACCATGCCGGCGGCGATCACCGCCATCTGCCACCGGTGCGTGAGCGCGACGGCCTCGCTGCCGCCGGTCACCGTGTAGACGATCACGAGCAGCCCCGTGCCGACGATGACGACATCGAGCCGCCAGCCCAGCACGGTGGAGATGATGATCGCAGGCGCGTAAATGGTCACCCCGGCGGCGAGACCGCGCTGCAGCATGAAGAGACCGGCACCGAGCAGGCGGGTCTTCTCGTCGAACCGCTCGCCGAGGAACTGATAGGCCGTGTACACGTTGAGCCGCCGGTACATCGGCAAGAAGACGGCGCACACGATGATGAGCGCCAGCGGCAAGCCGAAGTAGTTCTGCACGAAGCCGATGCCGCTTTCGAAGCCCTGACCCGGAATCGACAGATATGTGATCGCGCTCGCCTGCGTGGCCATCACGCTCAGGCCGATCGTGCCCCAGCCCGTGGACGGCTTGCCGCGCAGGTAGGCGTTGAGCCGCACGTGGCGGGTGTGCCAGGAGCCGTACACCGCGATGCCGACGAGGGCGGCGAGCAGCACGATCCAGTCGGCGACGTTCACGAAAACATCACCGTGAACAGGGTCAGCAGCACCACGGTGAGCACGAACCAGCCGAAGACGAACCAATAGACACCGCGCCACGTGCTACGCGCCGGGGACTCCTTCGGGCAGCTCCCGGAACCACGCGAGGCTCGTGTAGACGAAGTAGCCGTTGCCGAGCCGCGCGACGAGGAGCCCACTCTTGAGCGGCGCCTCGCCCGGATCGCTGCACGCGAGGATCGGCGTGAAGCGCTCGTCCCATCGGTCCGGGAAATAGAGGCCACGCTCCTGCACCCAGCCCTCGAAGTCGGCCGGCGTGATCGCATTCGGCGTCGTGAGCACGGGATGCCCGGGAGCCAGGATGGTCACCGGGGCATGTTCATTCGTCACGCGGTCGCGTGAGAGGTGCAGGACAAACGGCGGCAGCCAGCTCTCGGGCAGCCGGTCCAGCGTGTTGTACTGCGCGACGACCGTGCCGCCCGCCTCCACGTACGCGAACAGCGTGGGCAACCGCTCGGCAAGATCCGTCCTCACGTTGAACGCGCGGACGCCGATCACGACGGCGTCGAGGCCGCGCAGGCGATCCGCAGTCAGGTCGGCGCCCGTGAGCGGCGTGACCGCGTAGCCCATCTGCTCGAGCGCCGCGGGCACCTCGTCGCCGGCGCCGGGCACGTAGCCGACGTGGTGGCCCCGCGTCGCGAGCTCCAGAGACAGCGCCTTCGCACGGGCCGACGGCTGCAGCACCTGCAGCGGCAAGTGGTCGTAACGGACCTCGACGCGTTGCTGGTCGAAGCGCCGGCCGTTGATCTCGACGCTCGCGCCGAGCGCCGCCGTCACCGGGCGCGGTGGCGCGGTCACGGTGAACGTGAACTGTGCGTGCTCGCCGGCGGCGCCGAGTCGAAATCGCTGCGAGCCGGGCGTCACGGTCCAGCCGGCCGGCGCGTCGAGCTGCAAGGTTCCGGCGCTGCCCGCGCGCGCGGCGGTGACTTCGACGATCACCGGCCGCGTGGCGCCGGGTGCGAACAGCTGCACGCCGGCGATGAACCGTAACGAGACCGGCGCGATGACCGTGAGCCGCCGGCGCAGCCCGGGGCTGGTGGAATCCGTGGCGGTCATCGGCTCGGTGCCGACCACGAAGCTCTGACCGCCGACCTCGAAGACGTGCTCGACCGCGACGACGGGTGGATTCTCCGGGCGGCCGATGAGCGCCGGATCATCGACGGCGAAGAGTCCGGCCGTGCCGTCCCTGCGCAGCCAGTACGGCTGACTCGGCGGTGTGCCTGCAGGCACGATCCACGAGCTCTCGCGGACGACCGGCTGATCGGCGCGCAGATCGACGGCCTTGCCGTTCGCGCCGTGGCCGCTCGCAAGCCGCGTCGCGGTCCAGCGCACGGGCACGCGTGAGTGCACCACGGCCCGGTGGTGCAGCTTCACGGTCTCGCCAGGCACCGCCTCGGCGCGATCGACCACGGTGTCCACCTCGAGACCGACGCACGCTTGGATGATGCGATCGAGCTGCGCGCGCTTGTCGGCGACGAGGGAATCGGTCGGCAGCGCGGCCACGCGACGGCGGATGGCGAGCAGCGCGGGCATGGAGGCCGCGACGTCCTGCGCGTTGAAGCTGGCGATGGCCGCGTCGATCGACCGAGCGACGTCGCTGCCGCCCGGGACGCGGGCCCATGTCGTATCAACGCCGTCGAAGAGATCCCGCGTCGGCATGTCGCCGGCGAGG
>QHSO01000165.1 GCA_003220475.1 Candidatus Rokuibacteriota bacterium | reverse complement strand
TAGAACTCCCCCTTGATCTGCTGGTAGAGGCCCGACAGGATCGCCGGCTCCCCGATCGGCGACAGGCAATTCGTCGGCGGCGCCATGATCTTCGTGGCCTGGATCGCCTTGTAGAGGCTCTCCGCAGCCTGGCCATGGACGTCGCGCGGACGCGCCCGCGGCGAGAGACCGGCGCTCTTGCAGATCCCGTCGGCGACGTTGGGGGACACACGACTGAAGTCAGCGGACAAGAAACCCGAGAGCGTGTGATGCGTCGTGTCCTGCAGCATCCTCAGCAGCATCCCCAGCTCGATGCCGTACGGATGCGGCTTGATCTCGCGCGGCGACGCGGGCAGCTGCTCGAAGGTGCGCCGATACGCCTTGCTCTCGCCCTCGGGCGTGAGGTACGTCAGCTTGACGTGCGGGTTCGCGATGATCGTCTGCTCGACGTACTCGTCGACGGACGCGCGACCCTTCTGGTAGCGGCCCTCGACCTCCAGCGTCACCTGCGTGCCGCGCGGCGCCTCCCACGCGATCTGCTTCTTTTCGAGAATACGCGGCTCGTTCTTCTTGGTGTCGATCTGCACCTCGAAGTAATGGGCGGGCGCGCGGGGGCTCGTGCGCGAGACGATGACCACCGGCTTGCCGGTGGTGAGCTGCCCGTACATGCCCGCGGCCGAGATGCCAATGCCCTGCTGGCCGCGGCTCTGGCGCAGCCGATGGAACTTCGAGCCGTACAGCAGCTTCGCGAAGATCGGCGGAATCTGCTGGCGCACGATGCCGGGGCCGTTGTCGGTCACCGTGATACGGAAGCGCGTCGCCTGGCTCGCGGGCGGCGCGGCCTCGCCGTTGGCGGCGACCTCGACCTTGATGACCACGTCGGGCAGAATCCCGGCTTCTTCGCACGCGTCGAGCGCGTTGTCGACGGCTTCCTTCACGCACGTGAGCAGCGCCTTGCGCGGATTGTCGAACCCGAGCAGATGCCGGTTCTTGGTGAAGAACTCGGAGACGGAGATCTCGCGCTGGCGCGCGCCCATCTCGACCGCGGAGACGGTCGGCACGGGCTTGGTGACCGGCGGCTTGGGCGCCGCGGCGCCGTTCGGCGGCGCGGCGGCCTTCGACGGTGCAGCGCGCTTCGACGGTGCAGCGCGCTTCAGCGGCGCGCCTCCCTTCGGCGCCGCGGCGGCCTTCCGCTTGGCGGCCCGCTTGGATGCTCGGCTTCGGGCGTTCGTCTTTGACGGCATATGACCCCATAGGAACAAAATCCGAGGCACGGACTCAAGTTTTCATCCAGGGCGAATCTCCTTGACCATCGCCGGGGGACCCCCGTAGCATCGCCACGCCCATGACGCATCCGGACCGCGCGGTCGCGCTGCTGCGCGTCGTCGTCGGCGCGTGGTTTGTCAAAGCGGTGTGGACGAAGCTCACCATCGCGACGGGCGTCATACCGTATCCCACCGTCTCGCCGCGCTTCATCGCCTTCCAGCCCAAGCGAGTCGCCGAGTTCGCCGCCGGCAACCCGATCGGATGGTACAAGGACTTTCTCGAGACGACGGTGCTGCCGCATGCCGCGTTGTTCGCGACCCTGCAGACGATCGGCGAGGTCGCCGTGGGCCTCGGACTGCTGTTCGGGATCATGACGCGTCTGGCCGCGCTCGTCGGTCTCTTCCTCACGGTCAATTTCAGTCTCGCGACGGTGTGGATGGGCGTATTCGCTCAGCAGGGGTTCCACCTGATGTTGGTGACGTCGATGGTCATCTTTCTCGTCACCGGCGCCGGGCGCGTCTGGGGCGTCGACCGCTGGCTCTCACGCGTGTCGGTCCTGCGCTGGCTCGCGTCGCTCGTCCTCGTCGTCGTCACCGCGTCCGAGGCGCACGCCGAGCTGCGCATCTTTGTGACGAACGAGCGCTCGGACGACGTCACGGTGATCGCGGCGGACAGCGGCACCGTGCTCAAGACGATCGCCGTCGGCAAGCGGCCGCGCGGCGTCGTGGCGAGCGCGGACGGCAAGCGCGTGTACGTCGCGAATTCCAACAGCGACGCGCTCAGCGTCATCGATGCCGCAGGGCTGACGGTGACCGCCACGATGCCGGCGGGGCGCGACCCCGAGGGCCTCACCTTCAATCGCGACGGCACGCTGCTGTTCGTGGTCAACGAGAACGACTCGGCGGTGACCATCATCGACGTGGCGTCCGGGCGCGTCGTGAAGAAGGTCGAGGTCGGCACCGAGCCGGAGACGGCCGTGGCCTCGCCGGACGGCCGTTGGATCGCCGTCAGCAACGAGACGTCGAACGACGTCCACCTGATCGACACCGCGACGCAGGCGGTGGTGAAGAAAGTCCCCGTGCCGAAGAACCCGCGCGGCATGCGCTTCAGCGCCGACTCGCGCCGCCTCTTCGTCGCCAGCGAGCAGGCGCACGTGGTCTCCGTCGTCAGCCTGGACACGCTCAGCGTGGAGAAGTCGGCGGCGACGGGCGGCAGCCGGCCGGTCGACATCGCGCTGAGCCGCGACGGAAAGCGGGCCTGGGTCTCGCACGGCGAGTCCGGCGACGTTCGCGTCCTCGACAGCACGACGCTCGACGTGCTCGCGACGATCCCCGTCGGGCCGCGCGCCTGGTGGACCGCGCTCACGCCCGACGGCAGCCGTCTCTACGTGACGGTCGGACGCGCCGGCGACGTCGCGGTGATCGATACGGCCGCCGCGCGTGTGACCAGTCGGATCCCCGCCGGCAAGCTGCCGTGGGGCATCGTGATCGTCGACGTCCCCTGACGACGCGTCAGGGCGTCGACTGCACCGATTCGAGGAAGCTCAAGATCCGCGCGATGTCGTCCGCCTTGAGGATCTCTTTCCACGGCGGCATCCCCTTGATTGAAGACGGCCCGGCCGGCGCCGACGGTGTCCGGCGCCGGCGTCGTTGACGTCGCGACCGCCGCCGGCGCGGACGCGGCCGGCGAAGCCGACGTCGCGGGCGCCGGCGATGCGGCCGGCGGCGCCGCCGCCGTCAGATCGACGGGCGCGGCGACCGGAAAGCCGTAGTGCTCGGCAATACGCCGGATCTCGGGCTCCAGCTGGCTCAGCGCTTCGTCGATCCGCCGTCGCAGCGCCTCCTCGCTCTTCCGGACGCCGATGCCCACGCGAAACTGCATCCCCTCGCCCGCGACGGGCACGACGCGATAGGCGCCGGCGAATTTTTTGAGATTGAGATAGCCGGCGATCGGCCCCCACACGAACGCGGCGTCGACCTCGTTTCGTGCCACCGCGTCGACGGCGTCCTCCGCAGAGCGATACGTGGAGACGCTGAACCCCTCTCGCGTCGCGAGCAGCGACTGGGGAGGCGTGCGGAACTCCACGGCCACGCGATGGGGCTTGAGATCGTCGAGCCGCGCGAAGGACACCGACGGCGGCGTCATGATCGCGTAGCCGACGCCGAGAAACGGGCGCGTGACGCTCACCTGCCGATCCATGTAGCCGGCGTCGACGGGAAGTCCGACGTAGGCGTCGCACGTCTCGGCCAGCAGCGTGTTGCGCACGGCGCGGCGGCCGTACGCCGTGTGCCACCACACCACGTCGGTCGTCATCCCCAGGCGCGCGGCGACGAGCGCGCCGACCTCGAGATAGACGCCGCGCTCGGGACCGGTCGCGCTGCTGAACGGCAGGTTGTCGGGATCGGCGCACAGCCTGAGAAGCGTGGCGGCGGGCGCGCCCGCGACGGATTCGGCGGTGGCGAGCGCGGCCACGACGAGGAGCACGCGGAAAATGCGTCGGATCATCACGCGTGAAACGCGGCGGGAGCCGCCGTGCGGCTCCCGCCTCACCACCTTGCCGTTACGGCAGCTCGAAGACGAACAGCGCGCCGCCTTCGGGGCTGGCCGCCACCATCTGCTCGCCCATCTTTCCGAAGAACGGCGGAATGGCGAAGGTGCGTCCCGAGACGACGGCGACGTATTGCTTGCCGTCGATGGAGTACGTGGCCGGCGCCGCGCTGATGCCCGAGCCCGTCATGAACTTCCACAGCGTGTTTCCGTTCTTGGCATCGAGCGCCTTGAACCAGCCGTGGATGTCGCCATGGAACACGAGCCCGCTCGCCGTCGTCGTGATGCCGCCGAGGTACGGCAGCGGATCGGTGTTGCCCCAGACCTTCTGCTGCTTGACCGGATCCCAGGCGATGACTTCGCCGAGGTGCCCGCCGGGGCCCCACTTGCCGAGCTCGAACTCCGCGCCGAGGTAGAACGCGCCGCGCTTGTAGTCGACCTGGGCGAGGTTCATGTCCATGCAGATGTTCAGCGTCGGCATGTACACGAGACCCGTCTGCGGGCTATAGCTCATCGGCATCCAGTTCTTGTTGCCGATGGCCGACGGGCAGACGTCCTGCGCGCGGAAATTCACGCGCGGGCGCTTCTCCGGCACTTCGATGGGCCGGCCGGTCGCCATGTCCATCCCACTCGTCCAGTTCGCCGTCGCGAAGAGCTTGGCCGAGATCAGCTGGCCGGTCTTGCGGTTCAGGACGTAGAAGAATCCGTTGCGGTCGGCCTTGAACAGCGCCGGGACCTTCTGACCGTTGATCTCGACGTCGGCCAGCACGTTTTCGTTGACGCCGTCGTAGTCCCAGGCGTCGTGCGGCGTCGACTGGTAGTACCACGCGAGCTTGCCGGTGTCCGCGTCGATGGCCACGGTGCTGGACGAGAAGAGGTTCGTGAAGTTGCCGTAGTTGGAGCTGTCCGTGCCCCGCACGGAGGCATTCCATGGGCCCGGATTGCTGGTGCCGTAGTAGATGAGGTTGAGCGTGGGATCGTAGGACCCGATCGCCCACGCCGTGGCGCCGCCGTACTTCCACGAGTCGCCCTTCCACGTGTCGTTGCCCGGCTCACCCGGGCCCGGCACCGTGTAGAAGCGCCACTTCTCTTTGCCGTCCGCCTGGTCGTAGGCGACGATGAAGCCGCGCGCGCCGTACTCGCCGCCGCCGAAGCCGGTGACCACGAGGTTCTTGGCGATCGTCGGCGGCGACGTGATCACCGAGCCCTGCGTGTAGTCGATGACCTGCGTCTTCCACACTTCCTTGCCCGTCGCCGCGTCGAGCGCGACCAGCGCGCCGTCGAGGCGCCCCACGAACACGCGACCGTTGGCGAACGCGACGCCGCGATTGTTGACGTCGCAGCAGGCGTACTGGTCGATGCCGGACGGCACGTCGGGTGAGTACCGCCACTTCACCACGCCGGTCTTGGCTTCCACGGCGAAGACGTTCTTCGGACCGTGCGACGAGGTCACGTACATCGTGTCCCCGATCACCAGCGGCGTGGATTCCTGCGAGCGCAGCGAGCCGAGCTGCAGCACCCAGGCGACCTTGAGGGTCTTCACGTTGGCGGGCGTGATCTGGGTGAGCGTGCTGTAGCGCGTGTTGCCCGGGTCGCCGCCGTACACGGGCCAGCCCTGCTGGGCCTGCGCGGCGAGGGCGAAGACCAACACCACCGCGAACGCGATCACCGCCGGCAGAGCGTGTCTCTTCATCTCTATTTCCTCGCTGTTCGGGGCGCTGCGAGGCCAGTCGGTACGGGCCGAAAACAGCGCGAGACTAGGTCGGGCGCCGTGGGATTGTCAAGCGAGGTCCCGCCTTTCGCGCGACGAGCGCTTGGTTGACCATCAATCTCCCGGCGCGCCCCGCGGCGAAGCGCTTCTCCGTCCTCCGCGCCGCCGCCTCGAAGCCCAGCTGGAAGGGCCACGGATGAAATCCGACGTGGGCGAGGACCTCGAGCCCGGCCGCCCAGCACGCGCGCTCGAGCGTGCTCCAGCCGAGGAAATTTTCCAGTCCCCGAAACGGCCGGAGCCCGAGTCGACTCGCGAGGCGCACGGGCGCCTGCCACACGCGGTTCGGCGTGGTCAGCACGAGCAGCCCCGCGCTCCGCAAGACACGCGCAAGCTCGGCGATGGCGCGCACCGGCTCGGACGCGTGCTCGAGCATCTCGCTCGAGATCACGACGTCGAAGCTGTCGTCACGGATGGGCAGGCGGCACGCGTCCCCGACGACTCCCCGGCTGCCGGCGCGGGCCATCGCGCGGGCGACCAGCCGCGGCCCGATGTCGACGCTGACCAGGGCGGCGCCGCGCGCCGTCGCCGCCGCGGAGAACGCGCCATAGCCGCAGCCGGCGTCGAGCGTTCGCCGCGCCCTGAGACTGATTCCCCGCAGGCACTCGTCGAACACGACGCTCAGACGTCGGCGCACGTCGGCGGGATGGTCGAGGCCCTCGAAGCGATCGGCGATGCTCTCGTAGAACGATTCGCGCGTCGCGCGCGTCACCGCTCGCGTCCTTCCTCCGGCTCCGCCGCGGCCTCCGGCTCCGCCGCGGCCTCCGGCTCCGCCGCGGCCTCCGGCTCCGCCGCGGCCTCCGGCGTCGCGCGATGGACGGAACGGACGAGATAGACGGGGCGCCGCTTCACCTCCTGGAAGATGTAGCCGACGTACACGCCGACGAATCCGACCGCGATCATCAGTGCGGCGCCGACGATCAAGAGCATGAACATCAGCGAGCTCCAGCCGGGCACGAGCAGATGCTGCCGTCCGGTCAGCCAGAAGCTCATGACGTAGAACGCCTCGGCGACGGCGAGCAGCAGGAAGCACGACCCCACGACGAGGGCGATTCGCAGCGGCACGAGCGAGAACGAGAACGTCGCATCCGCCGCGAGCCGCGCCATCCCGCGTAGCGAGTACTTGGACGATCCGCCCAGGCGCGACCGCTCCGCGTACGGCAGCACGACCGTGCGGTACCCCGCCCACGCCACCATGCCGCGCAGGAAGCGGTGATACTCGCGCATCTGGCGCAGCGCCTCGAGGACCGGTCGTGACAGCAACCGATAATCCGCCGAGCCGGTCGTCATCGGTGTGTTGCCGATGACGCTGAGCAGTCGGTAGAACGCCGCCGACGTCCAGCGCTTGAAGCGCGACGCTTCCGCGGCAACGCGCTGGGTGAGCACGACGTCGTAGCCGGCGCGGTAGAGCCCGATCATGTCGGCGATGAGCTCGGGCGGGTGTTGCCCGTCGCCGTCGAGCGTGATGACGACGTCGCCCTCGGCGCGGTCGAGTCCCGCCGTGAGCGCCGCTTGATGGCCGAAATTGCGGCTCAGCTCGAGGATCGTGACGCCGGCATCGTCGGCCGCCAGCTTCAGGAGCTCCGCGCCCGTATGGTCGACCGAGCCGTCGTTCACGTAGCAGATCCTGACGTCGTGCTCGCGCCGCAGGGGTCTGACGACGTCGATCAGTTGCCGATGGAACTCGGCGACGACGGCCTCCTCGTTGTACACCGGCACCACGATGTCGATCGCGAGCCGACGGCGATCGCGCCTCATCGCGGCGTCTCCGCGACGCGCGACGCAGGCGGCGACGACAGCCGGTGGACCTGCCATGCGTAGACGAACGTCGCCGCATGGACCAGACCGCGATCGGTCTGGCAGTACGAGGGATCGATGAACGGACGCCTGGCGACACGACAGAGCAGGCGCTGCAGCCCGAGCTCGACGACGCGCACGCGCTGCTCGGTCGTGTAGATGAGCTCGCCGCCGTCTCGCAGCATCTCGCCCAGTCGCGAGAGATCACGGCGCGCGCCGGCCTCGTACACGGCGACCCGCACGGTGGGCCCCGGCCGATTGGTCACCGTGGGCGTCGCGACGACGACGTCAGCCGTCGACGGCGCGCCCGGCGCCGCGATGCCGACGGGCTGGACGACGAGATCCGGGCGCCGCTTGATCTCCGACAGATGCATCGGCAGCTCGTAGATGTACTCGACCGCGTCGGTCGTGTTCAGGACGATGCGGCCGCCGCGTGGCAGCCCCGCCAGGAAATCGACGGCGTCGGTATTCGCGCGGTCCACCGCGAGCTGCACGCGCCCGTCAGCGGCGGCATTGACGACCGCCGCCATCCACAGGAGCCCGCTCGCCGCGAGCGCCGACCATACCGCGCGCCGCGTGACGCTCGACACAGCGGGAGCACCCGCGCGCGCGAGCCCACCCACCGCGGCGCCGGCGAAGATGGCCGCGCCGAATGCGAACGGCAGCAGGTAGTACTCGAAGGTCGCCGGCCACGGCGCGTAGACGGCGAGCCAGCCGACCATCCACACGCACGCGTACAGGATCGCGCGACGCGCCGGCGCGTCACGCTGCACGAGCAGCACGACCGCGACCGCCAGCAGCGGCAAAAGAAACGCGAAGTCGCGGACGATCCACGCGGCGATGCGAAATATCGCGGGCCCGAGTGTCTCGGGCGCGAACGAATACGCGCGCGTGTACCACCCCTCGGCAAGGGGCCGCGCGGCGTACCGCCACCGCAAGGCGACGAATGCCGCCGCCGCCATGACATTGATTGCGGCGAACGTGGTCGCGAAGCGCGCCGCCGGCCGCCGCGTCCCAGACGCCCATTCGATCACGACCCAGCCGAGTGATATCGGGATGAGCGCGACGCTCGTCTCCTTCGTCGTGTAGGCCAGCAGCAGTGCGCTCGCGGCTGCCACCACGAAGGCCGTGCGTCGTCCGCGCCGCGGCTCGCCGGCCGAGGCGGCGGTCGCCAGCAGCGTGACGCCGATCCAGATCATCTGCAGCGGCTCGGCCTTGGACAGTGTGTAGAACGCCTCGACCGCCGGCCCGCACGTCGCGAACACGACGAGCGCGACGGCGACCTGCATCGCCGTCCCGCCGCTCAGGCGCACCAGTCGCGTGAGAATCGCGAGGAGGCCGGCGAGGACGGCGACGTTGACGACGAAGAATGCGAGCGGCCGAACGCCGACGACGGCGAACACGGCCGAGTAGACGAGCCAGTAGGCCGGAAAGAAACGCCCCGTCTCGGGGATGAGCGCCAGCACGCCCGACCAGCGACCGGTCATCTCGCGGCCGGTCTCCAGCGTCAGGCCGTCGTCGAGCAGCCCGAACTGCGGCGAGGCCAGCCGCGGCAGCATGACGAGGAGGGCGAGGGCTGCCGGAGCGGCCCATTGCACCATCGCGCGGCCTTTCATCACCGGACGCCTCTCACCTTGACAGCGTTGTTGACGGCGGCTACAACCCTGCTACGCGGAGCGGCCACGCGTCGAACTCGGACCCGGCGCGCTCGATCGCCGGCTGTCGCATTGCGGCATGCCGCTTGACAGCGGCGCTTGAGGGGGAGTTTACATAGGCCGCTGTACGCGTGGGGTCCAACGCCGTGCCCAGGGTCGAGTCGAGAGGAGAGCCCTCATGAGGAAGTGGCTGTCCGTTGGTCGCGCCTCGCTGCTGTTCGTACTGCTCGCGCTCTGCATCGCGCCCCCGCTCGCTTCGGGCCAAACGGCGGGTTTGAGTCGGCTGCAGAACGAAGATCCGAACAACTGGCCCATGTACCACCGGTCCTATGATGGGTTCCGCTTCAGTCCGCTGAGCCAGATCAACAAGGACAACGTCAAGACCCTGACCGTGGCGTGGGTGCACCAGCCCGGCGCCATCGTGCAGGGCTTGGAGTCGACGCCGATCGTCGTCGACGGCGTCATGTACTACATCGCCTCCTACAACCGCGTATTCGCGCTCGACGCGGCGACGGGCAAGGAGATCTGGCACTACTATCCCAAGCTCGATCCCGTGGTGAACACGCTGTTCTTCCAGCCCTACAACCGCGGCGTCGGTGTCGGGAACGGCAAGGTCTTCTTCGGCAGCCTCGACGGGCGCGTGATCGCGCTCGACCAGAAGACCGGAAAGGTGGCG
Organism: Candidatus Rokuibacteriota bacterium; assembly: GCA_003220475.1. Classification (GTDB taxonomy): domain Bacteria; phylum Methylomirabilota; class Methylomirabilia; order Rokubacteriales; family CSP1-6; genus AR12. The sequence goes on along the minus strand of QHSO01000165.1, from coordinate 11,063 downwards.
TGGGAGAAGCAGATCCTCGACACGAAGAAGTGCAGCTGCAACTTCACCGGCGCCCCGCTGGTCGTGAAGGACAAGGTCGTTCTCGGACAGACGGCCGGCGAGCTCCCGATCCAGGGCAAGATCTACGCGCTCATGGCGGCCACCGGTGAGAAGGCCTGGGAGTTCAACACGATCAAGGACGACCGGAAGAGCTGGGGCGGCAACTCCGGTAAGGTCGGCGGCGGCGGCGGCTGGATGACCGGCTCGTTCGATGCGGCGCTGAATCTCGTCTACTGGGGCACCGCCAATCCCGCGCCGGACTACGACTGGGGCGGCGCGCGGCCAGGCGACAACCTCTATACGTCCTCGGTGCTCGCCCTCGACGCCGACAGCGGCCAGCTCAAGTGGTACTACCAGGAGATCCCGCACGACGACTGGGACTACGACTCCGGTCTCGGCGAGAGCCTGGTGCTGGACCGCGACGGCAAGAAACTGCTCGTGCACCAGAACAAGAGCGGGTTCGTGTTCGTCTACGACCGCACGAACGGCAAGATCCAGAACGTGTGGCCGATGAACCAGGTCTACAACTGGGTCAAGACCATCGACCCCAAGACGGGGGAGCTCATCGGTCGCAACCCGCCGCGCGAGGTCGGCAAGCCGAAGTTCATCTGCCCGTGGATCGCCGGCGGTCGCAGCTGGAACTCCGGCTCGTACAACCCGAAGACGAAGCTCTGGTACAACACCGCGATGGAGGTGTGCGAGGAGGTCACGGTCGAGAAGCAGACTCCGCAGACGGAGCCAGCCGCCGGACTCTTCTTCGGCGGCGACCAGGTCGCCAAGCATCCGCCGGGCGGCGAGGCGTACGGTCATCTCGACGCACGCGACCCGGTGACCGGTGAGCGCAAGTGGAGCATCAATTTCAAATACCCGCCGATCGGCAGCGTGCTTTCCACCGGCGGCGGCCTCGTGATCCACGGTGATCTCGAAGGTATCGTGCACGCGTACGACGCCGATACCGGTGAGCAGTTGTGGCATTTCCGCACCGGCTCCGGCCACCGCGGCGGCCCGATCAGCTACGCGGTGAACGGCAAGCAGTACATCGCGGTGCCGAGCGGGCTCGGCTCGCTCGTGCTTGGTCTCTACCCCGCGCTGTGGCCTGAGGTCGAGGACTTCCCGGCCGGCGCGGCCATGTTCGTCTTCACGCTGAAGTAGTCTCGGGAGGAGGGGAGGACGCGGCGTCCTCCCCTCCGTCGTTCGCAATACATCGCCGCCGGGAGAAGCATGCGAGTCGTTCTCGTCTTCGTGATGATTGCCTCCGCCGCCGTCGGTCTGCCTGCCGTCGCGATCGTACGCGCCCAGGGGATGCGCCAGCCGTCGGCAGACGTCAGCAAGCCGCCGTTTCCTCTCGACGATCCGAAAGCCATCGAGGAAGGCGCACACCGCTTCTCGGCCTCGTGCACGGGCTACTGTCACGGCCGGGAGGGGCGGGTGTCGCGCGCGCCCAAGCTGCGCGGCAAGACGTACGATCCCAACTCGCTCTACGCGAGAATCGCGCAGGGATCGCTGGGCGGCGCCACCGGTCTGGTGATGCCGGCGTTCCAGACGATGCTGCCGCCCGAGGAGATCTGGAAACTCGTCGCCTACGTCATGTCGCTCTCGAACGCGAAGGACGAGTGAGGTGCGCGCGGCACGCGCGCTCGTCGTCGTGGGGCTGCTGCTCGCCGCGGGCGCGGGCTGGGCGCAGGCCGCGTCGCTCGCGAGCGTGCGCGAGCGCGGCACGTTCAACATCTGCGCGCACCCGGACGCGCTGCCGTATTCGAGCCAGGACCGGACGACGCCGGGATTCCAGCTCGAGATCGCGGAGGCGATCGCCAAGCAGCTCGGCGTCGGCATGCGCGTGGACTGGATCGTTTTCACGCGCCACGCGCGCCGGCTCGACTGCGACGCCAGCATCGGCACGATCGTCAAGGCCGACGACGGCGGCCCGCGCCGGGGCCCGCGTCTCACCAAGCCGTACGTCTCGAGCGGCTACGTGCTCGTGCTGCCCGCGGCGTCGCCGACGATCGCGCGGCTGGAAGACGTCAAGGGCAAGATCGCGGTCGAGCACACGTCGTGGCCGCACTACGTGCTCGACATGCGCAAGGTTCCGGTCGCCTCATACGGCAGCTCGTTCGAGGTCCTCGACGCGCTCGCGAAGGGTGAGGAAGTCGCGGGGCTCGTCTCCGACACGTATGTCGGCTGGTACCTCAAGCTGCACCCCGGCAGCGTGAAGATTTCCCAAGCCTACGTGCCGGAGCGGGACTTCCGCTGGAACGTGGCCGTCGGACTGCGCAACGCCGATCCGCCGCTCGTCGATGCCGTCAATCGCGCGATCGAGGTGCTGATCGCGGATCAGACGATTCCGAAGATCTTCGCGCGCTACGGCATCGCCTACCGTCCGCCGGTCGCGCCGTAACCGCGGCGTCGCGAGCCGCACGACTCCGCCGCTGAGTCGTGCGGCTCGGACACGATTGGTTTAGAAGCCGCGTTGCTTCATGCAGTCCTGATACGCGGTCTTGTACGCGCTGTCTGTCGTGCCCCGATCGGCCATGCCGCTGAGCTGCGCGTCCGCCGCGTCCTTGCTGACGGCGCCCGTGCCCTCACGCACGCCGCCGGTGCTTCCGGGCTGGCGACCGCTGCCGGTGATCATCGGTCCGGTCTTCCCGGCGGCGCCACCTTGCTGGACGCCGCTCGTGGAATCGGGCGTGCCGGCCGGCGTCGTGACCGACGGACCGGTGGTCACGCCGCCCGCCGGAGCGCCGCCCGGCCCGGAACCCATGGGCCCGGTTGCGCCGCCTGGGCCGACGCCGCCGGCCTGCGGTGACGCGGCACCGCCGGCCTGCGGCGAGGCGCTCGGGCTCGAGACGGCGCCCTGCGCCGCGCGATTGCAGGCGTCGAAATCGGCCTGAGTCGGCTGGGCGGCGAACGCCGGCACCGCCAGCGTGAACGCGATCGTTGCGAGCAGTGCAACGCTTAGCAATGTCTTCATGGGTGCCTCCCGGTGCTGTCCCATCAAGGCGCGTGCCGTTGAGTCGCCTCACGCGCCGCCGAGGGCCCACCGGATCGCGCCGAGAAGGTGCTCCTGGAAGCGGCCGTCGGCCCAGACAGCCGGCTCGTGGCCGAGCGCGGTATAGATGACGCGGCCGCGACCATACGCTTTGGTCCACGCCAGCGCGTAGTCGCCGTCGGCACGCTTGCCACGACGTGCATCGACCGAGTGCGGATCGAGACGCAGCAGCACGTGCACCTGTGACCGTGACCAGTCGCGGAATTGATAGATCTCGTCGGTGATCTCGAAGGCGTCGCCGAGCTGTCGCGTGGCCGGGTGCGCGCGGTCTTCGACGACGAGCCGAACACGCTGATGCCATGGGTGCCCGTCGAAGGCGGCGCCGAGCAGCTCGCGGTACTCGGGGATCGTGTACCAGGTGTCCGTCGCGCTGTGCACGCCGACGAAGCCGCCGCCGTCGCGAACCGACTGGAAGATCGCCTGCCGCACCGCGAGCGCGATCGGCAGCTCGCCGGTCGTGAAGAACACCATCGCGCGATGCGCGCGCACCGAGGCCACGGTGAGACGGTCCAACTCCTCACGCGCCGCCACGAGCGTGACGTCGAAACTGCCTGAGTGCCGGCCGAGGTCGGCCAGCACGCGCTCGACCGTCGACGGCTCGGCCGGCGCCGGACGCCGCACCACGTCGTGCTGGTACCCGGCCGAGTACGTCACGACGAGCACCCGCGGCGGCGCCGGCCGCGCCGGCGTGGCGGCCAGCAGGACGACGCCGGCCGCCACGAGCACTCGTCCGATCAGCTCAATCGGTCTCGTCCCACGGGCTGTGCTTCACCGGCGGCGGTAGCCAGATGCGCGCGTAGTCTTTCTGCAAGATCCGCTCGCGCGCGATCTCCTCGCGCGCGCTCATGCCCGCGTACTTTGCCTCCGTCGGGCTCGCATAGTTGCCGCGATTGAGATTGGGCGCCGAGATCAGACGACTCACCGGCGCGTGGCAGCGCGGACAGCTTGCCTCGCCTTGAGCTCGGGGGTGAGCGGCGGATACCCGTGGCCCTCGACGAGCTGCTCGGGAATCTGGAACTTCCGGAACGCATCGATCTGCCACTGTGGATTGCCCCAGAGCGCGGAGTCAGTGCCCCACATCACATAGTCCGGGCCGAGGTCGCGCAGCAGCGTGCCGAGCACGTGGGCGCACTCCAGCGGCCGGTTCGTCACCGTCGCGGCGAACGTCGAGCCGACCTCCGCGTAGAGGTTCTTGCGCTGGGGCTTGAAGCCCTTGAGTGCCGCCAGCTCGTGCTGATACGGCCACGCCGAATGGTAGGCGATGAAGTTGAGATCCGTGAAGTCATCGCACACGGCGTCGAGATCCTCGGGGTGCGCGTAGCGCGCCATGAACTGTCCGAACGGGATGCCCTTGTGGCAGCCGATGTTCTTGAGCCCGAGCTTGCGCGCTTTCTCCCACATGGGGTACGCGAGCTTCTGATCGTCGAACCACCAGCCACGCTTCTTCGTGGAGTCGAACGTGTAGAGCTTGAGGCCGGAGATCTGGTACTTCTCCACGAACATCGTCATCCGCTCGAGCGTCTCGGACAGCCCCTGGTTCGGTGTGAGGCCGCCGCCGAGCATGACCGTGCGCGTCGGCCAGCGCTGCTTGACCTCGGCCTGCTCCTCGATCGGGATCATGTCCTTGCCGCCATAGTCCTCGCGGAAGCCGAACGGATTGAAGATGGCGACGCTCGTGTCGCTGCCCTCGAGGATGAGCTTGCCGAAGTTCTCGACGGTCATGTCCTTGGTGCCGTTGGGCAGCCCCATGGCCTTGCCGAGATCGTCCAGCAGCTGCACGAACCACATCCCGCGCTCGGTCGTGTTGACGCCGGGGATGTAGCCGTCCTTGCGCGTGCAGATGTGCGTGTGCGCGTCGACGATGAAGTCGGCGCCCGGCTTGCGGTTGATCTTGATCTCCTTGGCCGCCGCCGGCTCGTAGGCCTCGGCCGGCGTGACGTCGAAGAAGCGCATGCCGGTGACCTTGTTCACGGCGAGCATGGCCGCCGGCAGCGCGGAGGCCGTCGCCAGGAAGTTGCGCCGCGACATGCGCGCTCGCGCCGCGGCATCGTCGATGTGCTCCTCCAGGCGCGGCCCGAGGTGTCCGCCGAGGAAGAACCTCGTGCCCTGCTCTTCGGGCGTGCGCGGAGCCTCACCGGTCCGCTCGAAACCCTTGAACTGCTCGAACACGTTGAATTCCATCGTGCGTCCTCCTTTACTCCCTCAGCGCGAACACCCACACCACGCCACCCTGCGGCACCTCCGTCTTGGTGCCCAGGAAGGTGTCGAGCCGTGCTTGCATGCGCTGGGCGTCGACGCCCCAGCCGGATTGCACGGCGACATACTGCACGCCGTCGACCGCGAACGAGCTCGGCACGCCGGTGACCCCGGAGTTGGTCTTGAACTCCCACAGCACCTTGCCGCTCTTGGCGTCGAACGCGCGGAAGTTGCGATCGTTGGTGCCGCCGAGGAAGACGAGGCCGCCGCCGGTGGTGAGGATCGGGCCCCAGTTCTGATACGGGAACTTGTGGGTCCACACCTTCTGGCCGGTCTTCATGTCCCACGCCTGCAGCTCGCCGATGTGCGACGCTCCCTGCCGCCAGCTCATGGTCGTCTTCGGCCGATCGATGCCGAGGAACAGCTTGCCGGGCTCGTAGGCCCCGGCCTGGCCGACGAGCGTGCTGCAGAGGTTCTCGTTGGCCGGGATATAGAGGTAGTTCGTCTTCGGGTTGTAGCCCGCCGGCGTCCAGTCCTTACCGCCCCAGAGTCCGGGACAGAACGTAACGGCGGCGCCGTTGCGCGGTTTGCGCTCGGGGTCGTAGGTCGGGCGCCCGGTCACCGGGTCGATCTTCGTGAACACCTCCTGGGTCACGAACGGCCTGGCGTCGACGAATCCGATGCCGTCGGCGCGGCGCTCGAGCCGCCACAGATAGCCGTTGCGACCGGGGTGCACGAGGCCTTTCACGACGCGCCCGTTCTTCGGAAAGTCGATCAGCAGCGGCGTCGAGACCTCGTCCCAGTCCCACGAGTCGTTCCAGTGGTACTGGTGATGACCGCGGATCTTGCCGGTGTCGGCGTCGAGCGCGATGACGGACGACGAGTAGAGGTTGTCGCCGGGATGCATGTCGCCGGGCCACGGCCCCGCGTTGCCGGTCCCCCAGAACGTGAGATTGAGCTGCGGATCGTAGTGCGCGGTGAGCCAGACCGAGACGCCGCCGGTCTTCCACGCGTCGCCTTCCCACGTGTCGTGACCCGGCTCGCCCGGTCCCGGGATCGTGTAGGTCTTCCAGGCCTGCTTGCCGTCGCGCGCGTCGAAGGCGGCGATGTAGCCGCGGATGCCGAGCTCGCCGCCCGAGGTCCCGACCATGACCTTGCCCTTCGCGACGAGCGGGGCCAGCGTGAAGTAGTAGCCGTTCTTGTAATCGTCGACCGTCGTGTCCCAGATCACCTTGCCCGTCTTCGCATCGAGCGCGATGAGATGCGCGTCCACCGTGGCGACGAACACGCGATCCTCCCAGAGCGCCACGCCGCGGTTCGTCGGGTGCAGTTGCAGCAAGTCTTCGGGGAGGTCCTTCTTGTAGCGCCAGATGAGGTCACCGGTCTTCGCGCGAAGCGCCATGACCTGCTGCTGCGGCGTCGTGATGAACATCACGCCGTCGTTGACGATCGGCGGCGCCTGATGGCCCTCGGTCACGCCGGTGGAGTAGCTCCACACCGGCACCAGCTTCCGGACGTTGGACGGCGTGATCTGATCGAGCGGGCTGTAACCCCAACCACTATAGTTGCCGCGGTACATGAGCCAGTTGTGCGGCTCGGGATTGAGCAGCCGCTGCTCGGTCACGGGCGTGTAGCTGACGGCGCTCTGGGCCCCGAGCATCGCGGGCGCGAGCAGGGCGAGTGCGGCGGCGACGAGAGCCAGCGTTCTCACCGACATCGTTGTGGTCTCCTGTGTGGGTGTCGAAGGATCATGCCCCGCCGGACTCGAAGCCCGGCCGCCCGACGAAGCCGGCGGCGACGACGGGCGCGCCATCGGCGATCTTGAGCGGCAACGACGGCAAGCGTCGCTGCGCGGGACCGTTGAGCACGCGGGCGCCCGCCTTGAGATCGAATTCGGAAAAGTGACACGGACACTTCACGGTGCCGGAGGCCGCCTGCCAGTCCCACGCGTCGCAGCCGGTGTGCGTGCAGACCGCGGAGTACGCGACGATGCCCTCCGCGGCCCGGGCGCGCGTCTGGGCATCGAGCACCCCCGGATCGAGGCGGACGAGCAGGACCTGATTCAGCCGACTGTCGTCGCGCACGATGCCGGTGGCGACGTCCATCGGATAGCCGGTGAGCGGCGCACCGCCGGGAGGCAAATCTTCGAGGGAGATCACGCGCCCCTTGCGCTCGCCGACGACGAAGACGAAGCGATCGTTGGGCTGCGGCCGCGCCCGGCGCGCGCTCACGTCCTGCGCGTCGATCACGCGCGCGAGCGGCAGGCCGACGCCCATACCGAGGGCGAGGGCGAGAATCCTACGACGCCCGGGCGAGGCGACCGGTGCCTGGCCTGCTGATCTGACGCGCATCCCGTTCCCCTTGCTCCGCCGCGCGAACGGAGCGGACGACCGGACAGCCGCGTGGCCGGAAGAATTGTCCGGGCGACCGGTCGATGTCAAGGGCATCGAAGGGGCCGTGCTAGGGTACGACCATCACGACGTGGTGGATGACCGCGGTACTCGTGTTGCTGAGCGTCGGCGTGGCCGGCGCGCAGGAAATCACCGTGCCCGCCGGGTTCCGCATCGACGTCTTCGCGGAAAAGCTCGGCGGCGCTCGCGGTCTCGCGGTGGATCCCGACGGCGTGGTGCTGGCGTCGATCACGGCGCAGGGTCGCGTGGTGGCGTTGCCCGCGCCGCGTGGCGGCAGGCGCGCGACGGACGTCGTCACCGTGGTGAAGGACCTCGATCTGCCGCACGGACTCGCGGTGCGACACGGCCATCTCTACGTCGCCGAGACCGGACGCATCGTCCGCTATCGCTATCGGGCGGCGACGCAGACGGCCGTCGAGCCGACGGTCGTCGTCGACGGGTTGCCGCACGGCGCGCATCACTGGACGCGCTCCATCGCCTTCGGCCCCGACGACAAGCTGTACGTGGCCATCGGGTCGTCGTGCGACGTGTGCGAGGAGCGCGATCCGCGCCGCGCCGCCATCGTGCGCTACAACGCCGACGGCTCGGGCGAGGAGCGCTTCGCGCGCGGCCTGCGCAATCCGGTCGGGCTCGGGTTTCAGCCGACGACCGGCGCGTTGTGGACGAGTGTGAACGAGCGCGACTGGCCCGGCGGCGCCGCGCCGCCCGACTATGTGACGCAGGTTCGCCGGGGCGCCACCTACGGCTGGCCGCGGTGCTTCGCCGAGCGCGGCGTGTTCAGCATCGATCCGACGTTCGGCGACGCGGGCGAGTGTCGCGGCATGACGCGCCCGAGCCTCGAGCTGCCGCCGCACGCCGCGCCGCTCGGGCTCGCCTTCTACACCGGCGCGCAGTTCCCGCGGGAGTACGTCGGCGATCTCTTCGTCGCCCTGCATGGCTCGCGGCCCGGCCTTCCCGCCGCCGGTTACGGAATCGCCCGCGTCCGTTTTCGCGCGGGGCGTGCGACGGGCATCGAGGCGTTCTCGACGGGCTGGCGCCAGGGCGAGCGCATCATCGGCCGGCCCGTCGACCTCGCGATCGGGCGTGACGGAAGCGTGTACGTCTCGGACGATCACGCCGATCGCGTGCACCGAGTGAGCTACGACGCGCGATGAAGACGCGGATCGCGCTGGCCGCCCTCGTGGTCGTTCTCGTCGCCGCCGCGACCGCCGGCGCCGAGGTGCGTCGCGTCGTCGTCAGCACGCGGCAGGACGTCCTCGGCGGCGACTACGAAAAGCTCGCGGGAACGGTCGAGCTGGAGCTGGATCCCGCGCACCCCGCGAATGCGGCCATCGTCGACCTCGTCAACGCACCCCGCAATGCGCGCGGCCGCGTGGAGGCCTCCGCGGACTTCATGGTGCTGCGGCCGCGGCGGCCGCCCGCGCGCGGCTCCGTCGCGCTGCTCGAGGTGAGCAATCGCGGCGGCAAGGCGCTGTTGCCATATTTCAATCGCGCCGCCTGGAGTCGCGATCCCACGAGCGACGACGACTTCGGCGATCGCCTGCTGATGCGGATGAACCTCACGATCATCTGGATCGGCTGGCAGTTCGACGTGCCGCGCGAGCCCGGGCTGCTGCGCCTGCACGCGCCGGTCGCGCGCGGCGCGGAGGGGCCCATCGAGGGGCTCGTGCGCAGCGACTGGACGGTCGAGCGGCCGACGGCGACGTTGCCGCTGGCGCATCGTGATCATGTCGCCTACCCCGTGAGCGATCCGGTCCACCCGGACAACGTGCTCACCGTCCGCCCGGCCAGGCTCGGCCAGCGCGAGATCGTGCCGCGCGAGCGCTGGCGCTTCGCGCGGCTGGACAACGGTCGGCTCGCGGACGACCGCACGCACATCTCGCTGACCGGCGGATTCGAGCGCGGCAAGATCTACGAGCTGGTCTATCGCGCGCGCGACCCCGTCGTCGTCGGCATCGGCTTGGCCGCTGTGCGCGACGTCATCTCCTCGGCGCGCTACGACACTCGCTCGGAGTTTCCGGTCACGGCCGCCATCGCCGCCGGTATCTCGCAGAGCGGACGCTTCCTGCGTCACTTCCTCTACCAGGGGTTCAACACCGACGAAGCCGGGCGCAAGGTCTTCGACGGCATGCTCGTGCACACCGCCGGCGCCGGGCGCGGCAGCTTCAATCATCGCTTCGCCCAGCCCTCGCGCGACGCGCACCGCTTCTCGGCGTTCTTCTACCCGACCGATCTGTTTCCGTTCACGACGCGGACACAGACGGATCCCGAGACCGGCATCAGGGACGGACTGCTCGCACGCCTGGAGCCCGCGCACCGCCCGAAGATCTTCTTCACCAACACCGGCTACGAATACTGGGGACGGACCGCCTCGCTCATCCACACGTCGCCGGACGGACGCGCGGACGTGGCGCCGCTGCCGAGCGAGCGCATCTACCATCTGGCGGGCGGCCAGCACTTCATCGGCGGGTTTCCGCCGTCGGTCGGCGAGCGCGCGGGCCACGCGTATCGCAACAACCCACTCGACTTCCTGGTGACGCTGCGCGCGCTGCTCGCGCGACTCGTCGACTGGATCGTGGACGATCGCACACCGCCGGAGAGCGCCTATCCGACGCTCGGCGCCGGCACGCTCGTCCCCATCGCAGCCCTGAAGCTTCCCGCGATCCCGGATGTCGTCGCGCCGTCGGTGATCCACGAGGCTTACCGCGTCGACTACGGCCCGCGCTGGGCGGCCGGCATCATCACGCGCGAGCCCCCCGCCATCGGCCCGCCGTTTCCCGCGCTGGTCTCGCAGGTCGACGCCGATGGCAACGAGATGGCCGGCGTGCGTGGCCTCGAGCTCCTGGTACCGCTCGCGACCTACACGCCGTGGCAGCTACGCGGCGGCTCCGGCGCCGACGCCGGCGAGCTCGTCGACTTCCTCGGCACGTACGTGCCGCTGCCGCGCACGGAGGCCGAGCGCCGACGCCTCGGCGACGCGCGGCCCAGCATCGAGCGCCGCTACGCTGACAAGCGCGTGTACGTCGTGGCCGCGACGCGCGCGGCCGAGTCGCTGGTGGCCGCGGGCCTGCTGCTCCGCGAGGACGTTCCGCGCGTCATCGCGCGCGCGGGACAGCACTGGGACTGGATCATGAGCCGCTGACGACGACCTGACCCGGGGCTGGCGCGGCCGGTTCGACGGGCAGTCCCGAATCGCGCCACGCGGGGAAGCCGCCGGCGAGCGGTCTCACGCGCGTGACGCCGTGCCGCCTCAGCGCGAGCGCCACCCGGGCGCTGGTCGCCTCGTTCGGTCACGAGCAGTAGACGATGACGTCGCGGTCGCGCGGAATGTCTCGGTGTCGCTGCTCGAGCGCCTCGGCGGGGATTCGGAG
>QHSO01000164.1 GCA_003220475.1 Candidatus Rokuibacteriota bacterium | reverse complement strand
CTGCTGTTCCGCGAGACGAGCGACGAGATCCGCCCGTACGACGGTTATCACATCGCCGTCTATGTCACCGACTTCGGCGGCTCGCACGCCAGGCTCAACGAGCGCGGCATCATCAGCCAGGAGTCGAACCCGTACCAGTACCGCTTCCAGGAGATCGTCGATCCGGAGTCCGGCAAGCTCCTCTACGAGATCGAGCACGAGGTGCGCTCGTTCACGCATCCGATGTACGCGCGGCCGCTCGTGAACCGCAATCCCGCGCAGCGGCAGCCGACGTACCAGCCGGGCCAGGACGCGTTCTACCCCCGGTACTGAGCGCGAGACCGAGGCGCGCCACGGCTGCGCCGGGGCGCGCCGAGCGCTGGGGGGTTTGGGGGCCATTTCGGGGCGCTCATGCGTGACCGAGGAGCGCCACGGCTGCGCCGGGGCGCTTCCGAGCATTGGGGGGTTTGGGGGCCATTTCGGGGCCCCCATGTAATCAGTCCTTGAGCTCGATCTCGACGAAGACGAACTCGGCGGGATTGGCGTTGATCACGTCGTGCTCGACACCGGGGTCGCGATAGTAGGGCGCGCCGAGCGTTAGCTGCGCCGTCGTCTCGCCGTCGCTACTTCGGATGGCGAGCGTGCCGGTCGTCATCGGGACGACGACGTAGGCGTAGTTATGACGGTGATGGCCGGTGTGGGCACCGGGCGCGAAGCGCCATTCGGTGACGCGGACGCGCTCGTTGTCGATCCGTACGGTGGCGACCGCCTTTGCCATCGGCCCGGGCATGCGGCATCATATCCCGCCGCGAAGTCATTCGCCGACCCCGGGTGCGCGACGGCCCGCCGGGACATGGAGGATTCAATGGGTGAGACGATCAACCTGACCGCCGAGGACGGACACAAGCTCTCCGCGTACAAGGCCACGCCGACCGGCAATCCCCGCGGTGCGCTGGTCGTGATCCAGGAGATCTTCGGCGTCAACCACCACATCAAGAGCGTGACCGATCGCTTCGCCAAGGAAGGCTACCTGTCGATCGCGCCGGCCCTGTTCGACCGCGTCGAGCGCGGGTTCGAGAGCGGCTATCAGCAGGCGGACATCGAGCGCGGACGCGCCGTGCGCGGCAAGCTGTCCATCGACGACGCCGTGAAGGACGTGCGCGTCGCGGTGAAGGAAGCACAGAAATCGGGCCTCAAGGTCGGCGTCGTCGGCTACTGCTTCGGCGGCACGATGGCGTGGCTGGCGGCCACGCGCATCGACGGCGTCGCGGCGGCGATCGCGTACTACGGCGGCGGCGTCGCGGATGCCGCGGCCGAGAAGCCGAAGTGCCCGGTGATCTTCCACTGGGGCGAGACGGACGCGTCGATCCCGAAGGAGCACTGGGAGAAGGTCAAACAGCACCATCCGAACCTGCAGCAGTACATGTACCCGGCCGGCCACGGCTTCCACTGCGACGAGCGCGCCTCGTACCACAAGCCGAGCGCCGACCAGGCGATGGAGCGCACGATCCAGTTCCTGAAGCAGCACGTCGGGTAGCGGCGTCGTGCGCGGCCTTCTCGCCTGGGGCGCGTACGTTCCGTACGCGCGGCTCGACCGCAAAGCCATCGCGGCCGCTCTCGGCGCCTCCGCCGGGAGCGGCATGCGCGCGGTCGCGTCGTACGACGAGGACTCGACGTCCATGGGCGTGGAGGCCGCGCGCGCGGCGCTGCGCGCGACGCCCGTTACACCGGAAGCCATCTACTTCGCGACGGCCGATCCGGCGTATCTGGACAAGACGAATGCGACGGCCGTCCACGCGGCGCTCGACCTTCCCGCATCGGCCGCGGCGTACGACATGCTCGGCTCCGTGCGCTCGTCGGCCGGCGCCACGCGCGCGGCGCTCGACGCGCGTGGTCCGGCCCTGGCCGTGGTCTCGGACATTCGCACCGGCCTGGCCGGCGGCGGCGACGAGCGCGAGGGCGGCGATGCGGCCGCCGCGTTTCTGTTGGGGGATGGGGACGTCGTCGCCGAGCCGCTCGGCCACGCGTCGCAGAGCGCGGAGTTCCTCGACCGCTGGCGCGTGCCCGGCGAATCGTTCTCGCGCCAGTGGGAAGAGCGCTTCGGCGAGCACGTGTATGTCCCGCTCGGTGAGTCGGCGCTGGCCGAGGGGCTGAAGCAGGCAGGCGTCACCACGTCGGCCGTCGACGTCCTCATCGTCGCCGGTCCCCACGCGCGCTCCAACAAGCGCGTTGCCGCCGCGGCGGGCGTGAAAAAGGAAGCAATCGCCGACGATCTCGTGGCGAGCGTCGGCAATGCCGGTGCCGCGCATGCGGGAGTCATGCTGGCGGCAGCGCTCGATGCCGCGCGGCCGGACCAGCTGATCGCGGTGCTGTCGCTCGCCGACGGCGCGGACGCGACGATCTGGCGAACGACCGGCGCCGTCACCGGCCGCCGGCCCGCGCCGTCCGTGGCGACGCAGGTGGCGCGCGGCGCGTCCGTGCCGTACGCGGCATTTCTGACGTGGCGCGGCTTCCTGCGCCGCGAGCCGCCGCGGCGTCCCGACCCTCAGCCGCCGGAGGCGCCCGCCGCTGCGCGCGCCGAGAGCTGGAAGTACGCGTTCACCGGCAGCCGCTGCCAGGCGTGCGGGACGCGCCACGTGCCGCCGCAGCGCGTCTGTGTCAAATGCCACGCGGTCGACCGCATGCGGCCCGAGCGGCTGAGCGACGTGCCGGCGACCATCGCGACGTTCACGGTCGATCGGCTGGCATACTCGATGTCGCCGCCCGTCGTCGTCGCAGTGATCGACTTCGAAGGTGGTGGGCGTTTTCAGTGCGAGATGACCGACGTGGATCCGAAGAGCGTGAAGATCGGCGATCGCGTGGAGCTGACGTTCCGCCGGCTGTACACGGCGAACGGGATACATAATTACTTCTGGAAGGCCAGGCCGAGCGGAGGGAAATGAATGGCGAGCAACGGGATTCGTGACCGCGTGGCGATCGTGGGGATGGGCTGCACCCCGTTCGGGGAGCGGTGGGACAAGAGCACCAGTGATCTCCTGGTCGACGCGACCACCGAGGCCACGACGTCGGCCGGCATCGACCTCAAGGACATCGACGCCTTCTGGCTCGGTACGCTGTTCTCCGGCCAGAGCGGGCTGACGCTCTCGCGGCCGCTGAAGATCGACTACAAGCCGGTGAGTCGGCTGGAGAACTTCTGCGCCACGGGCTCGGAAGCGTTCCGCAACGCGTGCTACGCGGTGGCCGCCGGCGCCTACGACATCGCCATGGCCATCGGCGTCGAGAAGCTCAAGGACTCGGGCTTCTCCGGCTTGCCGAGCACCCGCTCGGTGGGCGACGGCACCGCGGCCGGCATGACGGCGCCGGCGATGTTCAGCCTGCTCGCGCCCGCCTACGCCAAGAAGTACGGCGTGAGCGACGAGCAGCTGAAGGACGTGATGACGCGGATCGCCTGGAAGAACCACAAGAACGGTGCGCTCAACCCGCGCGCGCAGTTCCGCAAGGAAGTCCCCAAGGACACGATCGCGTGCTCTCCGCTGGTCGCGGGCGCGCTCGGGATCTTCGACTGCTCGGGCGTGAGCGACGGCTCGGCCGCGGCCATCATCGTCCGCGCCGAGGACGCGCATCGCTACACGGACAAGCCGCTCTACGTGAAGGCGCTGTCGTTCGTGGCGGGCCCGGGCGCCGGACCGATCGACCCCGACTACGACTACACGACATTCAACGAGGTCGTCGCCTCCGCCGCCGATGCCTACGCGCAGGCCGGGATCAAGGAGCCGCGCCAGGAGCTGGCCATGGCCGAGGTACACGACTGCTTCACGCCGACCGAGCTGGTCCTGATGGAAGATCTCGGCTTCGCCGCGCGCGGCACGGCGTGGAAGGAAGTGCTCGCGGGCACCTTCGATCTCGAGGGCGAGCTCGCGGTGAATCCGGACGGCGGGCTCAAGTCGTTCGGCCACCCGATCGGCGCCTCGGGGCTGCGCATGCTGTTCGAGTGCTGGCTGCAGCTGCGCGGCGAGGCGGGCAAGCGGCAGATCGCCAGCGTCGCGCGCGGGCGCAAGCTGGCGCTCACCCACAATCTCGGCGGCGCGCCCGGCGAGTGTGTCTCGTTCGTGAGCGTGGTCGGCTCGGAAAGGTCCTGAGCATGCCCAAGATCGTCTTCGCCCCGAAGTTTCCCAAGCCGCTCGTCGACGTGTTGATGGAGATGAAGCCGGCCGGCTTCGACATCGCGGTCGTCGACGCGACGGGGCCCGAGTTCCTGCCCGCCGCCAAAGACGCCGAGTACTTCATGGGCTTCGGCCGCAATCCGCTCGGCCCGGACTTCTACGCGGCCGCGAAGAACATGAAGCTCATCCAGCTGATCAGCGCCGGCTACAACACGATCGATCTCGAGGCGGCGCGGCGGGCGCGGGTGCCCGTAGCCAACAATGGTGGCGCCAACTCCGTCGCCGTCGCCGAGCACGCGGTGATGCTGATCCTGGCCACGCTCAAGAAGCTGCACTGGCAGCACAACAACGTGACGGCGGGCAAGTGGCGCGTGGGCGACTTTGCCGAGACGCGGCTCTACGAGCTGGAGGGCAAGACGGTCGGCATCGTCGGTCTCGGCAACATCGGCAAGAAGGTCGCGCGGCGGCTACGCGGCTTCGACTGCAAGATCGTCTACTACGACATCATCCGGCTGCCCGAGCACGAAGAAGACACACTCGGCGTGCGCTACGTCCTGTTCGACGAGCTGCTGAAGACCTCCGACGTGGTGACGTTGCACACGCCGCTGACGAAGGTCACGCAAAACATGATGTCGGAGACCCAGTTCGAGCTGATGAAGCCGACGGCGATTCTCGTCAACACCTGCCGCGGCCCGGTCGTCGAGGAGCGCGCGCTGCACAAGGCGCTCATCACCAAGCGCATCGCGGGCGCCGGTCTGGACGTGATGGTCGACGAGCCGCCCGCCAAGGACCATCCGCTGCTCAACGTCGACACGTGCACCATCACGCCGCACACGGCCGGGCCGACGTGGGAAAACTGGCCGAAGGCCTTCCGCAACGCCTTCGACAACATCCTGCGCGTGCACGCCGGCCGCGCGCCGCTCTGGGTCGTGCCGGAGCTGCGAGACCTGGTCAAGGCGTGAGCGACGAATCGCCGTCGTCGCTCGACGCGATCATCGCGACCTACAAGGCGGGCCTGGATCGCTCGCTCATCCGGCGCAATCTCGAACGCACGGTCGAAGAGCGTCTCGAGACGCTCATGCAGCTTCAGGAGTTTGCCGAAGAGCTGCGGCGCGCGGGTCGCGCCGCCGGGGTTGGATGACAGACTTCAAAGCGCTGCTCCGGACACTCACGGACAGCGGTGTCGAGTTCATCCTCGTCGGAGGTGTCGCCGGCACGGTCCACGGCTCGACCCGGCTCACAGTCGATGTGGACGCCGTCTATCGCCGGACGCCGCAGAACATCGATCGGCTCGTGCTCGCGCTGACCCCGTACCATCCCTACCTGCGAGGCGCGCCGCCCGGACTGCCGTTCCGCTGGGATGCCGCGACGATCAAGCGTGGCCTCAACTTCACGCTGACGACGGACATCGGCGACGTGGATCTACTCGGCGAAATCACGGGCGGCGGCGGCTACGACGACCTCGCCGGGACGACCCTGAGCATCCGCGTCTTCGGTATCGAATGTCGCTGTCTGACGCTCGACAAGCTCATCGAGGTCAAGCGCGCGGCCGGGCGACCGAAGGACTTCGAGGCGATCGCCGAGCTCGAGGCGATCAGGGACGAGCGCTCGCGCGGCGACCGGACGTAGCCGCTAGCTGCTGACCGGCGCGGCGCCGACGAGCGTGCGCGCCAGCTCGATCTCGCCGAAATGGGTGAAGCCGTGCGTCACGCCCACCTGCGCCAGCACCCGCGCCACCGGCATCTCGCCGACGAACTTGAGGGCGACCTTGCGGTCGAGCTCGGCGGGCGTCAGCGCGCGCACGTAGGTTTCGGTGCTCGCCCAGACGTTCTTCACGTACTCGACGAACAGCGGCACGTCCTTGATGCGCAACGCCTGCGCCTCCGCCGTCGACATGCCGGTGCCCTGCGCCGCGGGATGCAGCCCGAGTCGCTCGGGATAGCCACCCTCGACCCAGACCGTCGGACGCCGATTCTGCAGCGCAAAGCGCACGACGTTGTCCTCGGTGCGCACGTAGTGCCAGAGATTCCACGCGATCGTATTGGCTCTGGGGTGTCCGGCCGGCACCGTGTGCAGCTGCTCGCTCGTGAGACCGTCGCGACTCTTGTCGAGCGCGTCGTGCAGGCGTCGCAGGTCGGTGATCAACGACTCGAGTAGCGTCATCTCGTCTCCTCTCGAGCTCAGAGCACCTGGGTCGCGCGCTCGACGCCGCGCCGGACGAGCCGCAGATGGCCGTCCTCGACGTCGAGCGCGGTGACCGAGCAATTGTCGGGCGCAAACGCGACGACACGGTCGTCGCCCTCGGCACAGCCGACCGCGACGTTGATGGCGACGAAGTGGGTGCCGACGACGGTCGTGCGCGACAGTCCGAGCAGCGCGTCGATGACATGCCGGCGCCAGGCGCGGAGGTCGTCGGGCTGCGCCGACCACACGCCGGCCATCACGCCCCGCAACCACTCGCCGCGCGCCGACGGGTCGTCGCTCGGCGACGGAATCTCGCCGACGGCGGGCTCGACGCGCGCGGTGAATCGCCAGCGCCGCTCGAGCGGCATCGCCGTCTCGCGTGTCCGCCGGAGCGGACTGCTGATGATCGGCAGGGGCCCGAGCGGCGCGAGACGCTCGGCCATCGCCTCGGCCTGGGCCGCGCCGGCCTCGTCGAGACCGGGGTCGCGCGCCTCGGAGAATGACGCCGCGGCCTTGCCGTGACGGACGAGGTAGAGCCTCACCACCGCCCAAGAATCGCATAAACTCCCGGCATGGCCAGGACCATCATCGATCTGTCGATGCCGATCGAGAACGACGTGGTCTCCGATCCGCCGGGCTACGGCCCGAAGATCGAATACCTTCGTCACCGCGACACCGCGAAAGACGTCACGACGTTCTTTCCGGGACTGAAGGAAGAGCAGCTGCCCGATGCCGAGGGCTGGGCCATCGAGTGGATTCGGCTCATGACCCACAACGGCACGCACCTGGACGCGCCCTATCACTTCGCCTCCACGATGAACCACGGCG
>QHSO01000163.1 GCA_003220475.1 Candidatus Rokuibacteriota bacterium | reverse complement strand
ATGATCGTCATGCCGAGCGTCATGAGCGAGCCCGCGCCGAGGCCCTGCAGCATCCGGAAGCCGATCAGCTGCGTCATGTCCTGCGCGAGGCCCGACAGCGCGGAGCCCACGAGAAAGACGCCGAGCCCGAGCAGATAGACGGGGCGCCGACCGAACAAATCGGACAGACGGCCCCAGAGGGGCATCGTGACCGTGGAGGTCAGCAGGAATCCCGAGAAGACCCAGGAGTAGATGTGCACGCCGCCGAGGCTCTCCACGACTTTGGGCATGGCCGTGGCGACCACCGTGGATTCCATCGCCGCCAGGAACACCGAGAGCATGACGCCGTAGAGCGCCCGGCGCTTGCGCGCGCCATCTGTCACAGGCTCGCCTCATCGGTCGAACCGCTTCGGCTCGCAGCACTACGGATCAATGCCCGCCCGTGCAGGCTGCGCAACGACACAGCGCGCGCAACTCCGCGTATGGATAGACGCTCGCGTGCGCGTCGGACCAGGTCACGGCGAGCCCGGCGTCCGTGCGGCGGATATCTTGCGGCCACGTCATAGCCGGCGTCACGGCGGCGAGGTCGGCGCAGCCGCCGCAGCCGCAGCCGCGGCGCAGCGCCTCGAACGGATAGATCGACCCGTGGTCGTCGGCCCACGTGATGCCGAGCGCGTAACGGCCCACCAGGTGCACGTCGCGCGGAACGTCGGGGCTCGGCTGACCGAGAATCGGCAGGCGTCCCTTCACGCCTCGCCCCCACGCGCGGCCGCGTGCAGCCGCATGCCGGCCAGCAGGTAGTGCACGGCGACGTTCTGGTGCTCGCCCCACGTGCGCGAGCGCCGCCGGATCGCCTCCTCGCTCAGCGTGCGCCCGCGTCGCGCCCAGTGGTGCTCGAAGGCTTTGCGCACCGCAAGGTCGCCCGCGGGGCAGACGTCGCCGCGCCCGCAGCAGCGCGCGAGGAACCAGTCGGCCGTCCAGCGGCCGAGGCCGCGGAGCGCCGTCAGCGTCGCGATGACGTCGACGCTGGGTGCCACCATCAACGCGTCGAGGTCGAGCGCGCCGCGCACGGTCGCTCGCGCGACGTCGCGGATGTACTCGCCCTTGCGCGTGGAGAACTTCAACGCGCGGTACTCGCGCAGGCGCGCGGCGGCCAGTCGCGCCGGTGTGGGAAAGGCCCACAGCTCGCCGCCCGGCGCGGTGACCGGGGTCCCCCAACGTCGCACGAGACGCGCGCGGCACGCGAAGGCGAACGAGAGGTTCACTTGCTGCGCGGAGATCGAACCGACCAGCATCTCCAGCGGTGTCGGCGCCAGGGTCGGCCGCATGCCATACAGCGGCTCCACCAGCGGCGCCAGCGCGGGGTCGGCCTTGGCCATGCGGTAGAAGCCGACGAGGTCGAAGTCGAGACCGTAGAGCCGGCGTACCTCGGTCGTGACCGCGCGCTCGACGTCAGCGCTTCCGCCGTCCGCCACGGTGACGCTCAGCCGCACGTCATCCATGGGGCCCGCGGCCTGCACCTCGTAGGGCAGCAGCCGCTCGCCGAGACGGAGCACGCGCCGCAGCACATTGCCGTCGACGCGGGTGGTCGGATCCTCTCCCCAGCGATGGTAGCGCGCGAGCGTGGCCGCGGCGTCGAGTGGACCGTCGACGGCGAGAGTGAGCTTGATCGGCCTGATCACGCGGTGGTCGAGTGTACCAGACTGCTCAGTGCCGCAGGTGATGCGGGACGTCGGTCACGATCACGTTCTTGCGGAACAGGAAGGTGCCTTTGATGAGGAGCGCCGTCTGGTTGTGCAGGATCTGCTGCCACCAGCGCGCCGGGATGAACTCCGGCAGGACGATCGTGACGACGTGGTTGTCGCCGTGGCGCTGCAGCTGATCGATGTACTCGAGCAGCGGGCCGAGCAGCGAGCGGTACGGCGAGGTCAACACGATGAGCGGCAGCCCCTGACCCCACTTGCCCCAGCGCTCCTCCAGACGGCGCGTCCGCTCGGGGTCGGTCTCCACATAGAGCGCCTTCGCGGTGGGCGACAGCGTCTGCGCGTATTGCAGCGCGTGGACAACGCCGCGATGCAGGTCGCCCACCAGCACGAGGACGGTGTTGGTCATGGGCGGCGGCGGCGAGTAGTCGTCGAGCGAGAGCTGCCGCGCGACCTCGTCGTAGTGACGGTGTACGACGAGGAAGATGGCCACGAGGGTCGGGATCAGCAGGACGACGATCCAGGCGCCGTGCGAGAACTTCGTCACGGCGATGGTCAGCATGACGATGCCGGTGACGAACGCGCCGACGCCGTTGAGGACGATGCGCCACCACCACCCGGGACCGCGCACGCGCATCCAACGGCGGACCATGCTGCCCTGGGAGAGCGTGAACGACACGAATACGCCGACGGCGTAGAGCGGGATGAGGGCGTGGGTATCGCCCTTGAAGATCAGCAGCAGGACGATGGCGAGGCTGCCGAGGATGACGATGCCGTTGGAGAAGACGAGCCGGTCGCCCTGCGTGGAGAACTGCCGCGGGATGAAGCGATCGCGCGCCAGGAAGAACGCCAGCCGCGGGAAGTCGGCGAACGAGGTGTTGGCCGCCAATAACAGGATGAGCATCGTCACGGCCTGGATCTCGTAATAGAGGATGCCGCCGCCGAAGACGTGGCGCGCCAGCTGCGAGACGACCGTTTCGTGCTCCTTGGGCATGATGCCGAAGTCGTACGCGAGGTAGGTGATGCCGAGGAACAGCGTGATGAGGATGGCACCGAGCCAGGCCAGGACCACCGAGCCCCGGCGGGTGCGGCTGATAGGGCGCCTCCCCGAGAAAGTCGAAGATCGCGCCGGCGGCGCCATAGACGACGAGCGCGAACATGCTGCCGACGAACAGGTACGTGGGCGCCGCGAACAGCTTGCCCGACTCGCGGATGCCACGCAGGTTCGCGATGGCGACGATGGCCACCGCGGCCACGCACAGGATGACGCGATACCGGAACAGCCACGGCACCGCGGAGGTGACGGCCGCGATCCCGGCCGCGACACTCACCGCGACGGTGAGGACGTAGTCGATCAGCAGCGCGGCGCCGGCCACGAGCGCCGGCAACGTGCCGAGGTTGTCCTTGGAGACGATGTACGCGCCGCCACCCTGCGGGTACGCCAGGATCGTCTGCCGGTACGATGAGACGACGATCGCAATGAGGATGCAGATCGCGAATCCGATCGGCAGCGAGTAGGAGAGCGCCGCGGTGCCGGCGAGCACCAGCATGAGCAGGGTTTCTTCCGTCGCGTAGGCGGTGGACGACAGCGCGTCCGAGGCGAACACCGCCAGCGCCGTGGGCTTGGAAAGCCGTTCGTGCCGGGACTGCGCCGTCGGCAACGGCGTCCCCACGAACAGCCGTTTGAGCTGGTGCAGACGCACCGGGTCATGATACGCCGGACGCCCCGGACACCCGTCAGTGTTCGATGGGGGTTACGGCGCGCCGGAGAGGCCGGGGCCTACTGCAGCTCGAACGGCTTGATTGGCTGGACGTCCGGCGCCGCGAGCAGCGAACCGGCGTAGGACCGGCAGTACGCCGCCGACTCCATGGGGATGGCGCAATGCGGACAGACCGCGGCTCCGCACTGCAGACACCCGAGCCGATGCGAGGGAATGTGGCACGCGCAGTCGTTGGCGCTCATGTGATCTCTGTACTGCAAGGTACTTCAAGGATCATTCCAGCGAACCGGATGGCATGCGCGGTGACAGCCGCGGCAAGCGTCAGAACGGCGGGGATGTCGGGAGCTGACGATGCGGTGTCGACGATGGGAGTTGGCGGTGCAAGTCAGCGGCGTTCTCGAAGCGCGCGTATTGCGGCAGGAATACGAGTTTCACAATGCCGGTGGGGCCATTGCGTTGCTTGCCAATGATCACCTCGGCGATGTTCTCGTCTTCCGGTGGCACGTCGATAGGATAGACCTTCGCGCGATAGAGGAAGAGGATCACGTCGGAGTCCTGCTCGAGCGCGCCAGAATTGTGGCTGACGATTCCGTCCGCGAGCCAGGACTCGGGTCCCGGCACGGTGAGATCGAACACGTCCTCGTGCCCCGCCGCGTCGTTCGCGATGATGCGCTCCCAGTCGACGTCGGGGCGATACGTCTCGCCGTTGCGCTCGTCGTCGACCGTTTCGGCGTAGTCGCGCAGCATCGGCGGGACGTGGTGTGCGACGGCGAGCATATCTCGCGTGGTGAGCTCGCTGACCCTCGCCCAGCCGCGCTGGCAGAAGAGACGATGCTCCTGGGTCGCTCGGATCGAGCGGCCGGAGGCCAGACGGATCAGCCTCACACCGCGCCGCCCCACGCGCCAGACGCGTTCGCTCTTCGCGGTCACGATGGCCCCTCGCGGCGACATCGCAAGAACCTCCGGCGCCGTATCGACAAGATCGCGGATCGGGAGGCGGCGTCCATCGGCCAGCAGCACGAGCGTGTCGCCAGTCACGCATTCGCGAAGATCGGAGAGCTGCGGCCGGAAGTCGCGCTGCGCGCGCGCCTCCACCGCGCGCGAGAGCTGTGAGAGGGCGACGACCGGCACGTTGAGCTCCTTCGCCAGGGCCTTGAGCGAGCGCGAGATCTCCGAGATCTCCTGCTGGCGGTTGTCGAGCGCCGCGCGCCCGCGCATCAGCTGCAGATAGTCGATCACGAGCAGGTCGAGGCCGTGCTCGGCTTTCATCCGGCGCGCCTTGGCCCGTGCCTCGAGCACGGTCAGGCTGGGGCTGTCGTCGATGAAGATCTTCGCCTCCGAGAGTCGGCCGGCGGCGGCGGTGAGCCGGTGCCAGTCGGAGGACGACAGGAACCCGGTGCGCACGGCCTGGGAATCCACCTTGGCCTCGGAACAGAGCATGCGCTGCACGAGCTGCTGAGCGGACATCTCGAGACTGAGCACGAGCGCCGTGCCGCGCAGGTTCACGCCGACGTGCTGCACGATGTTGAGCGCGAAGGCCGTGTTGTGCGTGACGACGTGGTCGTCGGTGATGTAGAGGGCGGAGGGATGCGTCACCGCGATGCACTGCGTCTCGGTGACGCGCGTGGGCTCGATGGACACGAACATTGGTCGGCGCGGGCGCCGCGGCGCCAGCGTGCGGACGAGCTTCGACGAGACCGTCAGGAGTTCTTTCGGCTCGGGATAGTCGATGAGGCACACAAAGGGCGCGCGCGTCGAGCGCCGCCGGACCGCGCACCAACCGCCGAGCGATCGTGCCAGCGTCGCCACCGCGCGGGCCAGGCGCCCGCTGGTCAGGGTCAGCCGCAGCATGCCCCGCGGCTCCACCACTCCGGCGGCGTCGAGCAGGCCGCGGAGCAGGTCCACCCGCGCGGGCCGCCGCGCATCCATATAGATGTCGGGCACGAAGCGCGCCGAGCCGTCGATGTCCCAGAGCCGTAGCCGGCGCAGCGCGTCGATGATGGCGCCCGCCGTCCGCCCGTCGGCGCGCTCCGCCACGCGGGCCAGGACCTCGGGGTCGGAGGTCCAGAACCGCAGCGCGCCGCCCGACAGCTGTCCGGCGCCGAGCAGGGCGCCCAGCAGCCACGGATCGACCGGCAGCGGCTCGGCATGCCCGTCATCGCCCGAGGGCGTGTCGATCCAGAGGCTCGACCGGTAATGCCGGCACGCGAGCAGCGCGGCGATCTGCGCCGTCGTGAGAGTGCGGGGCTCTGGCCACCCGCGGTGGTGGACACGCCAGAGGTGCTCGGCGCAGCACTCCGTGGCGCGGCCGTCCGAGAAGACCACGCGGTAGACCTGGCGCGCGCCCTGCGGATACACGCCGCGCACGACCGACTCGCGGCCATCGATCGAAGCGAGCCGGTCGCCCTCACGAAGCTCACTCATCCGCGTCCAGCCCGTGGGCGTCTTCACGCGCGCGTCGAGTGGCTGCGCCTTCCCCATGCTCGGGCGTCCGGCGATGATGATGAAGTCCGAGGGCTGAAACCCCGACGTTTCGAGATCGAGCTTCTCGAAGCCGGTGGCGACACCGGTGACGTGTTCCTTACGCTCGTAGAGACGCTCGATGTACTCGAACGTGTTCTTGAGGATCTTGCCGACGGGCAGCGCGCTGCCCTCCAGCCGGCGCTCCGCCAGGCTGAAGATGCGCTTCTCCGCGTCGTCGACCAGCGTCTGGACGTCCTCCTTCGCGTCGAACGCCTGACCGATGATGTGCACCGACGTCTGGATGAGCTCGCGCAGCACGGCCATGTCGCGCACGATCGCCGTGTAGGAGCCGAGGTGCGCGGCGATGGAGGCTTCTTCCATGAGCAGCGCGATGGCGGCGGGCCCGCCGACGAACTGCAGCTGATCGGTGCGCCGCAGCTCTTCGCTGAGCGTGAGCGAGTCCACCGGCGCGCCGCGATCGAACAGCGTGAGCATGGCCTGATACATGGCGCGGTGCGCCTCCGTGTAGAAGTCCGACGCGCGGAGCACCTCCACCACGCGCGGGAGCGCATCGCGGCCTTCGAGCAGGACGGCGCCGAGGACGGCGCGCTCGGCATCGAGGTTGTGCGGCGGAATGCGCGTCGGAACTTCGAGCGCACGCGTCACTGCATCGCACCGCGGACGACGAGCATGCGGCATATTCCGCGCGACGCCGCGGTCCGGTCAAACAAATTCCACCGCGCCGACTTACTCACAAGTCATCCACCGTTCCGATTTCGATACGGGTGGATAAGCGGTGCATAACGTCGGCCGCGACGTGGACAGCGCGTGCATAACGCATCGGCGCGAAACACATCGACGCGCAGAACGTGTCGGGCTAAAAAACATCGACCCCCGGACGATTACTCGTCCGAGGGTCGCGGGTCGCGCATCGCACGACCGGAAAATCGCCGCGCGTTATTCGCGGACGACGCTGACTTTCAGCTGCGCGGTGACGTCGGTGTGCAGGCGGATCGGGACCATCGTGTCGCCGAGCGTCTTGATCGGCTCATCGAGCTGCACGCGCTTGCGCTCCACGCGCACGCCGTGCTTGTCGAGGAACTCGACGAGGTCCTGCGAGGTGACGGAGCCGAAGAGCTTGCCTTCCTCGGAGGCTTGTCGCCGCTCCTCGTACGTGACGCCCTCGATCTTGTCGCGCAACGCTTCGGCGTCCTCTTTGATCCGGTCGGCCTTGGCGTTCGCCTGCTTCTTGATGTGATCCAGGTTCTTGAGATTGCCGGCGGTGGCGCTGAGCGCGAGCTTCTTGGGGATGAGGAAGTTGCGCGCGTAGCCATCCGAAACGTCCCGAACCTCACCGCGCCGGCCGAGCTTCTGCACGTCGTCGAGCAGGATGATTTTCATCGTCGATCCTAGTCCGTCGAGACATACGGCAGCAGGGCCACCGTGCGCGCGCGCTTGATCGCGTGGGTGAGCTGCCGCTGGTGACGCGCGCAGCTGCCGGAGATGCGGCGCGGAATGATCTTGCCACGCTCGGTGACGAAGCTGCGCAGGCGACGAACGTCCTTGTAATCGACGAGGTCGACCTTGTCCGCGCAGAACTTACAGATCTTCCGCCGGCCGAATCGGCGGCGCTTGACGGGTTTGGCTGCGGGCGGAATAGCGCTCCTCCTTTTACCGATGCCTACCGGTTAGAACGGGACGTCGTCGTCGCCGCCACTGCCGCCGGCGGTCGCGGTTTCCTCGGCGAAGGCCGGTGCCGGCGCGCCTGTGGGCGCTCCCGCCCCCTTGGTGCGGCTCATGAACTGCACGCGCTCGGCGACGACCTCGGTCACCGTGCGCTTGCCGCCGTCCTTGCCTTCCCAATCGCGCGTCTGCAGGCGGCCTTCCACGAACACACCGCTGCCCTTATCGAGGTACTCGCCGCACGACTCGGCCTGCTTGCCCCAGACGACGACGGTGAGGAAACACGCTTCCTCGCGCTTTTCGCCGGACTGCGTCGTGTAGTTGCGATTGACCGCGAGGCGGAGATCCGCGACGGCGGTACCGCTGGGCGTGTAGCGCAGTTCCGGGGGACGGGTCAGATTGCCGATCAGCAACACCTTGTTGAGGCTCGCCATCAAACGACCTCCTCGAGGACCTTGGTGTCCCCGGCGGGGGGTTCTTGCGCCTTTCTCGAGCGAGCCTTCTTGCTGCGCGTCGGCACTCGCGTCGACAGAAAGCGCAGGACGTTTTCATTCAGCCGGAGCTGCCGCTCGAGCTCCTTCACCATGGACGGTTCGGCCTTCGCCTCGAACACCGCGTACGTGCCTTCCCGCTGCTTGCGGATGTCGTACGCGAGCCGGCGCTTCCCCCAGTTGTCGACCTTGTCGACCTCGATGCCGAGCGACTTCGCTTGGTCCCCGACCTGCGTGAGCAGCGTGGCGACTTCCTCATCGGTCGGCTTGGGGTCGACGATCACGAGTATTTCGTAGGGCCGCAGTGCACTCACCTCCCGAAAAAATCTTGGATCGAAGCGCCTAACGATAACAAACATCACCGGGGCTCACAAGGTCAATGCCGAGAAAGAGATACGGCCCGGGCCGTGTTCCGACCCGGGCCGTGCGCCGGCACATCGCGCCGGCTAAAACCATTCGATGCTACTGAATCGTTCGATGCTCGTTCGATGCTTCTGACCCGTTCGATGCTGCGGGGGAGTTTGAGGGGGACGTCTCGTCCCCCTCAACCCAATAGACCCCAACCTCGCCCCTAGTACATATCTCCGTGCGGCATGCTCGGCGCAGCCGCGGGCTTGTCCTCGGGGATATCCGTCACGAGCGCTTCTGTGGTCAGCAGCAGCGAGGCGATCGACGCCGCATTCTGCAGCGCGACCCGCTCGACCTTCGCCGGATCGATGATACCGGCCTGCAGCATATCCACGTACTCGTTGCTGTCGGCGTCGAAGCCGCGCGTGGCGACGCCCTCGGCCTTCACCTTCTCGACGATCACGCTGCCCTCGAGGCCGGCGTTCTCGACGATCTGGCGAATGGGCTCTTCGAGCGCGCGGCGCACGATCATCGCACCCACCTTCTCGTCGCCCTCCAGCTTCTTGAGGTTATCGACAGCCTTCGCGCAGCGCAGCAGCGCCACGCCGCCGCCGGGAACGATGCCTTCCTCCACCGCGGCGCGGGTCGCGTTGAGGGCGTCCTCGACGCGGGCCTTCTTCTCCTTCATCGCCGTCTCGGTCGCGGCCCCGACCTTGATCACCGCCACGCCGCCGGCCAGCTTGGCCAGCCGCTCCTGCAGCTTCTCGCGGTCGTAGTCGCTCGTCGTCTCCTCGATCTGGGCGCGGATCTGCTTGATGCGGCCCTCGATCGTGGAGGACTTGCCCGCACCTTCGACGATGGTGGTGTTGTCCTTGTCCACGACCACCTTCTTGGCCTTGCCGAGATCCTCGAGCTTGATGTTCTCGAGCTTGATACCGAGATCCTCGGTGATGGCCTTGCCACCCGTGAGGGTCGCGATGTCCTCGAGCATGGCCTTGCGGCGGTCACCGAAGCCCGGCGCCTTCACGGCGCAGGTATGCAGCGTGCCGCGCAGCTTGTTGACGACCAGGGTGGCCAGCGCCTCGCCCTCGACGTCCTCGGCGATGATGAGGAACGGCTTGCCGGAGCGCGCCACCTGCTCGAGCAGCGGCAGCATGTCCTTCATCACGCTGATCTTCTTCTCGTGGATGAGCACGAGCGCGTCCTCGAGCACGACCTCCATGCGCTCGGCGTCGGTCACGAAGTAGGGCGACAGATAGCCGCGGTCGAACTGCATGCCCTCGACCACGTCCAGCACGGTGTCGGCGGACTTCGACTCCTCGACCGTGATCACGCCGTCCTTGCCCACCTTCTCCATCGCCTCGGCGATCAGATTGCCGATCGTCTTGTCGTTGTTGCTGGCGATGGTGGCGACCTGCGCGATCTCCTTCTTGTCCTTCGTCGACTTGCTGAGCTTCTTCAGCTCCTCGACCACGGCCTCGACGGCCGCCTCGATGCCGCGCTTGAGACCCATCGGGTTGGCGCCCGCGGTCACGTTCTTCAGGCCCTCGCGGAAAATCGCCTGAGCGAGCACGGTGGCCGTGGTGGTGCCGTCACCCGCGATGTCGGAGGTCTTCGACGCGACCTCCTTGAGCATCTGGGCACCCATGTCCTCGTACGGATCCTTCAGCTCGATCTCCTTGGCGACGGTGACGCCGTCCTTGGTGATCGTGGGGCTG
>QHSO01000162.1 GCA_003220475.1 Candidatus Rokuibacteriota bacterium | reverse complement strand
GCGGACCGTCAGGTTTACCTTTGCCTCCCAATTCGCGTCGCGCAGGAGATGACATGCTGGTGCGCTCGGCACGGGGGTGGCCGTCGTGACCGCCCTCGTGCTGGTCATCGACGCCGGGCTCGAGCGCGTGCAGGCGCAGTCGCTCGCGTGGCGTCCGCTGTCCCGCGACGTGGCGGTGTGATCGCTTATACTCACCGCGCGTAGCAAGCGCTGGGGCCCACAGGAGGCCGCGATGCTCGACATCCCGTTCCGTTCCGCACGGCAGCTCGCCGCCGAGATCCGCAAGCAGAAGATCGGCTGTCTCGAGCTGCTCGACCTCTACGTCGGGCGCGTCGAGAAATACGACGGCGCCCTGAACGCCGTCGTCGTGCGCGACGTCGAGCGCGCGCGAGCGCGGGCGCGCGCAGCCGACCGCGCGCTGGCGAGCGGCGACAGCTGGGGTCCGCTGCACGGCGTACCGATGACGGTCAAGGAATCGTACGACGTGGCCGGTCTGCCGACGACGTGGGGCGTGCCGACCCACAAGGGCAACATCGCCGCGAGCGACGCCGTGGTCGTCGAGCGGCTGCTCGGCGCGGGCGCCGTGATCTTCGGCAAGACGAACGTGCCACTGCTGCTCGCGGACTGGCAGAGCTTCAACGCGATCTACGGCACGACCAACAACCCCTGGGACCTCGCGCGCTCGCCCGGTGGCTCGTCGGGCGGCTCGGCGGCCGCGCTCGCCGCCGGCCTCACGGCCCTCGAGGCCGGCAGCGACATCGGCTCATCGATCCGCAACCCGGCGCACTTCTGCGGCGTCTACGGCCACAAGCCGACGTGGGGCATCGTGCCGCGCACCGGCCAGGCGCTGCCGTGGCAGAAGGCGGCCGTGGACATCGACGTCGTGGGGCCCCTCGCCCGCAGCGCGGGCGATCTCGCCATGGCGCTGGCCGTCATGGTCGGGCCCGAGCCGATCGAGGCCGCCGGCTGGCAGCTGCGCTTGCCGCCGCCGAAGCCGCAGCGGCTGCGCGACTTCAAGGTGGCGCTCATGCTCGACGCGCCGGAGTCTCGCGTCGATCGCGCGGTGCAGGATCGGCTGCAGGCGCTCGCGGACTTTCTCGGCCGGCAGCAGGCGAAGATCGACGATCGCGCGCGGCCCGCCATCGACACCGCCGAGGCGTTCGCCGTGTACACGCGCCTGCTCCGCTCGGCGACGTCGGACCGTCAGAGCGACGCCGATTTCGAAAAGAACGTCGCGCTCGCCGCGGCGCTCGCTGCCGACGACCAGAGCTATAACGCCCGCGCGACGCGCGCCGCCGTCCTGTCCCACCGTGACTGGCTCGCGGCCAACGAGGCGCGGACACGGATGCGGCACGCGTGGGCGGAGTTCTTCACGACGTACGATCTGCTGCTCTGCCCCGTGGCCGGCGTCGCGGCCTTCCCGCACGACCAGCACCGCGAGCGCTACGATCGCACCGTCGTCGTCAACGGCGCGGAGGTGCCCGTGACCGATCATCTGTTCTGGGCCGGCTACTCCGGGATGTCGTACCTGCCGTCGACGGCGGCGCCCTGCGGCTTCACGCCCGCAGGGCTGCCGGTCGGCGTGCAGATCGTCGGCCCGCAGTACGGCGACCTCACGTGTCTGGCCTTCGCGCGGCTGCTCGAGCGCGAGTTCCAGGCCTTCGTGCCGCCACCCGCCTTTGCCTGAGCAGGAGGACCCATGACGCTCGATCGACGCACGTTCCTCGGCACGACCGGCCTCGCGGCGGCCGCCGCCGTTCTCGGTGAGGGCGCGTGGCGCCCGGCGCGCGCAGACAAGCCCGTGAACTTCTCGGGCTGGGTGTTCAAGCCCGACACGGTCAAGGACTACGTCGACTTCTACAACCGCAAGCACGGCGGTCAGGTGAAGTACGACGCCGTCCCGTGGGCGACCTATCACCCCACGATGGAGACGCGCGCGCTCTCCGGCGAGATCGTCGATGTCATGTACTGCAACTCGGCGAACCGCGAGCGCTGGTTCGACAACGGCTTCATCCGCGCGCTCGACGACCTGCCCGGCATGGACGAGCTGAAGAAGAAGATGGCGCCCGGCAATCTCGAGTCGGCCAAGAGCCGCGACGGCTCGAAAGTCGTCGGCCTGCCGTACTTCACGAGCCTCTTTATCCTCATGTACAACGAGCCGATGCTGCAGCAGGCGGGCATCAAGGCGCCGGCCAGGACGTGGGACGAGCTCGTCGAGCACTGCACCAAGCTCAAGCGGGACAAGGTCAGCGACACGCCGTACCTGCCGAACTGGAACAACAGCGGCTCCGGCACCATGCCGCAGTTCCTGAGCGACTCCTTCTCGGAGGGCGCGAGCGTCTTCGATGCGAAGAATCACGTCGTCGCCGATCAGGAGCCGGGCGTGGCGCGCGCGATGGAGCGTTGGCAGAAGGTCTATCGCGACGGGCTCGTGAACCCCGAGGTCCTGACCAAGACGTCCTCGACCGACACGCACCGGCTCTTCTGGAGCGGACGCTACGCGTACCACACGAACCATTCCTACTACCTCAAGACGATCGCGGGCGAGCCCGAGAACAGCAAGCTGGCGCCGAAGAAGGCCAAGATGGCGATGTACCCGGGCAACGGCCAGACACACATGTTCACCGAGTGGTACACGATCAACGCCAAGACGAAGGTGCTCGACGACGGGTGGAAGTTCGCCAAGTTCCTCGGCGGCAATCTGAACGGTGACTGGTACGTGCAACGGCAGTGGTGCCTCATCGCGGGGCTCGACAACGCGTACCCCGAGATGTACGACCACCCCGAGATCATCCAGTCCTACGACCGGTGGGTCGATCTGAAGCTCCTGCGCGAGCAGTACAAGAAGGGGAAAACGATCAACGCGTTCAAGGAGCCGTGGTTCAGCGAGTGGGACAGCAAGGCGATCGCCATCGTGCACAACATCATCCGCGGCACCACGACGGTGCCGAAGGGACTCAAGGAGCTGGCGGCGCTGCAGAAGTCGCTGGCCTAGCCGCCGGCGTGAAGACGCGGCGGGCGCTGTCCGAGAGCGCCGTGGCCTGGCTCTTCGTGGCCCCGGCGCTGCTCGCCATCGGCCTCGTCGTCGCGTTTCCGCTCGTCTACTCGCTCTGGCTCTCGTTCACCGACGTCAATCTCCTGCGCGCGACGGGCCCGGCCGTCGAGCTCGGCGCCCTGCGCATCCCGCTCTTCCGCTGGATCGGCACGCGCAACTACACGCAGGTCCTCGCCGATCCGCTCTACTGGGACTCGCTCTGGCGCACGCTCTACTTCGTGGGCGCGTTCGTCGCCGAAGCCACGGTGGTCGGGTTCGCCATGGCGCTGGTCCTCAACGAGCGCTTTCCCGGCCGGCCGCTGCTGCGCAGTCTACTGCTCGTGCCGTGGTCGCTCTCCCGCATCGTGGTCGGCCTCTTGTGGGTCGGGATCCTCGACTTCGAGTTCGGCGCGCTCAACGGGCTGCTGCTGCGCGCCGGTCTCGTCGACAGCGCCATCGCGTTCTTCAAGGAGGGATGGAGCGCGCTCAACGTCCTGGTGTCGGTCTACATGTGGAACCAGGCGCCGTTCGCCACGCTGCTGTTCCTGGCCGGCATGCAGTCGATCTCCGACGATCTCTACGCGGCGGCCGAGGTGGATGGCGCCGGTTACTGGCGTCGGCTCTGGTACGTCACGCTGCCGGCGCTGCGTCCCATCGTCTTCCTCGTGCTCGTCCTGGCCACGGTCAACGGCTTTCTGATGCTCGATCTGATCTACGTGCTCACCATGGGCGGCCCCGGCTACGACACGACGACCATCTCGTGGCACGGCTTCAAGACCAGCTTCACGTTCTTCAAGTTCGGTCCCGGCACCGCCATCCTCTATACGCTCACCGCGCTGTGCCTGCTGATGACCGTCGTCTACCACAGGCTCGTGCTCGCGCGGTTCGAGCCGGAAGGCTGAGGACGCGGTGGCCGCGCTCGCCTGGCTGTTCGTGACGAGCATCTCGTACCAGAAGAACCTGCTCGCCCGGCCGTTCCACCTGCTGCCGCCAGACGTCACGCTCGACAATTATCGGATGATCCTGGGCCTCGTCCGTTTCCACGCGGAGGGCCAGGCCGCGCGCATGCTCGCCTCGATGTGGAACAGCCTCGTGGTCGGCCTCGTGGTCACCGCCGTCAACCTCGTCGTCGGCACGACCGCCGGCTACGCGTACGCGCGTTTCCGCTTTGCGGGCAAGACGCTATCCCTGTTCGCGCTGCTGTTCACTCGCATGCTGCCGACGATCGTGCTCGTGCCGGCTTTCTTCCTCGTGTTCCGGGCGCTCGGCCTGCAGAACACGCTCACGGGCCTCGTGATCGCCTACTGCTCCTTCACGCTGCCGTTCACGGTGTGGATCATGAAGGCGTACTTCGAGACGATTCCCGGCGATCTCGACAAGAGCGCGCTGGTCGACGGCTGCAATCGCTTTCAGGCGTACTGGCTCGTGGTGCTGCCGGTGTCCGGGCCGGGCCTCGTCGCCGGCGGCGCCTTCACGTTCATGCTGTGCTGGAACGAATTCGTCGTCGCGCAGATTCTCAACACGCGGCCCGGCACGACCACGCTGCCGCCGGTGATCGCGGGCATGAACGGCCAGATCAACATCGACTACTCCGTCATCGCCGCCTCGGGCTTCCTCGGCGCGCTGCCCGCCGTCATTCTGGTGCTCGTGTTTCAGAAATACATGGTGCAGGGGCTGACCGCTGGATCGGTCAAGGGGTGAGCTAAGCCCATGATGGGCAAGAAGCGGACACGGCGTGGAAACAGCGCCGTCTCATCGGCGGCCGATCGCCGACGCGTCGGCACGATCAAGAAGCTCGCAGCCGACGCCCATAAGCGTTACGGAGCTGTTTTCCGGAGGCTCGCAAGGTAGTGCGCGGCGATAGGCAGGACACCGAGGCGATATACTCACCGCCGCGGGTCGGAGGTGCCAATGAGAAGATCCGTCGCTCGCATCGTCGTGGTGCTCTTCGCACTCACTGTCCTCGGCAGCCCGTATCCGGTGTCCGCCGCGCCCGAAGGCACCATGACGTGGGGCGTGCACATCACGCTTGCGTCTCGCTGGCTCGATCCCGCCGAGACCGAGGGCATCATCACGCCGTTCATGGTGCTCTACGGACTGCACGACGCGCTGGTGAAGCCGATGCCAGCCGGGCAGCAGACGCCGAGCCTCGCCGAGTCGTGGACGCAGTCCAAGGACGGCCTCACGTACGAGTTCGTCATCCGCAAGGGCGTGAAGTTCCACAACGGCGAGCCCGTCACCGCGACTGATGTGAAGTTCTCGTTCGAGCGCTACAAGGGCGCCGGGGCGAAGCTCCTCAAGGAGCGCGTGCGGGAGATCCAGCTCGTAGACGCCGGCCGCGTGCGTTTCGTGCTCAAGGAGCCGTGGCCGGATTTCATGACCTTCTACGGCACCTCGGCAACCGGGTCGGGGTGGATCGTGCCGAAAGCCTACGTCGAGAAGGTCGGTGACGATGGCTATAAGAAAGCGCCCATCGGCGCCGGTCCTTACAGATTCGTGTCATTCAACCCGGGCGTGGAACTCGTCATGGAGGCGTGGGAGGGCTACTGGCGCAAGGTGCCCAACGTCAAGCGGCTCGTGCTGCGCAGCCTGCCCGAGGAGACGACGCGTGCCGCGGCGCTGAAGAAGGGCGAGATCGACATCGCCTATCTGCTGACGGGACCGGTGGCGGAGGACATCCAGCGCACTCCGGGCTTCAAGCTCGTCGCGCCGAAGGAATCGCAGGGAACGTTCTGGCTCGATCTGCCCGACCAGTGGGATCCCAAATCACCATGGCACGACAAGCGCGTGCGTCAGGCGGCGAGCTTCGCGATCGACCGCCAGGCGCTGAACCAGGCCGAGACGCTTGGCTACAGCAAGCCGACGGGCTCGCTGATCCCGCGCGTGCTCGACTTCTCACGCTTCTATGAGCCGGACCCGTTCGATCCCGCGCGCGCCAAGCGTCTCCTCGCCGAAGCCGGCTACGCCAACGGCTTCGACGCCGGCGACCTCTATCCGTGGCCGCCGTACTTCTCAATGGGCGAGGCGCTCGCGGGTTACCTCGGGAACGTCGGGATCAGGACGAGGATCCGCACCATGGAGCGCGCCGCCATGACGACGGCGTGGCGCGAAAAGAAGCTGAAGAACGTGATCGTCGGGATCACCGGTGCTGCCGGGAACGCCGCGACCCGGCTCGACGCGTACGTGAGCCGCAACGGCATCTATACGTCCGGAGTGATGCCCGACGTCGAGGATCTCTTCCAGCGTCAGGCGCGCGAGACCGACGTGAAGAAGCGCGAGGCGCTGGTCCACCAGGTTCAGGACATCCTGCGCGAGCGGGTGACCCACATTCCGCTCTATGAGCTGGCCTTCATCTGGGGCGTCGGCCCGCGGGTCGAGGAGCCCGGCATCAACCTGATCCGCAGCTTCGCGTACTCGGGACCACTGGAGGACGTGCGGCTCAAGCGCTAGGGTTTCAACCGGGAGGACCCCATGGTGCGACTCGTCCTAGGCCTGGTCGTAACGTTGCTCGCGGCCGGCTCTGCCGCCTCGCAGACGACCCGCGGTCACGCCGCCGAGGCCCACGACATGGAGCTGGTCGGTCACGACGAGCTGCAGGGCCGCTCGGCGTACCAGCCGACGATTCATCGGCAGGGCGCGCGCTTCATCGCCTACGTCGGCCATCACGGCGGCCGCGCGCGCAACCCGCTCACGGGCGTCGAGGAGGACAACGGCACCTCGATCGTGGACGTGACCGATCCGGCGAAGCCGCGCTACCTCTCCCATATTCCCGGCCCCGCGGGCGGCGCCGAACAGGGCGGCGCGCAGATGGCGCGCGTCTGCGACCGCGGCGGCCGCACGTACCTGCTGCGCACGTCCGGCAATGCGATCCCGAACTCCGCGCACGAAGTGTGGGAGGTGACGGACCCGGCCAAGCCGCGCAAGACGAGCACGGTCGTATCCGGCCTCACCTCGACGCACAAGGACTGGTGGGAGTGCGACACCGGCATCGCATACCTCGTCTCCGGCGATCTCGTGAAGAAGGAGCCGCAACAGCTCGGGCCATCGGGGTGGCGTACGTGGCGGATGACGAAGATCTACGATCTGAGCGACCCGGCGAAGCCCGTCTTCATCCGTGATTTCGGGCTGGCCGGGCAGGAGCCCGGCTCGACGGGGCCGATCCCCGTCGAGCACGGTGTGCATGGTCCGATCGTTCTCGGTAACCGCGTCTATTTCGCGTACGGCACCAGCGGCGAGGGCATGCTGCAGATCGTCGATCGACAGAAGCTGTTGAGCGGTCCGAAAGAGCCGACGGCGGCGAATCTCAACGCGCCCGAGATCAGCCGACTCTACATGTCGCCCAACTGGGGTGGTCACACCGCCTTCCCTATCTTGAAGGTGCCGATCGCCGACTGGGCGCCGAACACGAAGGACAGCGTGCGCGATTTCGTGTTCCTGGTTTCGGAGGCCATCGCCAACGAGTGCCGCGAGTCGCGGCACGCCTCGTTCGTCGTGGACATCACGACCGAGACGCGGCCGTTCTCGGTGGCGACGTTCCAGGTGCCGGAGTCCAAGGGCGGCTTCTGCCGACGCGGCGGCCGGTTCGGCCCGCACTCGAGCAGCGAGACGTTCGCGCCGATCTTCTACCGCAAGCTCGTCTTCGTCGCGTATTTCAACGGTGGCGTACGCGCGGTCGACGTGCGCGATCCCTACGCGCCGCGCGAGGCCGCGTTTTACATCCCGGCCACTACCGAGCGGACGGCGGAGCGCTGCGTGACCAACGGCACGCGCAGCTGCAAGGTCGCCATCCAGACCAACAACGTGGAGGCCGACGAGCGCGGCCTGGTCTATCTGGCCGATCGCGCCAACACCGGCCTGCACATCGTCCGACTCACCGGCGAGGCCAGCCGCATCGCGGGCGGCAACTGAGGAACAGCCATGGCCCGCGACGGTATCCGCATCTTCGACGCTGATACCCACATCATCGAGCCCGTCGAGCCGATCGAGGCGTATTTGTCCTCGGCCGATCGCGCGCGGCTGGCCGCGCTGGGCCCGCTCGTTCAGCGCGCGCCGGCGAAGGCCGGCATGTCGCGCTACGTGATCGGCAAGCGCCCGCGACTCGATCGCAAGCTCGGCTCGCTCGAGCGCGTCGATCCGCCGACGGGGGCGGCGCGCGGCGCACGCGACGGCGGCACGCCGTGGGACGTGCGCTGGCAAGGTCCGCCGTTTCCGAGCGAGCGCGTGAGCGTCGATCCGCACGCGCGCGTGCGGGACATGGACGTGGAGGGCATCGACGTCAACATGATCCTGCCCTCCGGCGGCGTGCCCGGTTTCGCCGGACTCGAGGACGTCGCGCTCGAGTCGGCGATGTACCAGGCCTACAACCGATTCCTCGCGGACTACTGCGCGCCCTATCCGGACCGTCTCACGGGCGTCATGCTCGTCTCCGGACGCGATCCGGCCGCCGCCGTCGCGGAGATCCGCCGCTGCAGCCGCGAAGACTGGCCCGTCGCGATCTTCCCCATCTGCGCGCCGGCGATGTCACTCGACGAGCCGGCGTGGGAACCGATCTGGGCCGAGGCGCAGGAACACGACCTGACCGTCGTCATCCACTCGTTCACGATGACGATCCCGTATCCGCCCGGTGTGTGGGACACGTGGGACAACGTGTTCCTGCAGCGCGCCGCGGGACACGTCTGGAATGCGCAGCGCAACCTCGCGGCGCTGATCGGCGCCGGCGTGCTCGATCGCTATCCGCGACTGCGCCTCACGTCGCTGGAGTGCGGCCACGGCTGGCTCCCGTCGTGGGCCGCGCGGCTCGACGAGCTGGCCGAGATGTCGCGTCACGTGCTGCCGGCGCTGAAGCAGCGGCCCAGCGACTACATCCGTGGGCCGCAGTACTTCCAGAGCATTCAGATCTACGAGGGCGAGCAGTCGCTGCGGCACGCCTTCGAGGCGCTCGGCGAGGACACGCTGATGTTCGCCACGGACTATCCGCACTCGGAGAGCTGGTTTCCGAAGTCCGCGGAGATCGTGCTGGGGTGGAAGACGTTGGGCGACGCCGCGCGACGCAGGCTACTGTGGGACAACGCGGTGCGGTGCTACCGACGCTATGCGGGTCGCGCGGCGGTCGCAGTCATGGCCGCGCCCGGCGCCGGCGCGGCTGCGATTTAACGGCGCGCGCTCCAGAGGCGCACGCCGACGCGGTCTGCCCCCGTTCGGAGCCGCTCGTCAGCGGTCGCGAGAACGGCCGAGCGAGACACCGCGAGCGCCAGATAGACGCAGTCGTAGATAGGATGCCCGAGCTCGGCCGCGAGACGGACGGCGGGCCGAAGCAGCGTCGCCGCCGCGACCCACACGATTTGCATGGCCAGCAAATGCGTCACCGCCCGCTCGACCTCAGCGACGTCCATCTCCCTGCGCCGGAGTCGCTTCCACCACGCATTCGTGGCCTCGACTGCCATCAGGTCGGGCGCCAGGAGCATCGATTCAGTTTCGAGCAGCCGCGCAGCTCCTCGACGGTCCGGCTCGTTCGTGAACCAGACAGCAGCCATCGAGGCGTCGACGACGACGGGGCCGCCAGCCACGTCGTAGCGAACTTCTCGCTCGCGCACCCGGGGCCCGCGGCGGCTGGCCGACGCGCGGGCCGTCACCGGTCCCGGTCTTCCCTGATGAGGTCGACGCTGCTCACAGTGGACGGACGTTGCCTCGCACGCATCGCGGCGGCCTCGGCCGCGATCTCCTTCCGGCTCAGCTTCGTACCCTCCGTGAGCAGACGTCGAGCTTCCTGCTCTAACGATGTTCCACGAAGCCGCGCCTGGAGCTTTAAACGCTCGGCGACCTCGTCGTCGAGATTGCGGACGATGATCGTGGCCATGTCCTGATGCTATCACGTCACGCTAGCACAGATAGCGCTCTAGGCTAGCGTCGGCGATCACGCCTCCCCTACGGGCGCGTGATGATATCCACCAGCGCCGGCCGGCCGTCTTTGACGACGCGCAGCGCGCGGTGCAGCGCCGGGCCGACGGCGTCGGCGCGATCGATCGGTCCCTCCGCGTGCACGCCGAAGCCCTGAGCGATGCGCGCGAAATCGGGCGCGGGGTCGTCGATGCGGATGCCGATGACCTTGTTCTCGACCGGCCGCGCGCGCGCCTTGGCGACAACTTCCTGGTGCTCCTCGTCGTTGCCGTACGTGCGGTTGTTGAACGTGACGGTGAGCAGCGGCAGCCGATGGTGCGCCGCCGTATAGAGCGCGCTCACGACGTAGAGCAGGTCGCCGTCGGACTGCAGATTCACGCAGACCTTGCTCGAGCCGCGATGCGCGAGCGTGACGCCGAGCGCGGCCGGCAGCCCGTAGCCGAGCCCGGCGCCGCCGCTGCCGCCGTACGTGCGCTCGGGCCGCCAGTCCCACAGTCGGCGCGCCCAGCCCTTGGCGGTGCCGTTGGCGAGCACCCAGTCCTCGTCGCGAATCACGTCCCAGATCTCGGCGGCGAAGACGGACGACGCGAGCGGGATGAGCGTGCGCTCGAGCTTGGCCGTGGCCTGCCACTCCGCCAGCAGGCCGGCGTGGCGCGCCGCGAGGCGCTCGGCGCGCCGATGTCGGTCGTCCGCGCGCGGATCGTGCTGCAGCCGATCCTCGACGGCCGCGAGCAGCGACGGCAGCGTCACGCCGGCGTCGGCCGCGATCGGCAGATCCACCGGCACCAGCGACTGGAACGTGTGCGCCCAGCTGCGAACGGCGTAGTCGTCGAGCGAGATGGCGATCACGCGCGCGTGCTCGTTGAAGAGGCGCACGGCGCGCGTCGCTCGGTCCACGGCGCCGAGCGCGCCGAGCAGGTTGGTGACATCCAGCGCGAGCACAACGTCGGCCTCGGCCACCACCTCTTGCCGCGCGCCGGTCATGTCGAGCGGATGGCGACTCGGCACGCTCGCGCGGCCTTCGGACTCGCCGGCGAGATCGATCATCGGCGCGGCCAGACGCTCGGCGAGACGGCACAGCACCGGCGTGGCCTCCGGCCGCTGGCCGAGCGCCTCGGTGACGATCAGCGGAGCGCGCGCCTCGACCAGCCGGCGCGCCGCCTCTTCGAGATCGCGCGGACTCGCGTGCGGTGGCGCCGCGGGCTGAAACCGCCTCACGTCCGGTATCGGCACCGATGCGTCGAGCGCCTCCTCTTGTAGTCCCGCGTCCAGACAGAGATAGACCGGCCCCTGCGGCTCGGTGCGCGCCAGCCGCCAGCAGCGCAGCAGCGCCTCCGGAATCGCCGCGACGCTGGCGGGCTGATCGTCGAGCTTGACGTAGTCGCGTACCTGCGTGCCCTGCACCAGCGCCGTGTGGATCCAGTCGATCCACGGGCGGCGGCGCGCGGCGTCCATCGGTCCGGTGGCGCCGAGCACGAGGATCGGCGCGCGGTCGCAGAAGGCGTTGAAGATGGCCATGCTCGCGTGCTGCAGACCGACGATGTCGTGCACGGCGGCGGCCATCGGCGCGCCGCGCGCCTTGGCGTAGCCGTGGGCGAGCGCGACCGCGATCTCCTCGTGCAGCGTGAGGATCGCCATGGCGGGCCTCGGGGTCGCGACGAGTTGTCTCATCGCGCGGCGGTCGAGGTCGGCGCCGGCAGGCCTGCGAGGAATGTGCGCCACGCCGCCCAGTACTCCGCCCACGCGGCGTCCATGTCGTAGTGCCGGCCGCCGCGGATGGTGAAGAACTTCTTCGGCTCCGGCGCGGCGGCAAAGACGGCGAGGCCCTGTGCGACCGGGATCGTCTCGTCGGCGTCGCCGTGCAGCACCAGCAGCGGCGCGCGCAGGTCTCGGATCTTCGCGACCGAGTCCCACCTTGTGCGGAACAGGAAGCCAACACCGGGCAACACCCTGTTCGCCATCGTGCGCACGGACGCGAAGGGCGACTCGAGCACGACGCCGCGTGGCGGATGCGCGAGCGCCAGGTCGACGGTGACGGCCGCGCCGAGCGAGCGGCCGAAGTACACGATGTCGTCGGGCGCAACGCCCTCGCGCAGCAGCGCCGCACGCGCGCCGAGCGCGTCGCTGACGAGCCCCGCCTCCGAGGGTGTGCCCTCGCTGCGTCCGTACCCGCGATAGTCGTACATGAACACGCCGACGCCGAGACCGTCGACAAGCATGCGGGCGATGCCGACGCGGCCGGCGATGTTGCCGCCGTTGCCGTGTGAGTAGAGCAGCGTGATCGGCGTGCGGCCAGCGATCAGCCAGCCATGCAGCCGCACCCCGTCGGCCGCGGGGAACTCGACATCCCGGAACGCGAGGCCGACGCTGGAGGGATCCTCGGTGACCTCGTGCGAGGGGTAATAGATGAGGTGCGCTTCCACCGATTCCCGGCATCCCGCGGCCAGGCCGGCGACGGCCACCAGTGCGAGCAGGCGCTTCATCGCGCCGATTGTAGCGCGGTGTTACACTTCGCCCACGCCGCCGGCAGGAGGAGGAGCGCACCCATGCTCTCACGCGAAGACAACGAGCTGCTGACTCGGGTCGATCGTGGCACGCCGATGGGAACGACGATGCGCCGCTACTGGATCCCGGCCCTCCTCGCGTGGGAATTGCCGGCGCCCGACTGCCCCCCGGTTCGGGTCAAGCTGCTCGGCGAGGAGCTCGTCGCCTTCCGCGACACGCAGGACCGCATCGGGTTGATCGACGAGTACTGCCCGCACCGGCGCACCTCGCTCTTCTTCGGCCGCAACGAGGAGTGCGGTCTGCGCTGCGTCTATCACGGCTGGAAGTTCGACGTGGGCGGGCGCTGCGTGGACATGATGAACGAGCCCGAGCACCTGAACTTCAAGGAGAAGATCTCCGTCACTTCGTATCCGACCGTCGAGAGCGGCGGCGTCATCTGGGCCTATCTCGGTCCGCCTGAGCTGTGCCCGCCGCTGCCGACGTTCGCGTGGGCGCAGGCCCCGGCGACGCATCGCCACGTGTCGAAGGTGATCCAGGAGACGAACTGGCTGCAGGGACTCGAGGGCGGCGTCGATACCTCGCACGCGCCGATCCTGCACCGCGTGCTGAAGGCGAACTCCGCGCGGCCCGGATTCAAGCCAACGCACCCGTTCGTGCGCAGCAAGGCGCCGACGCTCGTCGTCGATCTCACCGACTACGGCTATCAGTACGCGAGCGTGCGGCCGCTGGACGAGGCCAACGTTCACATTCGTACGTACCAGTTCATCCTGCCATTCCACCAGATCCGGCCGTCGCAGTCCGAAGGCGGCCACGCGATCATGTCGGGCCACATCTGGGTGCCGATGGACAACGAAACCACGATGGTGTTCAACTGGGATTACAGCGAGACGGCGCCGCTCACCGACGATGACCGGCTCGAGC
This sequence comes from Candidatus Rokuibacteriota bacterium, assembly GCA_003220475.1. Taxonomy (GTDB): domain Bacteria; phylum Methylomirabilota; class Methylomirabilia; order Rokubacteriales; family CSP1-6; genus AR12. Next base: position 8,920 of record QHSO01000162.1, on the reverse strand, counting down.
GCCGGCTGGGCCAACGCGCAGGATCGCGCGATCCAGGAGAGCATGGGCCGCGTCGTCGATCGCACTCGCGAGCACCTCGGTCCCGCCGACAAGGCGGTGATCCAGGCGCGGCGTCTGCTGCTGCAGGCGGTGAAGACGGTCGGCGAGGGCGGCACGCCGCGCGGCATCGCCGGCACCTATTACGGTCTGCGCGCCGTCGACGCCGTATTGCCGCGCGACGCCGACTGGCGAGGAGCCCTCACGCCCGAGATGGTGGCGGAGCGGATCGAGCAGACGGTCTAGCGCGCGGCGCATGAAGAGCATCGACATCCACGCGCATCTCGTGCCGCGCTCGGCGTGGCGCGCCGCCGAGGCCGGCCGCGAGTGGTACGGCTTCCGTCACGAGCCCGGCGAGGGCGTCGGCAGCTTCATGGGCAACGACAAGCGCATCCCGTTCACCTCGCCGAAGGTTCGCTTCACGCCCGAAGAGCGGATCGCCGACATGGACGCGCAGGGTGTGGACGTGCAGGTCGTCTCCATCCACACGCCGTTCTTCGGCTATCACCTCGATCCCGCGCGGGGGCGGGAGCTGGCCCGCGAGGTCAACGACGAGATCGCGTCGATGACGACGCAGTGGCCGACGCGCTTCGCCGGCCTCGCCACGCTCCCGGTGCAGGACGTGAAGCTCGCCATCGACGAGCTCGAGCGCGCCGTCACGGGGCTCGGTCTCAAGGGTGCGGAGCTCGACACGCTCGTCAACGGTGAGAACTGGGACGAGCCGCGATTCCTGCCACTCTTCAAGGCCGCCGAGGCGCTGGGTGCGGTGCTGTTCTTCCATCCGCAGCCGCAGCACAACTTCATGATGCAGCGCACGACGCGCTACGGATTGTTCAACAGCCTTGGCGTCATCATGGAGGACGCGATCGTCGTGGCCGTGCTGATCTTCGGCGGCATCCTGGACGCGTGTCCGAACCTCCGCGTCTGCATCGCGCACGGCGGCGGCCCGGCGTGCTTCGCGATGGGGCGCATCGATCGCAGCTGGCAAGGCATGCGGCCCGAGCAGCGCACGATTCCGCGCCCGCCGAGCAGCTACCAGCGTCGTCTCTACTACGACACCGTGGTCGGGAGCGAGAAGGCGCTGCGATTCCTGCTCGACGAGGTGGGCGCCGACCGCGTGGTGCTCGGCAGCGACTGGCCCTTCGTGCCGTGGCATCCCTCGCCGGTCGCGTGGGTGCAAGGGTTGAAGACGGTAACGCCGGAGGAGAAGAACCAGATCCTCTGGCGGAACCTCGAAGCACTGCTGAAGCTCTAGCCCTTCACCTGCACCCCCGCGAGCCGCTCGAGCACCTTCACGACCGCGAGGCCGTCTTCCTTGTTGAGCCCGGCCGCGCGCGCCATCTGGTAGAGCTGCTGCGTGACGTTCGCCAGCAGCAGCGGCACGCCGAGCTGCTTGGCGAACGCGGTCTCGAGCTCCTGGTCCTTGTAGGTGATGTCGACCGTCCCGCCCGGTGAAAAATCCCGCGCGAGGATTTTCGGCACGCCGGTCTCGAACGCGTAGCTGGTTCCCGTGCTCACGCGCACGACGTCGTAGATGGTGCGCGGATCGAGCCCGGCCTTCACACCGAGCACGAGCGCCTCGGCCACCGCGACGCGGTTGACCTGGATCAGCATGTTGTTGACCAGCTTCATCGCGAGCCCCTGCCCGAGCCCGCCGACGTGAAAGAGCTTGGTGCCCATCGCGGTGAAGAGATCGCGGCACGCCTCGAACGTCTTGGCCTCGCCCCCGGCGATGATCGACAGCTCGCCCGATGTCGCGCGCTCGGTGCCACCGCTGACCGGCGCGTCGAGCATCACCACGCCGCGCGCGGCCAGCTGTTCGGCCATGCGCCGCAGCGCGAACGGATCGATCGTGCTCATGCACACGACGATGTGACCGCGGCCGGCGGTCCTGACGAGTCCGCGCTCGCCCGCGACGACGGATTCCGCCTGCGCGGTCGTCTCGACCATCACGATCGTGCGCTCGGTGGCGGACGCGACGTGCTCCGGCGCCTCGGCGACCTTCGCGCCGCGCTCGCGCAGCGGGGCGACCTTGGCGGGATCGATGTCGTGAACGACCAGCGCGAAGCCACGCTTGGCGAGATTGAGCGCCATCGGTCGTCCCATGTTGCCGAGCCCGATGAATCCGACGGCTCCCGCCATGTCAGCCTCCTCTACGCCCGCCTGGGCGACGAACGTGAGGAGTATAGCCGGCTGATCGCTATCAGGGGCGCCGCAGCTTGGCGCCAAGCGACTGCAGCCCGCGGCCGATCTTGTCGAGGCCCGTGCCGACGTTGTCGAGCTGGCGCTTCACGCCGTCGCTGAATTCGTCGGCCTCGCCCTTGAGCCAACGGCCCGCGCAGTCGATGGCCCGCTGGCTTCGTCCGCGGACGCCGCCGTCTGCCGCCATGACATCGGCGCATGCACGTCTGCGCGAACCGGCGGCGGCTTCGTCCGGCTCGGTGGCGGCAGCCGCGAGGTCCACGCGTGACGCCGGCGGAGTCGCAGCGGATTCGGCGTTGGGCGTCACCGAAGGAGTACGGGGAGCGTCGTTTGGCGTCGCGGGTGCAGTGGGCGTGGAAGTATCCGCTGCCTCGTTCGACACCGCCGCAGTACGACGCTCGTTCGATGTCGTCACAGACGGGGCGCCAGGGTCGGCGTTCGGCGTCGCGGAACTGGTGGCAGCGGTCTGCGTGTCGGACTTCGACGTCTCGTCCGACGGTTGGACGCGGCTCGGTGGCGCTGCCGCACGCGGCACGCCCTGTGCGGCCGTGCTACGTGCCGTGCGGCGGACCGGCGCCGGCCGCTCCCGTACCGCCGACGGATCTGTCGATGGCCGTGGCTCCGGCGCCACCCGTGGCTCGGGCATCGATGCCGATGGCGGCTCCGACGGCGCTGGCGGTCGCTCGAGCGCCAGCGACGCAAGAGGGTCGGACGTCGGAGAGGATGCCGGCGGCGCCGTGACGCCCGCCGTCGGCGAGCCCGGCCCACTGCTCGATGCGGTCCGATCAGGCACGCGCGGCCCGAGCAACAGCCAAGCGGTCACCCCGATGACAGCGAGCGCGACGCCGATCACAGCGCCACGCCGGCGCCGGCGATGGCGAGCGGCGTGGTCTGCGCGGTCCGCGCGCGCACGCCATTCGAGATAACGCTGCATGCGTTCGTCATCGTCGGTCGGCTTGCCGGTCGGCTTGTCGGTCGGCTGGTCATGGGAGTCTGGCATAGTTCGCCTCCGCGCGTTCGACGCACCGATGGCACGGGCTCTTCGCGGGCCACGCGTTTGTCGAAATCACATCCGAGAGCACGCGAGGCGCTCTCGTTCGCGCGAGCCTAGCGCGGGGGCGGAGGCGGCGGAGGCGGTGCGGCCGCGGGAACCCACACCCATTGCCACGGCTGGCGCACGCCGTCGCCGTACAGCACGTAGCGTCCATTGTCGTAGATCACTTCACGCTGAACGGCCGGGGCCTGCGATGGCGCATAGCTCTGCGTCGCGAGATAACTCGCGGAGGGCGCCGTTGCGTAGGCCACGGGCGCGGATCCAGGCGGCGGGACTGGCAATGCCGCCGGTGCGGATTGCACCGGCTGCGCGTACCCCGACTGTGAATGCGCCGGCGCGGACTGCGAATAGAATTGCGCGGGCGGATACGCCTCAGGCGCAGCGGCGTAGGGAGGCGACGGAGTGAACGCCCAGAGGGGCGCCGTCGCGAGCGCGACCGCGCCGAGCGCGAGGCCGCCAACGAGCGCCCCCGGCCACCACCAGCAACAGCCACCGTGCCAGCCGCCATGCCCATGGCCCCCGTGCCAGCCGCCGTGGGCCATCTGCGAACCGCCGTGCCCACCACCATGCCACCCCCCGGCGGCCCACGCCGGCCCTGGAAGGAGCACGGTGAACAACATGAGGAAGATCGCGAGTAGCGCGACTGCTCGCTTCATGGGCATCCTCCTGGCAGGCAGCATATCAGAGCAACTCAGAAGAAGAACGTGAGGTTCTTCGCCAGGAGCACGCTCTGATCGAGCACGATCCGCCGCCGCGCGAGCTTGAACCCGCCGTTCACCCGGCGCAGAAGGTCCTCCCGCTTGCCGACGAGGACGTCGGTCTCCGTCTCGACGCGGTTGCGATAGACGAGAAAGCGGCTCTTCACCGCGATCTCCGTCCCCGACGGACCGGCGGGACCGGCGCCAAGGACTTGCACGTTCGAGATCATGTGACAGATCCGCGAGGGCGGCTCCTCCGCCCAGTGGATGCCGGTGAGGATCTGCCGCACGCGGCGCGTCAGCGTATCCTTGCCCTCGTCGAACCAGCTGATGTCCACGCCCTCGCGCGTGAACTCGCGCTCGGTCTCGTCGTGCGGCACGTTGCGCCGCATCGGCATGAAGTAGCGGACGTCGTCGGTGAGCAGCTCCAGCCATTCTTCGTAGCGCCGCTCGTCGAGCAACTCGGCTTCGCGGTAGAGAAACTCCTCGACCTCCTGCCGAAGGAGCAGCCGCTCGACGTCACTCACCGTTCGTCCTGGGGGCCCCGAAATGGCCCCCAGACCCCCATCGCTCGGCCGCGCCCCGGCGGAGCCGTGGCGCGCCTCGGGATTGGCGCAGCGCCACTCATCTGAGCTCGTCCCAGCTCGCCGCTTCCATGAACTGCCGCCAGCGCCGATAGAAGCCGCGCTGGTTGTGCTCGCTCGCGTTGGCCACGGTCACGTCGGTGATCGCGCCCGGCAGCGTCAGGCCATGGTCCTCGAAGGCGCGCGTCGAGCGGCCCAGGCCCATCTCGTAGTTATAAGGATGCTGGCGCGCGATGGTGCCGCGGCTGGCCTTGTGAGCGTAGTTCCAGTTCTCCATGTCGTCCTGCTCCGTCAGTCCCGACGGGCCGGAATACCGGATGTAGTAGTGACGCAGGAAGTCCTTCACCTCGGGCGGCGCGTCGGCGTCGACGAAATACCAGCGCCAGACCTCCGTCTGGTGCGGCCCGCGCGGGTGCCACACGGCCAGCGTGCGCGGCTGGCGCGCGAGCGGCGACGTGTTGGGAAACATCGTCCCCGGTCCGCCGAAGAGCCGCCACGAATCACCGCGACGGCGCTTGCGTTCTTCCTCACAGCGACGGAAGTAGTCGGCGACGACGGGCGCGTCCTGATAGGCCGGCGCCAGCGGCGCGTCGTGCGGACGCAGGAACGCGATCATCGAATGGCCGAGCTCGGGAAACGAGACGTCGAGCCAGCGCGCCTGATTGCGCTCGCCCATGTCGCGCCGGCTCTGGCCGCTGGGACCGATGCCCACCATATCGACCGAGCGGTGGCTCACGCCGTGATAGCGATCGCCGGAGAAATTCTCGGCAGGAAACTTCCAGTTACACGGGACGAGCCACTTGTGAATGCCGCCGATCGCCTCGGTGCCGCCCTCACGTCCGTCCCAGGCGTCCAGCAGAAGGTCGAGGTAGACCTTGTAGCCGCCGATGTAATCGAGAAACGACGGCGCCGACCGATCCCACGTCGCCCAGACCGTGCTCTTGTAGACCTCGAGCCGCGCGACCTCGATCAGTCCCCATTGCGACCGATCGAGCTGCGCGCCGTAGGCGTCCTTCGCGAACGGCACGCCGACCAGCGTGCCGTCGGTCGCATAGCTCCAGCCGTGGTACGGACACTGGAACTCGATCGTGTTGCCCTCGTCGTAGCGGCACACTTTCATCCCGCGGTGGCGGCACGAGTTGAGGAACACGTGCACGCGACCGCTCCGGTCACGGCACAGGATGACCGACTCCTCGCCCATGGACGAGACCAGGTAGTCGCCGGGATTTCGGATCTGGCTCTCGTGGCCGATGAAGAGCCAGGCGCGCGCGAACACCTGCTCCTGCTCGGCGCGATAGATGTCCTCGTTGACGAAGATCTCGCGGCTGATGATTCCGCGGTCGACGTCGACGAGGCCGTTCAGATGTTTCATCAGGGCCATGCAGACCTCCAGCCCCCTCGGTGCGAGGTGGCCGCTATGCTAGCGCAAAATGCTCCTATAATCGTTGTCGGAGGGCCGGACCAATGACGGTGGACGTGTTCCTCGCTCGCTTCCCCGAAGTTCCTCGCGACCTGCGCGACGAGTCGGTCATCGCCGAGTTCGTCCACGCGTTCGGACCGCAGCTCGGCGTCGCGCAGAAGCCGTCGCCGTGCGTGGCGCGCGCGGGTGGCGGGGACGCCGAGCATCATTTCTATACGCGACTGGTCAACGACCTCGCGATCTATGGCATCGGGCTCGCGAAGCGCGAGCGCACGCTGCAGCGCCTCGAGCGCCTGCTCGCGGACTACCGTGCGCAGCCCGCGACGTTCGCCTGCACGCTCGTGCCTCGACAGGCTCCGAACGCGCCACGCGCCGGTTGCCGGTAGCTCGTGCGTCCTTCGCACTGTTCTGGTCGTCGCGAGTTCTCGTCACGCTCGCCCTGCACATGCAGACGGTTGCCGTCGGCTGGCAGCTCTATGCGCTGACGGGCAGCGCCCTCGACCTCGGCCTCGTCGGGCTCGTGCAGTTCGTGCCGACCGTCGCCCTGACGCTCGTCGTCGGCCAGGTCGCCGATCGCTGCGATCGCCGGCTCGTCGTGGTCACCTGCCAGATGGCCCAGGCCGCCGGCAATGCCGCGCTTGCGATCGGCAGCCTCGGCGGCTGGCTCGGCCGCGATGGCATCCTCACCGTCGTCGCGATCCTCGGGGCCGCGCGCGCATTCGAGAACCCCGCGCGCGCCGCGCTTCTTCCGCACCTCGTGCCGTTGGCCACGCTGCCGCGCGCCATCGCCGGCGTGACGTCGGCGGGCCAGACTGCGCGCATCGTCGGCCCGGCGCTCGGCGGCCTGCTCTATGCGCTCGGGCCGACGCCGGTCTACGCCGCGGTGGCCGCGCTCTACGTCGTCGGCGCGACGCTCATCGTCCTCGTTCGCGCGGCCCAACCGGACGCCGTGCGCGAAGAGATGACCGCGGCCTCGCTCTTCTCGGGCATCGCGTTCATCGCGCGCCAGCGCCTGCTGATCGGCCTGCTATCGCTGGATCTGTTCGCCGTGCTGCTCGGCGGCGCCACCGCGCTGCTGCCGATCTACGCGCGCGACATCCTGGGCACCGGGCCGTGGGGCCTCGGTCTGCTGCGCGCGGCGCCGGCGTGCGGCGCGCTCGCCACCTCCGTCGTGCTCACCCGGCGCCCGGTCGGGCGCCAGGCCGGCCCCGTGCTGTTCGGCGGTGTGATCGTCTTCGGCCTGGCGACGATCGTCTTCGGCCTCTCCACTGCGCTGCCGCTGTCGCTGGTCGCGCTGGCGGTACTCGGCGCCGCCGATCTCCTCAGCGTCGTGATTCGACACTCGCTGGTGCAGCTGCGGACGCCGGACGCCATGCGGGGCCGCGTCAGCGCCGCGCACTCGCTGACGACCGGCACCTCCAACCAGCTCGGCGAGTTCGAGTCGGGGCTGCTCGCCGCGCTGTTCGGCCCCGTCGCCGCGGTGCTCGTCGGCGGCATCGGCACCATCGTCATCGCGGCCGTGTGGATGCAGCGCTTTCCCGAGCTACGGCGCTTCCACCTGCACGCCTGAGCACTTCATGACCGCCGGCGCGGCAAGCCGCTGACCAGCGGCGCCGGCGTGCCGTTTCGTAAGCGCGTGCCGGAACGCACTTTCCATTCCGGCACGGCCATTGCGATCGTTTCTTGCCGCGTGACGACCACGCGGCGCTCACCGGGGGACGAGACCATGGCACGCTCACGCTGGCCGCTCTGGCTGCTCGGCGCCGCGCTCACGACGGCCTGCGCAGCGCTGCTCGTGCTGCATCGGGCCCGCTGGGAATCGCGCGCCGCGTTCGACCCGTACGCGCGGTCGTGGCGACGAGAGCGCGCCCGCACCAACGGCGAACACAATTCTCATCTGTTCATCTGAGCCCCTGTTGTAGCCTCGCGGTGGGAGGATCCGCCGTGAGGAGACTCGCCCTGTTTCTGCCGGTCGTCGCCGTGCTGCTCACCGGCTGCGCGATCGGCAATCGCTACGCATACCAGAGCGTCGTCGCCAACCCGCAGCTGTCCGGAACGACCGCGGTTGGCGTGGCGACCCACGATCAGCGCGAATACGTTCGGTCCGGCTCCAAGGACCCGCAGTTCGTCGGCCTGCAGCGAGGCGGCTTCGGCAACCCGTTCGATGTCCGCACCGCGGACGACAAGCCGCTCGCCGACGCGATGACCACCGCCCTCGTCAACACCCTCAACAAGAAAGGCTTCCGCGCGCAGCCGCTCATCGTGGCGCACTCGCTCGCGGCGGCGGACGCGCGGCAGCAGGCCGTGCGCGCCGGCGCCGAGCGCGCGCTGATTCTGACCTTGCAGGAATGGAAGAGCGATAGCGTCATGCGGGTCGCGCTCAACTACGACATGACGATGACGGTGCTCGATCGCACCGGCGCCGTCCTCGCCGAGAAACGCCTGCAGGGCAACGACAATCTCGGCGCCGCGCCGTTATCCCCGGCAGCGGTCGGCGACATCGTGGGAGCTGCGTTCAAAACGAAGCTGGAGCAGATGCTCGACGACCCGGCCGTGGCGGCCGCCCTGCGAGGACGCTCCTAGCCGGGGAAGAGCTGGTTCACGAGCTCCCGGACCTTCTCGTCGGCGTTGATCCACTTGTCGAAGCGCCCGCCGCCGCCGGCGGCGTCGTATACGGCCTTGCCGACTTCGGCGCCGTCCCGGTAGACGACCATCTGCGCGTACGCCATATACATCGTGAAATCCCACCGCCAGTTCGCGACGTAGGTCGTCAGCAGCGGACACGCCGTCACGCCCGCCTCTGGGTCGATCACCCGAACGCTCAGGCCCTTGTCTGTGAGCGCCTTCTTGTAAGCGTCAAGGAATCAAACTTCCTTCGTGGGCAGCTGCGCGAGCGCGACCGGCTTGACCTCTTGCGTGATCGAAC
>QHSO01000014.1 GCA_003220475.1 Candidatus Rokuibacteriota bacterium | reverse complement strand
GCAAACCCAACGAGATCCGCCCGATCACGATCGAGGCCGCGTACCTGCCGCGCGCGCACGGCTCGTCGCTCTTCACGCGCGGCGAGACTCAGGCACTGGTGTCCGCGACGCTCGGCACCAAGTCCGACGAGCAGAAGGTCGAGGCGCTCGAGGGCGAGTCGTACCGCCACTTCCTGCTGCACTACAACTTCCCCTCGTTCTCGGTCGGCGAGGTGCGCCGTTTCGGCTCGCCGTCGCGGCGCGACATCGGGCATGGCGCGCTGGCCGAGCGCGCCGTCGAAGCCATCCTGCCGGCCAAGGAAGAGTTTCCCTACACGATCCGCGTGGTCTCGGACATCCTCGAATCCAACGGCTCCTCGTCGATGGCGACCGTGTGCGGCGCCTCGCTGGCGTTGATGGACGCGGGCGTGCCGATCAAGAGTCACGTGGCCGGCATCGCGATGGGGCTGATCAAGGAAGGCGATCGCTACGGGATCCTCACCGACATCATGGGCGCCGAGGACCACTTCGGCGACATGGACTTCAAGGTCGCCGGCACCGAGAAGGGCGTCACCGCGCTGCAGATGGACATCAAGATCAAGGGCGTGTCCCTCGACGTGATGCGCTCGGCGCTGCAGAACGCACGCGAGGCTCGCATGGTCGTGCTGACCAAGATGCGCGAAACGCTCGAGAAGCCGCGCCCGGAGCTCTCGCCGTACGCGCCGCGGTTCGTGACCATCAAGATCCGCACCGAGAAGATCCGCGAGATCATCGGCCCCGGCGGCAAGGTCATCCGCGGCATCCAGGAGCAGACGGGCACCAAGATCGACGTCGAGGACGACGGACGCGTCACGGTGTTCGCGCCCGACAGCGCGGCGGTGCAGAAAGCCGTGGCCATCATCCAGGACATCTGCCGCGAGGTGGAGCTGGACCGGATCTACCTCGGCAAGGTCAAGAAGATCGTCGAGTTCGGCGCTTTCGTCGAGGTCATTCCGAATACCGAGGGGCTGCTGCACATCTCGCAGATCGCCGAGAGCCGCATCCGCGCGGTGCAGGACGTCCTCAGCGAGGGCGACGAAGTTCTGGTGAAGGTCATCGAGATCGACGGCAACGGCAAGATGCGGCTCTCGCGGAAGATCGCCCTCCGCGAGCAGCCCGCGCTGGCCGACAAGGAAAAGCTCAAGAACCCCAACGCGGCGAATCCACCACGAGCATGACCACGTGACCGAAGACTACCGGAAGAGCGTTCTGCCGAATGGCATCCGGGTCATCACAGAACGGATGCCCCACGTTCGGTCGGTCGCCGTCGGAGTCTGGGTCGAGACGGGCTCGCGTCACGAGGTGGAGGGGCGCGGTGGGATGTCGCACCTGATCGAGCATCTGGTCTTCAAGGGCACCGCCACGCGGTCGGCCGAGGCCATCGCGCGCGAGATGGACTCGGTGGGCGGGCAGATGGACGCCTTCACGACCAAAGAACACACGTGCTTCTACGTGCAGGTCCTGGACGAACATCTTCCCTTGGCGGTCGATCTGCTGACCGACATTCTTCTTCGTCCGCTGTTCGACCCCGAGGAGCTCGAGCGCGAGAAGTCGGTGGTGCTGCAAGAGATCAAGATGGTCGACGACACGCCGGACGACGTGATCCACGACCTCTTCGCGGCCCAGATCTGGGCGAACCACCCGCTCGGCAAGCCGATCCTCGGCACGCGCGAGCTGGTGGAGAGCTACCGGCGAGACGCCGTGTCGAGCTATTTCGGCGCCGAGTACGTGCCACCGCGGATCATCATCGCGGTCGCGGGCAACGTCACCCACGACCGGGTGGTGGAGCTCTTCGGCGCCGGCTTCAACGGCTTCACGCACGAGCCGACGCCGCGCGTGCAGCAGCCCGCGCGCATCATCCCCGGCGTCAACCTCGTGCACAAGACGCTCGAGCAGGTGCACGTGGTGATCGGCTTCCCCGGCTTGCACCACGGCGCGCCCGAGCGCTACGCGCTGTTCCTGCTGAACGACGTCATCGGTGGCAGCATGTCCTCGCGCCTCTTCCAGGAAGTGCGCGAGCGACAGGGCCTCGTGTACTCGATCCACTCCGGCATCCAGTCGTACGCGGACACCGGCACGCTCTACGTCTATGCGGCCACCGATCCGCCGAACTTCTCCAAGATGCTGAAGTCCACACTCAAGGAGCTGCGCGAGGCCAAGAAGCAGGGCGTGACCGAGGACGAGCTCAAGCGCGCCAAGGACCATCTCAAGGGCAGCCTCATGCTCTCGCTGGAGTCCACCTCCAGTCGCATGAACCGCCTGGCCAAGCACGAGCTGCACTTCGGCTCGTTCTTGACGCTCGATCAGATGATCGGCGCCATCGAGCGGGTCAAGCACGACGAGGTGCAGGCGCTCGTCGCGGAGCTGCTCGACGAGGATCAGCTCGCGCTCACGACACTCGGTCCGCTCGACCGCCGCAACCTGCCCGCCGAGCTCCGCAACTAGCGTCCGAGGAAGAGCGCCGTCGCGAGCGCGACGGCGACGGCGACGGACGCGCCGATCCACGCCCAGCGCACGCGCGCTCTGAGGACCTCGAGCGCGGTCGTCACGTCCTGCACCTGCTTGGCAAGCTCCTCGAGCACGGAGGCGTGCTGGACTTCGCGGGCCTCGAGTTGCTCGACGGCGCGCTCGAGCGCGTCAAGACTGCCGGTGCGCTCGCTCGACGGTGATCTCCCGCGCGCTCTGCCGGAGCCGACGTACAGCCGCCGTGCGGCGTCGACGATGGTGGGCGCGTGTTCGACCAGCAGTCGCCACGGCATTCGCGTGAGCGCGGAGATCCAGGGCACGACGTTATCCTACGCGATCCTCATGTGAGCTCGACCGTCGGAAGATACCGCGCGCGCCGAAAAGCAGGTGCCACACCCCGATGAAACCGAAAACGTCGGCCAAGGGAATGAACGATCGTCCACCGGCGCGGATCTCGCCGTATGTCGTTGAGCAGACCGGTGCGCCGCGTCCACGGTCCGGATCCCGCGGCGGATCCCACGTTAACGCCGCGCCGGTTCAGCGTCCGATCATTGCGCGAGCAACAGGGGTGAGTTGACGTGATAGCCGAGCAGCACCGGGCCGCCCCGCTCGATGCGCCACAGGAACTGCTCGCTCCCGCTCCCCCTGGCGAACTGCGACTGGTACGTGAGCCGCACGAAATGCCCGCCCGTTCCACGCGTCACGTTCCATGCGGGTTCCTCCGCCGACTGCCAGGAGCCGAGTCTCGTATCGATCGTCGCCATGAGTCGCTCGAATTGCTCCTGCGTCGCGACCTGGCGGAGCTCGGGGCCGGCGCCAAAATAGATCTCGGCATAGGAGCGCTGGGCCACCAGTGACCGGAACTCCGCGACACCTCGCTTGGCCTCGTCTGTCCCGCCACAGCCGGCGACGAGGAGCGCCGACGCGATGACCAACACGTACGACCGGATATGGATGCTCATGCCTGGACCCTCGAGTGGTGTGCCCAACGAAGGGCGCCGGGACCCGGACGCGACACCGGTCTCTGCCACCATAGCGTGGGCTGTTGTCGCCGGACAACGAGCCCACGACCGCTTTCTGTAGTGGCCGGTGACCGGGCCCCCTACCAATCCGTGAGGTTTTCCGGTAAGGTGACGGCGTGATCGAGCGGTACACCCGGCCCGCCATGGGACGAATCTGGAGCGAGGCCGCGAAGTACCAGGCGTGGCTCCGGGTGGAGATCGCGGCGTGCGAGGCCTACGCGCGCCGCGGGCGCATTCCCGCCGCCGTCATGCCGCGTATTCGCGCGCTGCGCGTCGACATCGACCGTATCCTCGCCATCCAGGACCGGGTCAAGCACGAGATGATCGCGCTGCTCACGAGCATCGAAGAACAGCTCGGCGACGACTCGCGCTTCGTGCACATCGGTCTCACGACGAACGACGTCTGGGACACCGCGACCGCGCTGCAGATGCGGGACGCGCTCGACCTTTTGCTCCAGGGCCAGGAGCGCCTTCGCCGCGCACTCGGCGCCCTCGCGGTCAAGCACAAGGACACGCTGATCGTCGGCCGGACTCACGGTGTGCACGCCGGGCCCACCACGTTCGGCCTGAAGGCGGCGGTCTGGTACGTGGAGGCTGGCCGGAATCTCGAGCGGCTGCGCCGTGCCCGCGAGGCGGTCGCGGTCGGCAAGCTCTCGGGCGCCGTGGGGCAGTTCGCACACGTGGACCCGGAGATCGAAGAAGAGGTGTGCCGCGACCTCGGCCTGGGCGTCGAGCCGGTCTCCACGCAGATCGTGCAGCGCGATCGCCACGCCGAGCTGCTGGCGACGCTGGCCATCGTCGGCGCGTCGCTGGAGAAGATCGCGCTCGAGATCCGCGGGCTGCAGCGCACCGAGGTGCTCGAGGCGCAGGAACCGTTCGGCGAGGGGCAGAAGGGCTCGAGCTCGATGCCGCACAAGCGCAACCCCGAGCTCGCCGAGCGCATCTGTGGCCTGGCCCGGCTGCTGCGCGGTCACGCGACGGCCGCGCTCGAGAACGTCGCCCTCTGGCACGAGCGCGATATCAGCCACTCGTCGGTCGAGCGCATCGTGCTGCCGGACGCGACGATCGCGCTGGACTACATCCTCGACCTGACGGCCTTCATCATCGAGGGGCTCGAGGTCGACCCCGCACGCATGGCGGAAAACCTGGAACGCTCGTACGGTCTCATCTACTCGCAGCGCGTCTTGCTCAAGCTGACCGAGGCGGGCCTGGCCCGCCAGAAGGCCTACGAGATCGTGCAGCGCAACTCGATGCGGGCGTGGCGCGAGCGCCGCCCGTTCTACGAGCTGCTCGCGGCCGATCCCGCCGTGACCGAGCGCCTGCCGCCGGCCGAGCTCAAGGCGTGCTTCGATCCGTCGTGGTATCTACGAAACGTCAACACGATCTTTCGTCGGGCCGGGCTCGCCTGAGCCCCGGGAGGAGACGCGTGAAGCGCCAGCCAGCCAGCGACGACGTCGAGCAGCGCGGCAAGCTGTACGAGGGCAAGGCCAAGATCGTCTACGCCACCAGCGATCCCAAGCTGATCATCCAGTACTTCAAAGACGACGCGACGGCGTTCAATGCGCTCAAGAAGGGCACGATCGTCGGCAAGGGCGTGGTGAACAACCGCATGTCGGCGACGCTCTTCCAGCGCCTGGCCAAAGCCGGCGTGCCGACCCACTATGTCGCAACGCTCTCCGAGCGCGAGATGCTGTGCCGGCGCCTCGACATCATCAAGATCGAGACGATCGTGCGCAACGTCGTCGCGGGCAGTCTCGCCAAGCGCACGGGCCTGGAGGAGGGCACGCCGATCCGGCAGCCGATCGTCGAGCTCTACTACAAGTCCGACTCGCTCGGCGATCCCATGATCAACGACGATCACGTGCGGATGATGGCGCTGGCCACGCCCGCCGAGCTGGCGTGGATGAAGCGGACCGCGCTGAAGATCAACGCGGTGCTGCGGCCGCACATGCTCAAGCACGATCTCATCCTCGTCGACTTCAAGCTCGAGTTCGGACGCGGCGCGGGCCGCAAGCTCTACCTCGGCGACGAGATCTCGCCCGACACCTGCCGTCTCTGGGATCGCGCGACCCGCGAGAAGCTCGACAAGGATCGATTCCGTCGCGACCTCGGCGGTGTCGAGGACGCCTATCAGGAGGTCTATCGGCGGCTCGTCGGGGATGCGGCGGGCGCATGAAGGTCCGCGTCCTCATCCGCCTGAAGCCGGGGATCCTCGACGTCCAGGGGGCCGCGGTGCTGCGCGCGCTCGCCGGCCTTGGGTTTGCCGACGCGCGCGAGCTTCGCGTTGGCAAGCTGATCGATATCGAGGTCGATGCGGCGACGCCGGCGGCGGCCCAGCAGCGCGTCGACGAGATGTGTCGAAAACTGCTCGCCAATACGATTCTCGAGGATTACACGATCGAGGCGGTCGAGGCCGGGCGCCTTGCCCCCCGTCAGGCGGTCCGGTAAGATGTCGTCGTCCGCCGCCGTCGTGAGACGCGGCGCAAACCTCAAGGGGAGACCAACGCGCTCATGAGATTCGGGGTCGTGGTGTTTCCGGGCACCTGGAGCGATTGCGACTTCCACTACGTCATCTCGGAAGTGATTCGCCAGCCTGTGAAATATGTCTGGCACCGCGACCGCAATCTCAGTGACCTCGACTGCGTGATCTTGCCGGGCGGCTTTTCGTACGGCGACTACCTGCGCGCCGGCGCGGTGGCCGGCAAGTCGCCGGTGGTCGAAGCGCTGCTTGAGTTCGTCGCGAACGGCGGCTACGTGCTCGGCTCGTGCAATGGCTTCCAGATCCTCTGCGAGGCCGGTCTGCTCCCCGGCGTGCTCATGCGCAACGAGTGCTTGCAGTACCGCTGCCAGTCCACCAATCTGCTGGTCGAAAACGTCGAGACGCCGTTCACGCGTGGGCTGCGCGCGGGCCAGGTGCTGACGATGCCGATCTCGCACGGCGAGGGCAAGTACTACGCCGACCCGCCGACGCTGGCCGCGCTGAAGGCGCGCCACGGAATCGTCTTCCGTTACGCCACCGCCGACGGGCAGGTGGTGAAGGCGGCCAATCCGAACGGCTCTGTCGAGAACATCGCCGGGGTCGTGAACGAGACGGGGACGGTGCTCGGGCTGATGCCACACCCCGAGCGCGCCGCCGAGACGGCGATGGGGGGCACCGACGGGCTGCTGCTCTTGCAGTCGCTCCTCGGCACGCTCGTCGAGGACGGAACGTTCCTCAAGCGGTGATCCGGGGGTTGTTTGGCGGGGACTGAGCCGAAGGTCACTCTCGACCTCGCACGCGGCCTCGGCCTCACGGCCGACGAATACGATCGCATCATCGCGCGGCTCGGTCGCGAGCCGTCCTACACGGAACTGGGTCTTTTCTCCGCGCTCTGGTCCGAGCACTGCGCGTACAAGCACTCGCGCGCCTTCCTCTCTCGCTTGCCCACCCGGGCGCCCCACCTGCTGCAGGGGCCCGGCGAGAACGCGGGCGCCGTCGACATCGGCGACGGCTGGGCGATCGTCTTCAAGATGGAGAGCCACAACCATCCCTCGTTCATCGAGCCCTTCCAGGGCGCGGCGACGGGCGTGGGCGGGATCCTGCGCGACATCTTCACGATGGGCGCGCGGCCCATCGCCATCCTCGACTCGCTGCGCTTCGGCGATCCGAGCGATCCCAAGACGCGGCAACTGGTCAACGGCGTCGTCTCGGGGATCTCATGGTACGGCAACTGCTTCGGCTGCCCCACCGTCGGTGGCGAGATCGCGTTCGCGCCGGAGTACTCGGGCAATCCTCTCGTGAACGTGATGTGCGTCGGCCTCGTCCGCGCGGACCGGATCTTCCGCGCGCGCGCCGAAGGCGTCGGCAACCCGGTCTTCTATGTCGGCAACAAGACCGGGCGCGACGGGATCCACGGGGCCACGATGGCGTCGGCGACGTTCGACGACGAGGCGGAAGCGAAGCGGCCCACCGTCCAGGTCGGCGACCCCTTCACCGAGAAGCTGCTGCTCGAGGCGTGCCTGGAGGCCATGGCCACCGGCGCCGTCGTCGGGATCCAGGACATGGGCGCCGCGGGACTCGCGTGCTGCACGTCCGAAATGCCCGCGCGCAGCGGAACGGGAATGGAGGTCGAGCTGTCCGCGGTGCCCCAGCGGGAAACGGAGATGACGCCGTACGAGCTGCTGCTGTCCGAGTCCCAGGAGCGCATGCTGCTGGTCGGCGCGCGCGGACGCGACGAAGAGCTGCGGTGCGTGTTCGCCAAGTGGGAGCTGGACGCGGTCAAGATCGGCGAGGTGACCGCCGGTCCCGAGCTCGTCGTGCGGCACCGCGGCGAGCCGGTGGCGCGCGTGCCCGTCGACGCGCTCGCAGACGGCCCACGCTACGACAAGCCCCACGCGCCGCCGGCCTGGCTCGCCGAGCGTCAGGCATTCGATCCGCTTTCGCTGCCCGAGCCGGCGGATTACGGCGCGACGCTCGTACGGCTCATGAGCGCGCCGACCATCGCCTCCAAGGAGTGGGCGTACCGGCAGTACGACCAGCAGGTCGGCACCAATACGCTGGTGCTGCCCGGCTCCGACGCCGCCGTGTTGAGGATCAAGGGGACGCGCCGCGCGATCGCGGTCTCCACCGACGGCAACGGCCGCCAGGTTGTTCTCGACCCGCGTCGCGGCGGCGCGCTGGCCGTGTGTGAGGCGGCGCGCAATGTCTCGTGCGCGGGTGGTCGACCCCTCGGCGTGACCGACTGCATGAACTTCGGCTCGCCCGAGCGGCCCGAGATTCTGTGGCAATTCGCGGAGGCGATCGACGGGATCGCCGAGGCGTGCCGTGCGCTCGAGGTGCCGGTGGTCGGCGGCAACGTTTCCTTCTACAATGAGACCTCCGGTCAGGCGATCCTTCCGACACCCATCTGCGGAGTGGTGGGTGTGCTGGAGGATGCGGGCCGGTTGGCGACACAGTGGTTCAAGGCGACCGGCCACCGGATCGCCCTACTGGGGCCGGACGCCGTGAGCCTCGGCGGCTCTGAGTATTTATGGACGCTGCATGGTCGGGTGGCGGGGCGGCTCGCGCCGCTCGATCTCGAGATGGAGCGTCGCGTGCAATCGGCGGTGCGTGCCGCGGTGCAGGCCGGGCTGGTGACGGCCGCTCACGATTGCTCCGAAGGGGGACTGGCGGTGGCGCTCGCGGAAAGCTCCGTGAGCGGTACGCGCACCGGCGCGGCCGTGGGGTGCGATGTGACGGTGGAGCGCGGACGTCGGCTCGACGAGACGCTGTTCGGCGAAGGGCCCTCGCGGGTGGTGGTGAGCGTCGAGGCGGCGCGGCAGCGCGAGTTCGAGGCATTGATGGCGGAGTCGGCGATTCCCTGGCGCTGGATCGGAACGACCGGCGGCGAGCGGCTGACCGTGCGCGCGGCCGGACGTGTGGTGGTGGACGTGGCCGTGGATCGCATCGAACACGCGTGGAGGAGCGGCTTTGAGCGCCACATGGCGTGACGACGACCGGTTCCACGACGAGTGCGGCCTGTTCGGCATCTGGAACCATGCGGAGGCCGCGAACGTCACCTATCTTGGTCTCTATGCGCTGCAGCACCGCGGTCAGGAATCCGCCGGAATCGCCGCCACCGACGGTCAGGCGTTCCACACCGAGAAGGCGATGGGCTGGGTGGCCGACGTCTTCCACCCCGAGCGCCTGCGGCGACTGCCGGGGCACCGGGCCATCGGTCACGTGCGCTATTCCACCGCCGGCTCCTCGAAGCTGAAGAACGCGCAGCCGATCACCGCCAACACCGCGCGCGGGCCGATCTCGATCGCGCACAACGGCAACCTCACCAACGCCGACGTCCTGCGCCGCGACATGGAGCGCGACGGCGCCATCTTCCAGTCAACTTCGGACACCGAAGTGATCCTGCACCTGCTGGCGCGCGCCCCGGCCGGTTCGCTGGAGGAGCAGCTCCGCCATGCCCTCGGTCAGGTCAAGGGCGCCTACTCGCTGCTCGTGCTCACGCCCGACGCGATCTATGCGATCCGCGATCCGTACGGGTTCCGGCCCCTCACGCTCGGCCGGCTCGACGACGCGTGGGTGGTGGCGTCCGAAACGTGTGCGCTGGACCTGATGGAAGCCAAGGTCGAGCGTGACATCGAGCCCGGCGAGATGCTGGTGATCGACGACGCCGGGCCGCGCTCGGTGCGCGCGTTCCCGCCGCGCGAGAAGCTCTCGTGCGTCTTCGAGTACGTCTACTTCGCGCGGCCGGACTCCGTGCTGTGGGGCCGGAACGTCCACACCGTGCGCAAAGCCATGGGCCACCAGCTGGCGCGCGAGCATCCGGTGCAGGCCGACATCGTCATCCCCGTGCCGGACTCGGGCGTCAGCGCCGCGCTCGGATACTCGGAGGAGTCGGGCACGCCGTACGAGATGGGACTGATCCGCAATCACTACGTCGGCCGCACGTTCATCGAGCCCAAGCAGGGCATCCGGCACTTCGGCGTGAAGGTGAAGCTCAACCCGATGCCCGAGATGCTGCACGGCAAGCGCGTGGTGGTCGTGGACGATTCGATCGTGCGCGGGACCACGAGCCGCAAGATCGTGCGCATGCTGCGCGGCGCCGGCGCGCGCGAGGTCCACATGCGCATCTCGTCGCCGCCGATCCAGTGGCCGTGCTACTACGGCATCGACACGCCGACGCGCAAGGAGCTGATCGCCTCGAGCCATCAGGTGGACGAGATCTGTCGCTACCTCGCCGCCGACTCGCTCGGCTACCTCTCGCTCGACGGCATGCTGAAGGCCACCGGCAGCGATCCGGCAAGCTTCTGTCACGCGTGCTTCACCGGCGCCTACAAGGTCGGCATCGAGCCCGACCCCACGCCGCAGCTCCACCTCTTCGACGTCTAAGCCGATGAAGCCGCATACGTATCGTGACGCCGGAGTCGATATCGAGGCCGGCGACGAAGCGGTCCGGCGTATCGCGTCGCTGGCGAAGGCGACGTTCCGCTCCGAGGTCCTCGGCGGCATCGGCGCCTTCGCGGCGTTCGTGCGCGTTCCGAGCGGCTACCACGAGCCGGTGCTGGTGTCGTCCACCGACGGTGTGGGCTCCAAGCTGAAGATCGCGTTCCTCGCCGACCGGCACGACACGGTCGGCATCGACCTCGTTGCCATGGGCGTCAACGACCTGCTCGTCCACGGCGCGGAGCCGCTGTATTTCCTGGACTACATCGGCATCGGCAAGCTCGACCCCGCGCGCGTCGAGGCGATCGTGCGCGGCGTGGCCGACGGCTGCCGGCGCGCGGGTTGCGCGCTCGTCGGCGGGGAGACGGCGGAACTGCCCGATCTCTACGCGGCGGGCGAGTACGACCTCGCGGGCTTCGCCGTCGGCATCGTCGAGCGGGACCGCATCGTGGACGGCTCGGCCGTCAAGCCCGGCGACGTGGTGCTCGGCCTGGCCTCGTCCGGTCTTCATAGCAACGGCTTCAGCCTGGCACGACGAATCGTCTTCGACGTGCTGCGCCTGGGTCTCGACGCGCCGCTGCCCGGCACCGGCCGTCCCGTCGGCGAGGTACTGCTGGAGCCCACGCGGATCTACGCGACGGCCGTGAAGGCCGTGCTCGCCGCGGTGCGGGTCTCGGCGATGGCGCACATCACGGGCGGTGGGCTGACGGGCAACGTGCCGCGCGTGTTGCCCGACGGGTGCCGCGTGATGCTGCGTCGTTCGGCCTGGCGCGAGCCGCCCGTGTTCGCGGCGCTGCGCGAGGGCGGCCATGTCAGCGAGCCGGAGATGCTGCGGACGTTCAATCTCGGCGTGGGCTACGTCGTCATCGTGCGTGCCGCCGACGCCGGCCGCGCGCGGCAAGTGCTGACGGCGGCCGGCGAGACGGCGATGGTGATCGGCGAAGTCGTCGCGGGCGAGCGCGGCGTCGAGGTCACGCGGTGATGCGCATCGTGGTGCTCGGCGGCGGATTCGCCGGCATGGAAGCCGTGCGCGTGCTCGAACGGCGACTGCACGATCGCAGCGACGTCGAGATCCTCCTGATCAGCGATCGCAACTACCTGCTGTTCACGCCTCTGCTGCCGCAGGTGGCCTCCTCGATGGTCGAGCCCCGACACATCGTGCAGCCGCTGCGCGATATCCGCGGCTCGCGGCGCTTCCGCTTCCGTCGCGACACGGTGACCGACATCGACTTCGCCTCGCGGCGCGTGCTCATGGTCGAAGGCACCGAGGCCTACGATCGGCTGGTCATCGCGATGGGCAGCGTGGTGCCGAGCTTCGGCGTGCCGGGGGTGGAGGAGTACGCGCTCGGCTACAAGTGGCTCGAGGACGGCATCGTGCTGCGCGACCATCTTCTCGACGCGGCCGAGCACGCTGACCACGAAGCGGACCCGGCGGCGCGGCGCCAAATGCTGACGGTGTGCGTCGTCGGCGGCGGCTACACCGGCGTCGAGCTGATCGCCGAGCTGCAGGACTTCTTCGCGAGCTACATCGTGCCGCGCTACCGCGGCATCGATCCTGGCGACTACCGGCTGCTCCTCGTCGAGGCCGGTCACGAGATCTTGCGCGGCGTGCATCCCACCCTCGCCGAGCGCGCGCGGCGCAAGCTGGGGCGCGAGGGGATCGAGATCCGTACCGGCGCGCGCGTCACCCGCGTGTTGCCCGGCGCCGTCGAGATCGACGGCGCCGAGCAGCTTCCGGCCGGACTCACCGTGTGGGCCGCGGGCGTGACGGGACATCCGGCGCTCGCGCACGTGGCCGCCGAGCGCGATCGGCTCGGGCGGCTGGTGACGCGCGCGACGATGCAGCTCAAGGAGCATCCCGACGTGTACGGCGCGGGCGATGCGGTCACCATCGAGGACAACGCGGGCGCCTCCATCCCGATCATCCCCGCCGCCCTCGCGCAGGCGCGCCTGGCCGCCGAGAACATCGTCGCGGAGCTCCAGGGGCGCTCGCTCGGCACCATCCACTTTGCGCCGCAAGGCATGCTCGTCTCGCTCGGCGAGCGCGACGCGGTCGTGGAAGTACTGGGTCTGCGCTTCTCGGGCTATGCGGCGTGGCTGTTCTGGAACGCGCTGCATCTCGTGAAGCTCGTCGGCTTCCGCAAGCAGCTGCAGGTGGCCCTGGACTGGGGGATGGCGCAGATCTTTCCGCGCGACTCCACGATCATGCGGCCCGTATCGCGCTGCCCGGTCTGCGGCCGGCACGCGGCACCGCGAACGCGGGAGCGTGACGCCGCGTGAGTCCGACGCACCGCGGGCCGAGCTCCGAGCGTCTCGCCGTCGGCGTCCTGGCCTCGGGTCGCGGCAGCAATCTGCAGGCGCTGCTCGACGCCTGCGCCGCGCCAGATTTTCCGGCACGGGTGGTCGTGGTGATCTCGGACCGTGAACACGCGCCGGCCCTCGAGCGCGCCCGCGCCGCGGGCGTCGAAGCGGTGTGGGTCAGTCCCAAGGACTTCGTGTCGCGTGAGAGCTTCGATCTGGCCCTCGTGCACGAGCTCGAGAAGCGGCAGGTCGGGCTCGTGTGCCACGCCGGGTTCATGCGCATCCTCTCGGCGGCGTACGTGCAGGCCTTCGCCGGACGCGCGCTGAACATCCATCCGTCATTGCTGCCGGCGTTTCCGGGGTTGCATGCGCAACGCCAGGCGCTCGAGCACGGGGTGAGCGTCTCGGGCACCACCGTGCACTTCCTGGAGGAAGGCGTCGACACTGGCCCGATCGTGCTGCAGGCCGCGGTGCCGGTACTGCCGGGCGACACCGAGGAGACGCTGGCCGCGCGCATCCTCGTCGAAGAGCACCGGCTGTACCCCGCCGCCGTCCGTCTGTTCGCCGAGAATCGTCTGGAGATCGTCGGCCGGCGGGTGCTGATCAAGGACTCGAGCAAGGAGGGCCGATGAAGATCCGGCGCGCGCTCGTTTCCGTCCACGACAAGACCGGCGTCGTCGAGCTGGCCAAAGGGCTGGCGGGGCTGGGCATCGAGATCGTCTCGACGGGCGGAACCGCCTCGCTGCTGCGCGCCTCCGGCATCGCCGTGCGCGACGTCTCGGACGTCACCGGATTCCCCGAGATGATGGACGGCCGCGTGAAGACGCTGCATCCGAAGATCCACGGCGGCATCCTCGCGCGACGCGACGCACCCGAGCACCTCGCCGCGCTCGAGCGCCATGGCATTCCGCCCATCGATCTGGTCGTCGTCGCGCTCTATCCGTTCGAGCAGACCGTGGCGAAGCCCGGTGTGACGGCCGCGGAGGCGATCGAGCAGATCGACGTCGGCGGTCCGACGATGATCCGCGCCGCGGCCAAGAACCACGCCGCCGTGGCCGTGGTCACCGCCCCGTCGCAGTATGGCGCCGTGCTCGACGAGCTCACACGCACCGGCGGCGCACTCTCCGGTGCCACCCGCGATCGCCTCGCCCGCGAAGCCTTCGCCCGCACCGCCGAGTACGACGCCGCAATCGCCCGATGGTTGTCCGGTGTTGCTGGCGCGAACGAGCCTCAGGCTCGCCCCCCTGCCGCTGGAACGAGTGAGCCTCAAGCTCGCCCGACTGCTGCTGGAACGAGTGAGCCTCAAGCTCGCCCCACTGCCGCTGGAACGAGTGAGCCTCAGGCTCGCCCCACTGCCGCTGGAACGAGTGAGCCTCAAGCTCGCCCCACTGCCGCTGGAACGAGTGAGCCTCAAGCTCGCCCGACTGCTGCTGAAGCGAGCGAGCCAGCGGCTCGCTCGACACGCGAACAGGGGGGTCTGGGGGGATTCGCCTCGAATCCCCCCAGCTCAATAGAATTCCCGGTCGCCCTTACGCTACGCGCCGAACGGGCTCTCAGTCTGAAATACGGCGAAAACCCGCATCAGGCCGCGGCGTTTTACCAGATCGCGGGCGCACCGGCGATCGGGCTGGCCGCGATGAAACAGCTGCACGGCCCGGAGCTCGGCTACAACAACCTGCTCGACTTCTCGGCCGCGCTCGCGCTGCTGCTCGAGTTCGACGAGCCTGCCGCGGTCGTGATCAAGCACACGAACCCGTGCGGCGCGGCGGTGGCGGCGAGCGTCGGGGCGGCCATGGAGCGCGCCAAGGCCTCGGACCCCGTGTCGATCTACGGTGGCATCGTCGGGGTGAACCGCACGCTCGACCGCGCCGTGGTGCAGGCGCTCGCGGGGATCTTCGTCGAGATCCTGTTTGCTCCGGCCTACGCCCCCGATGCGCTCGACGAGCTCTCGCGCACGAAGAAGAAGTGCCGGGTGTTCGAGGTCCCGTGCGACCGGCACACGCTGCCCGAGCGGCTGCCGGACTACCGCAGCGTGCTCGGCGGCATCCTCGCGCAGCACGTGGACCAGGCCGATCTCGATGCCGCCGCGCTGAAGGTCGTCAGCCGACGCGCGCCGACGGAGGCTGAGATGCGCGCGCTCCGGTTCGCCTGGCGCGTGGCCAAGCACGCGAAGTCGAACGCGATCGTGCTGACCACGGCCGAGCAGGTGATCGGTGTGGGCGCCGGCCAGATGAACCGTGTGGACGCCGCGCGGCTGGCGGTGATGCGCGCGCGCGAGGTCGGCCTGCGCACCGAGGCCACGGTGTGCGCGTCCGACGCGTTCTTCCCCTTCCGCGACGGCCTCGACGTCGTCGCCGAGGCGGGCGCCACGGCGGTGATCCAGCCCGGCGGCTCCGTGCGCGACGAGGACGTGATCGCCGCCGCGGACGAGCGCGACATGGCGATGATCTTCACCGGCCTTCGCCACTTCCGGCACTGAGGCGAGCGTGACCGAGCGTATCTATGGCCTGCGCGAGCTCACTCGCATTCTCACGCTCACCCCGCGGCGGGCGGCGCAGCTCAAGCGGCTGAACCTGCTGCACGGGCAGCTGCGCTACACGTTCCGCGAGCTGCTGGCCCTGCGCGCGGCGTCGGCGCTGCTCGAGTCGGGAGCCTCGGTGCGCCAGATCCGTCAGGCCCTCGATGCGCTTCGTCGTCGCGATCCGGACATCCGTCAGCCACTGGCCGAGATGCGCATGGTGCTCGACGGTGGCCGCGTGCTCGTCGAGTCCGAGCGCGTACGCTTCGACCCGCGCACGGGCCAGACCGTGCTCGACCTCGACGCCGGCAACCTCGAGAAGACCGCCGAGGCGACGCTGGTGACGGGCCTCGTGCGACCGCTCGCGCCGCCGGCCGAGCAGGCCGAGACATGGTTCGAGCGCGCCAGCGAGTGGGACGTGGATCCGGCGCAGTGGGAGGACGCCATCGATGCCTACCGGCGCGTGGTCGCCATCGATCCGACGTACGCCGCCGCGTGGAACAACCTCGGCCTGTTGCTGCACCGCATGGGCCGCTACGCGGAGGCCCGCACCGCGTACGAGCGTGCGCTCGGCGAGTCGCGCGAGTGCGCCGAGGCCGCGTACAACCTCGGCTCGTTGAACGAGGATACCGGCGACGTCGACGAGGCGATTCGATGCTACCGCCGCGCGCTCGACGTCTCGCCGGACTACGCCGACGCGCACTTCAACCTCGCCGGCGCGCTGGCGCGCGCCGGGCGCGGCGACGAGGCGGTGCGTCACTGGCAGCGCTATCTCCAGCTGGATGCCGGCAGCCCGTGGGCCAAGATCGCGCGCGCCCATCTGGAGCTAGTCGAGACACCGGGGGAGGGCAGCGAGTGAACGTCCTCGTCGTCGGCGGCGGCGGCCGCGAGCACGCGCTCTGCTGGAAGCTCGCGCAGAGTGCGCGGCTCACGCGGCTCGTGGCGGCACCGGGCAATCCGGGCATCGCGCGTCACGCCACGTGTGTCGCCGCGAGCGTCGACGATCACGACGCGCTCGTGCGGCTTGCCGACAAGGAGCGGCCGGATGTGGTCGTGATCGGTCCCGAGGTGCCTCTGGTGGCGGGACTCGCCGACCGGCTGACCGCCGCCGGCTTCGCGGTGTTCGGGCCGAGCGCACGGGCGGCCGCGATCGAAGGCTCCAAGGCGTTCGCCAAGGCGGTGATGGCTCGGCACGCGATCC
This sequence comes from Candidatus Rokuibacteriota bacterium, assembly GCA_003220475.1. Taxonomy (GTDB): domain Bacteria; phylum Methylomirabilota; class Methylomirabilia; order Rokubacteriales; family CSP1-6; genus AR12. The sequence continues at coordinate 6,660 of QHSO01000014.1, read as the reverse complement.
CGACCGCCCGCTTCGAGACGTTCACCGATGCGGCGCGGGCACGCCGATTCTGCCGCGATCTCGGTGCGCCGCTCGTCGTCAAGACCGACGGCCTCGCCGCCGGCAAAGGCGCCATCGTGTGCACCACGCTCGAGGAAGCGGACGCCGCCCTCGCGGCGTGCATGGAGCGCCGCGAGTTCGGCGCCTCCGGCGCGACGGTCGTCGTCGAGGAGTTTCTCGTCGGCGAGGAGGTGTCGTTCTTCGTCCTCGTGAGCGGTCGGCACGTCACGCCGCTCGCGGTCGCGCAGGATCACAAGGCCGTGTTCGACAGCGACCGCGGTCCGAACACCGGCGGCATGGGGGCCGTCACGCCGGTGGCGAGCTTCGATCACACGCTGCGGGCGCGCGTCATGACGACGATCGTGACGCCGACGATCACCGCGCTCGCCGACGAGGGCGCTCCGTATTCCGGGGTGCTCTTCGTGCAGCTGATGCTGACGGCCGACGGCCCGAAGGTCGTCGAGTTCAACTGCCGCTTCGGCGATCCCGAATGCCAGGCGATCCTGGCTCCGATGGACGCCGACCTGCTGCCGCTGCTCGCCGCGGTGGCGCGTGGCGAGCCCGCGCTCGAGATCGCGTCGCCGACACGCGCCGCCGTGTGCGTGACGCTGGCGTCGGGCGGCTATCCCGGCGCCTATGCGACGGGCGTGCCGATCACCGGCGTCGACGAAGCAGCGATGCTGAGCGGCGTCGAGGTCTTCCACGCCGGCACCACGCTGCGCGACGGCCGCCTCGTGACCGCTGGCGGGCGCGTCCTCGGGGTCACTGCCGTGGCGCCCGACGTCCCGCGCGCGATCGAGCGCGCGTACCAGGCGGTGGACCGCATCCGGTTCGACGGCATGCACTTCCGGCGCGACATCGGACGGCGCAAGCCCGTCGCCGCGTAGGAGATCCGCGTGAGCCATCCGATCCGCGTAGGCATCGTGCTCGGTAGCGACTCCGACCTCGAGATCATGCTGGAGGCCGTCAAGGTGCTCGACCTCCTGGAGGTCGGCTCCGAGGTCGTTGTCGCCTCCGCACATCGCACGCCGAAGAAGACGGAAGAGTATGCATCGACCGCCGAGGCGCGCGGTCTCGGCGTGCTGATCGCCGCCGCCGGTGGCGCCGCGGCGCTGCCGGGCGTGCTGGCGGCCTCGAGCGCGCTGCCGGTCATCGGCGTGCCGATCGCGGCCACGCCGCTCGGCGGCATGGACGCGTTGCTCTCCATCGTGCAGATGCCGAAGGGCGTGCCCGTCGCCACCGTCGCCATCGGTGCCTGGGGCGCCGCCAACGCCGCGATCCTCGCCGCCCAGATCCTGTCGGTGGGCGATGCCGCATTGCGCCGGCGTCTGGTCGCGTATCGCGCGAAGCTCGCGGCGGAGGTCGAAGAGCGCGCGCGGCGCGTCGCCGACAAGCTCAAGTCGCGCGACTGATCCGTGCCGTGGCGGCGCAGATCGTGCGCGTCGATCCCGTCGCCCCGGACGAGCGCGTGCTGCGCGACGCGGCACAGGTGCTCCGCCGCGGCGGGCTCGTCGCGTTTCCCACCGAAACGTTCTACGGCCTCGGCGCTGCGGCGCTGGATCGCGCCGCCGTCCGCCGCGTGTTCGAGATCAAGGGACGGCCGGCTTCGATGCCGCTGCTCGTGCTCATCGACGCCCCCGCACGACTGCGCGACGTCGTCGACGACATTCCGCCGCGCGCGCAGCCGCTGATCGATCGGCACTGGCCCGGACCGCTCACGCTCGTGTTTCGCGCGGCCGCGCACGTGCCGAGCGAGCTGACGGCGGGGACGGGCACCGTCGGCGTCCGGGTGCCGAGCCATCGTGTGCCGCGCGCGCTCGTCACCCAACTCGACGGCGCGATCACCGCGCCGAGCGCCAATCGCACGGGCGCCGCGCCGCCGACGACGGCCAATGCTGTACTTGCGTACTTCGGCGACGCCCTCGACCTCATCCTCGACGCCGGGCCGACTGCGGGCGGCCAGCCCTCCACCGTCGTCGACGTCACCGCCGACCCCCCGCGCGTCATCCGCCACGGAGCCATTACACTGGCCCCGTAGTGCGAGCCGCGGGACGTCGCGGGGCTGGGGCCCCGCCGTCCGAGGCGAGCATATAGATGATATGCAGATCACGGGCGTGATCCAGGCGGGCGGTCGCAGCACGCGCATGGGCGGCGAGCCCAAGGCGCTGATGGACGTCGCCGGCAAGCGTATCGTCGAGCGTGTCGCCAACACGCTGGCCGCGGTGCTCGACGATCTCCTGATCGTGACGAACACGCCCGAGCGCTACGAGTTCCTGCACCTGCCCATGGTCGCCGATCGCTATCCCGACGGTGGCGCGCTCGGCGGCATCTTCAGCGGGCTCGCGGCCGCGCGCGGCGACGGCGCGTTCACCGTCGCGTGCGACATGCCGTTCCTGCATCCCGACGTGGTGCGGCTCGTCCTGGCGCGCGCCGGCGAGGCCGACGTCGTGATCCCGCGCGTCGGCGGCCAGTACGAGACGATGCACGCCTTGTACGCCAGGGCCTGTCTCGGTCCAATGGAGGCACGCCTGCGCGCGGGACAGCTGAAGATCGTCGGGTTCTTCCCCGACGTTCGCGTCCTCGAGATCGCCAGCGACGCCGTCGCGCGCCATCGCGCGCCCGAGATCGCGTTCATGAACGTCAACACGCCCGACGAGCTCGCGAAGGCGCGCGCGCTGGCCGCCGAGATCGGCTGATGGTGAGGCTGCGGCCGGTGCTGGTCGTGCACTATCACGAGATCAGCCTCAAGCGCGGCAACCGCCCGCTGTTCCTGCGCCATCTGCGTCGCAATGTCGAGCGCGCGCTCGCCGACACCGGGCCGGCGGTGATCGAGCAGCTTTCCGGACGCATCCTCGTCGACCTCGAGGGCCACCCGGCGCCGGAGGCGGCGCGTGATCGCGTCGCCCGTATCTTCGGCGTTGCGAGCGTGACGCTGGCCTATCGCACGCCGTCCACGCTGGACGCGATGAAGGCGCTGCTCGAGCGCCTGCTCGAGGGCCGAGCGTTCGCGTCGTTCCGCATCACCGCGCGGCGCGCGTTCAAGACCTATCCCATGACCAGCGTCGAGATCAATCGTGCCCTCGGCGCGTTCGTGCTCGAGCGCCTGCGCACGCGCGTGGACCTCGAGCACGCCGAGCAGGAGATCCACGTCGAGGTGCTGCCGGCCGAGACGTACATCTCGCTCGATCGTGTGGAGGGGCCGGGCGGTCTGCCGGTTGGCGCCTCCGGCACCGTGACGGCGCTGCTCTCCGGTGGCATCGACTCGCCGGTCGCGGCGTGGCGCATGATGAAGCGCGGCTGCCGGGTGATGTTCGTGCACTTCCACAGCGTGCCGTACCTGCCCGCCACGTCCCAGGCCAAGGCGCGTGCGCTCGTCGAGCGGCTGACCGCGTGGCAATATGCCTCGCGCCTGTACCTGGTGCCCTTCGGCGAGATCCAGCGCGAGGTCGTGCTGAGCGTGGCGCCGCCGCTGCGCGTGGTGGTCTATCGCCGGCTGATGGTGCGCATCGCGCAAGAGCTGGCGAGCCGGGCGGGCGCGCTCGCGCTCACGACGGGGGAGAGCCTCGGTCAGGTCGCCTCCCAGACGCTCGAGAACATTGCGTGCATCGACGAGGCGGCGACGCTGCCGGTGCTGCGACCGTTGATCGGCATGGACAAGCTCGAAATCACCGCGGCGGCGCAGCAGATCGACACCTTCGAGATCTCGATCGAGCCCGACGCCGACTGCTGCACGCTGTTCACGCCGCGGCATCCGGCGACGCGCACGACGCTGGACGAGATCCGCGTCGCGGAGCGCGGGCTCGATATCGAGCGGCTGGTCGCCGCCGGCGCCGACGGCGCGGCGCTCGAGACGTTCGCGTTTCCGACCGCCGGCGCGGCCGCCGTCTCCTGACCGTATCTCCGTTTCCGCGAGATGTTGGGGCGCTTGACGCCGCGAGCCACAATCGGTATGGTGCGCGTATGGCGACCATCGCGCTCGGCGCGGACCATGCCGGCTACTCGTTGAAGGAAAAGCTCAAGACGTGGCTCGCCGCCGACGGCCACCGAGTCATCGATCACGGCACTCATTCGACGGACTCCGTCGACTATCCCGATTATGCAGCGGCCGTCGCCGAGACCGTGCGCGCCGGTGAGGCGGAGCGCGGTGTTCTCGTCTGCGGCTCCGGTATCGGCATGGCCATGGCCGCCAACAAGGTACCCGGCGTCCGCGCCGCCGTCGCAGCCGATCCCACCGTCGCGCGGCTCTCGCGGCAGCACAACGACGCCAACGTGCTGGCACTCGGCGCACGGCTGACGGCGCCGGGGCACGCGCTCGAGGTGGTGCAGGTGTGGCTGGCGACGCCGTTCGAGGGTGGTCGTCACGCGCGCCGCGTGGACAAGCTCGCGCAGCTCGACGCAATCCGGAAAGAGCAGGCTCTCGATGCGGCGGCTCGCTGAGGTCGATCCCGACGTCGCCAAGGCCCTCCGTGAGGAGGCGCAGCGCCAGAACCGAAACCTCGAGTTGATTGCGTCGGAGAACTTCGTCTCGGAGGCGGTGCTCGAGGCGGCCGGCTCGGTGCTGACCAACAAGTACGCCGAGGGATATCCGGGGCGACGCTATTACGGCGGCTGCGAGGTCGTGGACGTGGTCGAGGATCTCGCCATCGCGCGCGCCAAGGAGCTGTTCGGCGCCGAGCACGCCAACGTGCAGCCGCACTCCGGCGCCCAGGCCAACATGGCCGTCTACTTCACGTTGCTCAAGCCGGGCGACACGGTGCTCGGGCCGAACCTCTCGCACGGCGGTCATCTCACCGCCGGCAGTCCCGTGAACTACTCGGGCAAGTTCTACTCGATCGTCGCTTACGGCGTGCGCAAGGACACCGAGCGCATCGACCTCGATCAGGTCCGCGAGCTCGCGAAGCAGCACCGGCCGAAGCTGATCATCGCGGGCGGCTCGGCCTTTCCACGCGCCATCGATTTCAAGCCGTTCGGCGAGATCGCGAAAGAGGTCGGCGCCGCGCTGATGGCCGACATCGCGCATCCCGCCGGCCTCGTCGCGGCGGGCTTGCATCCATCGCCGGTCGGCATCGCCGACTTCGTGACGTCCACGACCCACAAGACGCTGCGCGGCCCGCGCGGCGGGCTCGTGCTGTGCGGCGCCACGCACGCGCAGGCGCTCGACAAGACCGTCATGCCCGGCGTGCAAGGCGGACCGCTGATGCACGTGATCGCCGCCAAGGCTGTCGCCTTCCGCGAAGCCCTGACGCCGGCGTGGCGCGCGTACCAGCAGCAGATCGTGACGAACGCCAAAGCGCTCGCCGACGCCATGCAGGCGCGTGGCTTCCGGCTGGTCAGTGGCGGCACCGACACGCACCTGCTGCTCGTCGACCTGTCCTCGCGCGGCATTACCGGTAAGGACGCCCAGGAGGCCCTCGACCGCGCGTGGATCACGGTGAACAAGAACACGATCCCGTTCGAGACGAAGAGCCCGATGGTCACCAGCGGCATCCGCCTCGGTACGCCGGCCGTCACCACGCGCGGGATGAAGGAGCCCGAGATGGCGGAGATCGCGCGCCTGATCGATCGAGCGCTCTCGGATCTCGGCTCCGGCTCCGTCGAGGCCGCCGTGCGGGGCGAGGTGCAAGAGCTGACGGCGCGCTTCCCGCTCTATCCCGACCGGACCCAATGAGGGGCACGCGATGAAGTGTCCGTTCTGCGGCCACACGGAGGATCGAGTCGTCGACTCGCGGGTCGGACGCGACGGCGAGTTCATTCGCCGTCGTCGCGAGTGCCTGAAGTGCCACCGCCGCTACACGACCTACGAGTACATCGAGGACGTGCTGCCGCACGTGGTCAAGCGGGACAACCGGCGCGAGCCCTTCGACCGCCAGAAGCTGCGCGGCTCAATTCTAAAATCCTGCGAGAAGCGATCGGTCGGGGTCCAGGCCGTCGACGACGTGGTCGCGGACATCGAGGCGCGCCTGCACGAGCGTGCGGAGAAGGAGATCTCCAGCCTCGAGCTCGGCGACATGGTCATGGAACATCTGCAGAAGCTCGATCAGGTTGCCTACGTCCGCTTCGCCTCGGTCTATCGGCAGTTCAAGGATATCAACCAGTTCATGGACGAGGTGAAGGGGCTCCTGAAGGACGACAAGACGAAGGCACCGCTGCCGCCTCGGCCAAAGCCCGCCGCGCTGAGCAAGAAATAGCGACCGGGCCCCGCCAGATGGGCCGGCCCTGCCGCATGAAAAGGGCCAGCAGGGCCGCGCCGCGGCCTTTTTCTTCACCTATTCATCTCCTTTCGGCGCATGCTGTCGGCATGCCAGGGACGCCTTCGGAGCCTGCCAAGGAGAAACGACAAGATGTGGGGGATCGCACGGCGCTGTTCGCTATAGGTGGGGTCCCGACACGTCCGATGCCACGTTGACTTCGCCAGGACGGCGGGGTACGGTTGCCAGACCTTCTCGATCGAACGCCAACCCCCAGCGCTACGGAGCACATCTATGAAGCGTCCGCTCAAGAAGCTCGTGTTCGTCGAGCCCAAGTCCACGCACCTGCACGTCTACAGCCGCGTCTGCATCCCGCGGCTGGGCTCGGTGTTGCTGGGCACCATCATGCGCGCCAAGGGCTACGACGTGCGTG
>QHSO01000013.1 GCA_003220475.1 Candidatus Rokuibacteriota bacterium | reverse complement strand
GGCGCGAGATCTCGATGAACGTCAAGCGGCTCATGGACATCGGCTCCTACCGCGGCATCCGCCATCGCCGTGGCCTGCCCGTGCGCGGGCAGCGCACCCATACCAACGCGCGCACCCGGAAGGGCAAGACGCGCGGCGTGATGGTCAAGAAGAAGCCGGTTGCCGCGGCCCCGGCCGCGCCTGCGGCGGCGGCGCCGAAGGCGGGAGCGTAAATCATGGCGGAGCCAACCCAGGGCAAGCCGGCGCCACGCAAGAAGGGCGGCAAGCGCAAGGAGCGGCGCGAGGTGCGCACGGGCGTCGCCCACATCCAGGCGACGTTCAACAACACGATCGTCACGCTCACCGACAAGACGGGCAACGTCGTGTCGTGGTCGAGTGCGGGCAGCGCCGGCTTCAAGGGCTCGCGCAAGTCGACGCCGTTCGCCGCGCAGACGGCCGCGGAGCTGGCGGCGCGCAAGGCGATGGAGCACGGACTCAAGCAGATCGAGGTCTTCGTGCGCGGGCCGGGGGCGGGCCGCGAGGCGGCCATCCGCTCATTGCAGGCGGTGGGCCTCGAGATCACCGCCATCCGCGACGTGACGCCGATCCCGCACGACGGGTGCCGCCCGCCGAAGCGGCGCCGGGTGTAGGGGGCGACGATGGCGCGATACCGTGACGCGAAGTGCCGGCTGTGCCGCCGCGAGGGCATGAAGCTCTTCTTGAAGGGTGCGCGCTGCTTCACCGACAAGTGCGCGATCGAGCGCCGCAACTATCCACCCGGCCAGCACGGGTTGAACCGCGGCAAGCTCACGCCGTTCGGCGTGCAGCTGCGCGAGAAGCAGAAGGCCAAGCGCATCTACGGCGTGCTCGAGTCGCAGTTCCGCAAGTACTTCCAGTGGGCCGAGCGCGAGAAGGGCGTGACCGGCGAAAACCTCCTGCGGCTGCTCGAGCTGCGTCTGGACAACGTCGTCCACCGGCTGGGCTTTGCCGCCTCGCGCCGCGAGTCACGGCAGATGGTCGCGCACGGGCACTTCGCGGTGAACGGCCGCAAGGCGTCCGTGCCGTCGATGCTGATGAAGGTGGGCGACACGGTGCAGCTGCGCTCGACCTCCAAGATGGCGGCCCGCGTGGACGACAACGTCAACGCCGGGCGCGGCCAGGTTCCGCAGTGGCTCGAGATCGATCCCAACGAGCGTCGCGGCGTGGTGCGCAGCCTGCCGCTCCGCGAGGACATCCAGATTCCCGTCACCGAGCAGCTCATCGTCGAGCTGTACAGCAAGTAGGAGCCGACCGCCGATGCCGCGTATTCCGTTCCAGAAGCCCAAGAAGGTCGAGTGGGAGATCTTGAGCGACCGCTACGGGCGCCTCGTGGCCGAGCCGTTCGAGAAGGGCTATGCCCTGACCGTCGGCAACTCCCTGCGCCGCACGCTGCTGTCGATCGTGCCGGGCGCGGCCGTGTCGTGGGTGAAGGTGGACGGCGTGCGCAGCGCCGACACGAAGATCCCCGGCGTGGTCGAGAACACGGTGGACGTCTTGCTCAACCTCAAGAAGCTGTCGGTCCAGGTGCCGTCGCAGGAGCCGCGCGTCGTGCGGCTCGACGTGACCGGCCCCAAGACGGTGAAGGGCGAGGACGTACCGGAGACCGATGTCGAGATCATGAACCCCGAGGTGATGCTGTTCACGGTCGAGTCGGGCGCGCAGGTGAGCATGGAGCTCGGTATTGGCGTCGGCCGCGGCTACGAGTCGGCCGGGCACAAGCGCCAGGCGCCGGCCGGCGCGCTGGTGGTGGACGCGGCGTTCTCGCCGATCACGCGCGTGGCCTACAACGTCGAGATGTCGCGCCTGGGCAAGATCACCGACTACGAGAAGCTCGTGGTGGAGATCTGGACGGACGGCTCCGTCGGCCCCGACGACGCGCTCACACGCGCGTCGACGTTTTTGCGCGATCACTTCGCGCCGCTGACGACCGGCGCGCCCGAAGAAGACGAGGAGGCGGAGGTCGCCTCCAGCGAGGCGTACCTACGCGAGGCGCTCGGCAAGACGCTGGAGGAGCTCGCGCTGCCTGCACGCGCGATCAACGCGCTGAAGGGCGCCGACATGCACGTGGTCGCGGATCTCGTGCAGAAGAGCGAGACCGATCTCGTGGACGTGAAGAACCTCGGCGAGAAGTCGATCGACGAGATCAAGGCCGCGCTCGCCACGCTGGGGCTCTCGCTCGGCATGCGCATCGATCCCAACGTCCTCGGCGCCCTCGGCCGCGGCATCGCCGGGGAGCTGCGATGAGGCACGGCAAGGCCAACTACAAGCTCGGACGGCTCACCCAGCACCGTTGGGCGCTGTTCCGCAACCTGCTCGTGGCGCTCTTCCGCCACGAGCGGATTACCACGACCGAGGCCAAGGCCAAGGCCGTTCGCGGCGCCGCCGAGCACATGATCACGCTGGCCAAGCGCGAAGACCTTCACGCTCGGCGTCAGGTGCTCTCGATGGTGCCGGACGCCACGGTGGTCGGGACGCTCTTCGACACCATCGCGGCGCGCTTCTCGGATCGCAACGGCGGCTACACCCGCATCATCAAGACGGGCCGGCGCCCCGGCGACAACGCACCGATGGTCATCCTCGAGCTCGTCGATCGCGTCGAGACGGGCAAGGACCGCAAGGACAGCGCCGACAAGAAAGAGAAGGCGCCGAAGGCCGAGGGCGGCGCCGCGGCCAAGGGCAAGCGCAAGAAGAAGGAGAAGGCCGCGGCCGCCTCCGCCTGATCATGCTGCGAGTGCTGTGCGCCGCGGCCCTGGCGGCCCTGCTCGCCGCGTGCGCGGCCATCGGCGCTTCGCCACGTGGCGAGCGCGCCCCCATCGACCACGTCGTCGTCTTGTTCATGGAAAATCGCTCGTTCGACCATCTGTTCGGCATCTATCCCGGCGCCGACGGCCTGGCCAACTACAAGGGCAAGCAGACCGACAAGAACGGCGTGGCGTACGCCACGCTGCCGCAGCCGCTCGGCCGCGACGGCAAGCCGGATCCGCGGTTTCCCACCGACCTGCCGAATGCGCCGTTTCCGATGCTGCGCTTCGTGCAGCCGTTCGACCTCACCAACAATCCGGTTCACCGCTTCTATCACATGCAACGGCAATATGGCGCCGGTGCCGACGGCGTGCCGATGGGCACGTGGGTGGCCGAGGGCGCGAGCGGCGGCATCACGCTGGGCCATTACGACCGCGCCGCGAGTCCGGTGCAATGGCGGCTGGCCGACGAGTTCGTGCTGCTCGATCGATACTTCCAGTCCATCCACGGCGGCTCGTTCGCCAACCACTACTTCCTCGTGACGGCGGCCGTGGCCAACGTCGGCGACGACCCCGACCATCGCGCGGTGGCCGGCCCCGACGGAAGCATCGTCAAGGACGGCGAGGTGAGTCCCGACGGCTTCATCGTGAACAACCTCGATCCGCCGTATCCGCCCCAGCGGCTCAAGACGGTCGTCAAGCAGCCGTTCACGCAGCCCACGATCGGCGACCGACTCGACGCCAAGGGCGTGTCGTGGCGTTGGTATGCGGGCGGCTGGAGCGCCGGCAAGGACGCGGTCGCGGCGGGACTGATGCCGCACCACAACCCGTTGCAATACGTGAAGCGCGTGATGGAGACACCCGCGGGCCGCGCGCACATCGCCGACGCCGCTGACTTTCCGGCGGCGCTGCGCGACGGCACGCTGCCCGCGGTCGCGTTCGTCAAGCCGCATGCCCCGCGCAACGCCCACCCCGCGTACTCGACGGTCGGCGCCGGCGACCGCTGGATCGGCGAGACGGTGACCGCGATCATGGCCAGTCGCCACTGGCCACGCACCGCCGTCGTGATCACCTACGACGAGGGTGGCGGCTGGTTCGATCACGTGCGGCCACCCGCCGTGGATCGCTTCGGGCTCGGCACGCGGGTGCCCGCGCTCATCGTCTCGCCCTACGCACGCCGCGGCGTGATCGCCCACGGGCAGTACGATCACGCGTCCGTCCTCAAGCTGATCGAGTGGCGCTGGGATCTCGCCCCGCTGACTGCGCGTGATCGCGACGCCGCCGCGTTCCTCGAGGCCTTCGACTTCGCGCAGCCCCCGCGTCCACCGATCACCCTGCCCTGAGGACGCGAACGGACTGGGCCGGTAGTCGCGCTATACTTGCCGCCCATGACGACGGAGGAGTGGTACGAGGCCGTCATCGCCTCCCTGCTCGCGGAGAGCCCATTCCGCCGCTCGGATTACTTCAAGCGCTTCGCCTCCGGGAGCCTGACCCGCGAGCAGGTGTGGGGTCACATCGCGCAGCACTATCTGCTCATCGCCTGGTTTCCGCGGATCTTCAGTGGGATCCACACGCGCTGCGATGAGCTCGACGTGCGCAAGGACTGCGCGCGGCATCTGCTGGTGGAGGATCTCGGATACTTCGAGGGCAAGGTCGGTGGCACCCCCGATCACGACGAGCTGTTCCGCCGCATCGGCGACGATCTCGGCTACGCGCGTGAGGCGTACGCGCGGATCGTGCCCGTGCCCGAGATGGCGGCGATCCTGGCATTCTTTCGACGGCTGGCCCACGAGGTCCCATGGGCGGCCGCGCTGTGCGCCACGGCCCTGCTGGAGGAGGAGGTGGTGGAGATCGCCCGCACCGTCGGCCGTGCGCTGGTCCAGCACTACGGCGTGCGCCCCGAGTGGGGCGCGGCGAACTACACGGTGCACGAGGCGATCGAGCAGGAAGAGTCGGGTCAGACGAAACAGACGATTCTCGGCCATCTCAGGACAGCCGAGGACCGCCGCGCCGCCGAGGCCGCGATGCGCGAGATGCACGATCTGTTGGTCGCGTACGCGGACGGCCTGGCGCGACGCTATCCCGTGTAGCAGGCTTGCAAAACCGTAGTCCGAATGGAGGGGGCGACGATGCCTCACTATCTCAGCGCGCATGAGCTCGGACAGACGGCACCCGCGGAGCTCGACCCGGTCGAGTCGCCGATTCCGACGCGGGTCGTCTCCAATGGCGAGTACAACCCGCTGCCCCAGACCGCTGAGCAGCGCCGCGTCGAGGCGCGGATCACGCAGCTCGCCGACGAGCTGAGCCCACGACACGGGCTGAGCCGCCGAGCATTCCTCGCCAGCAGCGCGGGCATGGCTGCGGCGTTCCTCGCCATGAACGACGTCTTCGGCCCCGTCTTCGACGTGTCGCGCGCAGAGGCCCAGCAGCCGGGAGTGGCGGCCCAGCGTGCCGGCGCGCTCGCCGGGCAGTTCATCGTCGACGTGCAGACGCACTTCGTCCGCGACGACTTCAAGCAGGCGGGCCTGCTCGATCTCGCCAAGTACGCCAAGCAGAACTGGAACCCCGCGCTCGCGGGGGAGAACGACCTCGCGCGCTACAAGTTCGAGAACTACGTCCGCGAGGTATTCGTCGACAGCGACACGAAGGTCGCCCTGCTCTCGGGTGCGCCGTTCGACGACCCGTCGTGGGATCTGCTGAGCAACGATCAGATCGCGGCCGCCCGCGCGGGCGTCAACCGCATCGCCGACTCGCGGCGCCTGCTCTCGCACACGGTCTTTACACCGAAGAAGAACAACTGGATGGGCGAGGTCGATCGTGCGATCGCCGAGCTGAAGCCGGACAGCTGGAAGGGCTACACGATCGGCGATCCGCTGTTCCCCTCGAAGCTCGGCTCCTACTGGCGACTCGACGACGAGAAGCTGATGTATCCGTTCTACGAGAAGATCGCCAAGACGGGCATCAACACCGTCTGCATCCACAAGGGGCTGCTGCCGCAGGACTACGAGAAGTCGTGGCCGAACGTCTGGCAGTACGCCACCGTGGCCGACCTCGGCAAGGCCGCCAAGGACTGGCCGCAGATCAACTTCGTGATCTATCACTCCGCCCTCCGCGCGTTCCTCGAGCCGCCGGACGTGGCGCTGGCGGAGTTCGACCAGACGGGCCGGATCAAATGGGCGACCGATCTCGCCGAGATCCCCAGCAAGTTCGGGGTCAGCAATGTCTATGGCGAGGTCGGCACCTCGTTCGCGACGTGCGCGGTCGCGAATCCGCGGATGGCCGCGGCGCTGATGGGGACCCTCGTGCGCGGTCTGGGCGCGGACCACGTGCTCTGGGGCACCGACTCGGTCTGGTATGGCTCGCCGCAATGGCAGATCGAGGCGCTGCGACGGCTCGAGATTCCCGATGAGATGCGCCGCAAGCACAGCTTTGCTCCGCTCGGCCCGGCCGACGGCGCGACGAAGTCGGCGATCTTCGGCGGCAATGCCGCGCGGCTCTATCGGATCAGCCAGCGCGCCGCGCTGGGCGAGATCACGCGCGACAAGATCGCCGCGATCAAGGCGGAATACGTGGCGGCCGGAGGGATGCGCAGCAACCGCCGCTACGGGTACGTGCATCGCGTGACCGCGTAACGTGCGCGGCGCCGGCCGGCGCGGGGGGCACCCCGCGTCGGCCGGCCACGCCTCACCGGGCTGAGGCGTCCGTGCGCTGCTCGCCGACGATGACGATGTCGACGCGCGCGTCGATGGTGAGCAGCGCGAGGCGCCTGCTCGACTCGATGCCGCTCGCCTCCGGCTCCCCGCCGCCAACTTCGATGACGATGCCCTTGTCGAGCACCCGATCCATGACGTCGAGCGGCGTGCGATCTCGATGCGGACGTCTCTGGCGCACGGAGCGGCACGCCATGCAACGCATGTGCCGCCGAGCGCTCGCGTCGCCCCGCGAAGATCGAGGCCGGGCGGCGGCGTTTATTTCAGGTGCTGGCGGAAGAACGCGAGCGTGCGACGCCAGGCGTCCTCCGCGGACGCCTTGTTGTAGACGTCGGGTCGCTCGTCATTGAAGAATCCGTGGTCCACGTTCGGGTAGATGTGGATCTCGGACTGCTTGCCCGCCTTCTTGATGGCTGCGTCGGTCTCCTTCGCCACCTGCGGCGTGACGAAGCCGTCCTTCTCGGCGAACAGCCCGAGCACCGGCCCCGAGAGCTTCGAATAATCCGGCTTGACGTTGGGATGGATGCCGTAGAAGTTCACCGTCGCGCCGACGCTCGGGTTGAGCGTGGCGGCGAAGAGCGCGAGCTGGCCGCCCATACAGAAGCCGACCGCACCGATCTTCGCCGACGATGACTGCCCGGCAAGAAACGTCGCGGCGCCGCGCAGATCTTTTTCGGCCTGCCCGATGTTGAGCGCCATGAACAGCTTGCCGGCGCCGTCGGGCTCGTTGGCGGTCTCGCCGTGGTACATGTCCGGCGCCAGCGCCGAGAACCCCTCGGCGGCCAAGCGGTCGCAGACGTTCTTGATGTGGCTCACGAGACCCCACCACTCCTGGATCAGGAGCACGCCGGGTCCCTTGCCCGATTGCGGGGTGGAGAGATAGCCGGACGTCGTGCCGCCGTTGGACGGAAACTGCACCATCCTACCTGCCATGCCGATCTCCTTTGAGTCCTTCGACTACGCGGTGAACTGTGGGCCCGGCGCCGACGGTGGCGTGATCTTGACGGCCGTCACGTGCCGCTCGTCGGCCTCGAGCACGGTGATGGTATACCCGTCCACCTGGAAGTCCTCGCCGCGGCGCGGAATGCGGTGCAGGGTCGACAGCACGAGGCCGGCCACCGTCTCGTAGTCCCGTTTGGGGAGCGTCCAGTCGAGCGCCTCGTTGAGCTCTTCGAGATTCGTGCGCGCCGCCACCAGGAAGCTGCCGTCGGGGAGACGCTCGACGGAGGCCGGCGCACGATCGTGCTCGTCGTGGATCTCGCCGACGATCTCCTCGAGGATGTCCTCCAGCGTGACCACGCCCGTCGAGCCTCCGTACTCGTCGACGACGACCGCCATGTGGTTGCGCGCGCGCTGCATCTCGCGCAGGAGATCGTCGATCCGCTTCGTCTCCGGCACGTAGACCGGCGGCCGCATCAGATCCGTGAGCCGGGCGACCTCGCCGCCGCGCGCGAGGATGTCCATGGCGCCCACGACGCCGACGATGTTGGTTTCGCGCTGCCGGTAGATCGGGATGCGCGAGAAGCCGCGCCGCTGGACCAGCGCGATGGCGTCGTCGGTCGTCGCCGTCTCGGGCAGCATCGCCACTTCGACGAGGGGCACCATGATCTCGCGCACCGTGGTGTCGCCGAGGTCGAAGATCTTGTCGATCATCTCCGCTTCCTGCGTCGTGACCTCGGCCTCACCCGGCTCCATCGCGAGCAGCGCCTTGAGCTCCTCGCGCGAGACGAAGTGGCGGGTGTCGGCCCGCGGGCCACCGAACAGACGCAGGACGCTCGAGACGATCAGATTGGCCGTGAAGACGAAGGGCACCAGCAGGGCGGAGGCCCAGCGCAGCGGTCGGAACAGCCTCAGGATCAGACTGGTCGCCCACTCGCGCGCGAAGGCCTTGGGGATGATCTCGCCGAACACGAGCATGAGCGGGGTGATCACGGCGGTGGCCACCAGCCACGCCCAGCCGCCGAACTTCGGCAGCAGCACGACGGTCGTGATCGACGACGCCACGATGTGCGAGATCGTGACGCCCATCATCGCGGTGGACAGGATGCGCTCGGGCCGGCTGAAGGCCTCGAGATAGCGCGCGGCGATCTTGCTGCCTTCCTCGGCCATGTGACGCAGCCGCAGGCGGTTGGCGGCGATGAACGCCATCTCGGCGGCGGAGAAGAACATCGTCGCCATCAGACACAGCACGGCGATCCAGGGCAGCGTCACGCCGCCTTCTCCGTCGACTGCGGCGTGCGCAGCGAGAGGAGCACCTCGACCACGCGCGTGCGCTCGATCTTCTCGACCGTGACCGACAGCTCCGGCGTCTCCACACGCTCGCCGCGGCGGGGCACGCGGCCGAACAGGTCGAGCACCCAGCCTCCGACGGTGTCATACGCCTCGTTGGAGATCGTCAGCCCCGTGGCCGCGTTGAGGTCGTCCACCGACAGCTTGCCCGCCACGCGGTACGTGCGCGCGTCGATCTTCTGGATGAGGCGCTCCGGCTCGTCGTACTCGTCGGCGATCTCCCCGACCAGCTCCTCGAGCAGATCCTCGAGGGCCACCAGCCCGGCCGTGCCGCCGTACTCGTCGACGACGACGGCGATGTGCAGCTTCTTGGCCTGGAATTCCTGCAGCAGGGCGTCCGCGCGCTTGGACTCCGGCACGAAGTACGGCGGGTGCAGCTTGCTGCGCAGGTCGAAGTCCGGCGGCAACCCGCGCACGAACGGCAAGAGGTCCTTGGTATAGAGCACGCCGACGATCACGTCGATGGAGCCCTCGAACACGGGCACGCGCGAGTGCAGCTGCTCGCGCAGCGCGGGCAGGATCTCCGCCACCGGCGTCTCGACGTCCAGGCAGAACATGTCCGTCCGGGGCACCATGACCGAGCGGACCAGCGTGTCCTCGAGCTCGAAGACCTTGTGGATCATCTCGCGCTCTTCGCGCTCCACCACGCCCTCGCTCGCGCCCACGTCGACCAGCGTGCGCAGCTCTTCCTCGCTGAGCGCCGCCTGCGTCTCCGCGCCGCGCCCCAGCAGACGCACGGTCAGCGTGGTCAAGCCGGCCAGCACGCCACGGATCGGCGCGAGCAGCCACTCCAGCCATCGCACCGGCCGCTCGACGACGGCGAGGAAGCGCTCGGGATATTTCACCGCGAGCGTCATCGGCAGCACCTCGCCGAAGGTCGTCAGCAGGACGACCATCGCGATCAGCTCGACGAGCAGGCCCCAGCGCGGCCCGAACAGCGCGTGCGCGGTGTGCGTGGCCAGCGCCGAGGCGCCGATGTTGATGAGCGTGATGCCGACGAGCAGCGTGACGAGCAGGTCGTGCGGGCGCGACACGACCGGCGCCAGGGCGCCCTCGGGCCGTTGGGCGGCGATACGGCGCAGCCGCGCGCGCCCGAGCGAGAAGTACGCGGCTTCGGCCCCCGAGAGCAGGCCCGAGGCGACGATGAGGGCGCCGAGCAGCAACAGCTGCAGGACCAGGCTGTCACCCACGGAAGTGCTCGAATCCCGGCGCCACCGCCACGGCGCGCCCGCGGCCGTCGAGCCACCGCGTGCCGGAGCCCGCCATGATCTCGCCGACCGCGGTGAGCGCGGTGCCGGTGGCGTCGGCGAGGCCGTCGCGCAGACGCGCGAACAAGACCGGGTCGCAGACGACCAGGAGCTCGTAGTCCTCGCCGCCGCCCGTCGCCCAGTCGACCGGGTCCACGTCGAGCGCGTCGGCGACGGCGCGCGTGGCGGCGGCGATCGGCAGGCGCTCGACGTCGACGTGCGCGCCGACGCCGCTCTCGGCCACCAGCCGGCCGAGATCGGTCGCGAGACCGTCCGAGAGGTCCATCATCGCCGTCACGCCGCCGGCATCCGCGAGCCAGCGTCCCTCGTCCACACGCGCGCGGGGCCGCAGATGCGCGCCCGTGACGTCGTCGAGCAGCGCCGAGTCCACGCCGCGTGGCGCGGTCTCGCGCTCCAAGACGGCGAGCCCGGCGGCAGCGCGTCCCAGCGTGTCGGTCACGGCGATCACGTCGCCGGGGCGGGCGGTGGAACGCAGCACGGGACGGACGGCCTCGCCGAGCAGGGTCACGCTCACCAGCCATCCGGCGGGCGAGGCCGAGGTGTCGCCGCCTATGATGGCGACGCCGTGTTCGTCGGCCACGGCGACCGCGCCCTCGTAGAACGCCTCGACCTCGTCGGCTCCGGTGCCGTCGGGACAGCCGAGGCCGACGAGCGCCCAGCGGGGGAGGCCGCCCATGGCCGCGATGTCCGAGACGTTCACGGCAAGGGCCTTCGCGCCGATGTCTGCCGGCTCGGCCCAGCGGCGGCGAAAATGGACGTCCTCGATGAGCAGATCAGTGGTGACGAGCAGCGAGGCGCCGCCGCCGTGCCCCTCGAGGACCGCGCAGTCGTCGCCGATGCCGGTCAGCAGACCGGGCGCACGCCGGCGCACGAGCTCGCGGATCAACCGGACGAGGTCGTCCTCGCCCGGTTTATCGCCGGTCACGGAGCGACGGCGGTCCTGCCCAGGAAGTTGCCGAGCAGCCGCTTCCCCTCGACGGTGAGGATGGATTCCGGGTGGAATTGCACGCCCTCGACGGGCCAGTGGCGATGTCGCACGCCCATGATCTCGCCATCATCCGCCCACGCGGTGACCTCCAGCGTCTCGGGCACGGTGTGGGGCAGGATCACGAGCGAATGGTAGCGCGTTGCCGTGAAGGGGTTCGACAGACCGGCGAAGACCCCACCGCCGTCGTGGCGGATCTCGGACGTCTTGCCGTGCATCTGCGACTTCGCGCGCGCCACGGTGCCTCCGAAGGCTTGGCCGATCGCCTGATGCCCCAGACAAACGCCGAGGATCGGCGTTCGCTCGCCGAGGCGACGGATGACCTCCAGCGAGACGCCGGCGTCGTCCGGCGTGCCCGGACCCGGCGAGATCACGATGCGCTCGGGCGCGAGCGCCGCCACGCCGTCAGCGTCCACCGCGTCGTTGCGGACCACACGCAACTCGGCCCCCAGCTCGCCGAGATACTGCACGAGGTTGTACGTGAACGAGTCGTAGTTGTCGATGACGAGGATCATGCGCGGGATCCCGCCGCCGCCATGCGCAGGGCCAGGATCAGGCCCCGCGCTTTCGAGCACGTCTCGAGCCATTCGGTCTTGGGATCGGAGTCCGCGACGATTCCGGCGCCGACCTGGATCGACGCGCGTGTTCCGTGGCAGACGATCGTGCGGATCGTGATGCACGAGTCCAGGTTGCCGGAATACGACACGTAGCCCACCGCGCCCGCGTAGGGTCCGCGGCGCGTCGGCTCGATCTCGTCGATGATCTCCATCGCGCGGATCTTCGGCGCGCCGGAGACCGTCCCCGCGGGAAAGCACGCCCGCAGGACGTCGAAGGCGTCGGCGCCATCACGCAGCGTCCCGACGACGTGGCTGACCAGGTGCATGACGTGCGAGTAGCGCTCCGTGACCATGAACTCCGTCACCTTCACCGAGCCGAGCTCCGCGACGCGTCCGACGTCGTTGCGCCCGAGGTCGACGAGCATCACGTGTTCCGCGCGCTCCTTGGGATCGGCCTTCATCTGCTGCTCGATCGCCAGATCCTGCGGCTCGGACGCGCCGCGCGGATGGGTGCCGGCAATCGGACGTTCCTCGATGCGGTCGCCCTCCACGCGTACGAGTACCTCGGGCGACGAGCCCACGATCGTCGTCTTGCCCAGGCGGAGAAAGAAGAGGTAGGGAGACGGGTTGATCGTACGCAGCGCCCGATAGACGGTGAACGGGTCGGCCTGCAGGCGGCAGTCCAGACGCCGCGCCAGCACGATTTGATAGGCGTCGCCGGCGGCGATGTACTCCTTCGCGCGGCGCACGGCGTCGCTGAACCCGTCCTCGTCCATCGTCGACGTGAAGCCGTCCTCTCCGAGCGCCAGCAGCGGGCCGGGCGCCGCGATCGGCAGGGGCGCCGGCGCGCGTACGGGACGTGAGAGCTTGGCCAGTGTCATGCCGATCTTCAGCGCGGCGCGGTCGTAGGCCGCGTCCAGCGCGGCCGAATCACGCTTGGCGATGTGCGCGTTGGCCATCACGAGCAGCCGATGGCGCAGGTTGTCGAAGACGAGCAGCGTGTCGCTGAGCATGAACACGGCGTCCGGCAGCTCGAGATCGTCGTGGGCGGCCGCCGGCAAGCGCTCCATGTGACGGGCCATGTCGTAGGCAAGGTACCCGACGGCGCCGCCCTGGAAGCGCGGCAGACCCGACACCGCCACCGGCTGGAACTCGCGGAGCAGCCCGCGCAGGGCTTCGAGCGGATCACCGTTGGGGAGCCGCTCGGTGCGCCCGCCGCGCCGCACGGTGATCCGCCCGTCTTTCGCCGACAGCACCGTGTGGGGATCGCTGCCGAGGAACGAGTAGCGCGCCCACTTCTCACCGCCCTCGACCGACTCGAGGAGGAACGCGTAGGGGCCCGGCCGGAGCCGCAGGTACGCGGACAGCGGCGTGTCGAGGTCGGCGGGGAGCTCGGCGAACACGGGGACGAGGTTGCCTCGTCCGGCGAGCTCGTGGAACTCGTCGCGTGTCGGAGACAGCGTCGGGATCGCTAAGCCGGCGGCGCTGATGCGGCGGAAAGCGTTGACGCGCTAGGCGAGCGCGTCCAGCTTCTCCTTGATCTTCGCCTTGGGTACGGCTCCGATCAGCTGGTCCATCACCTTGCCCTGTCGGACGAACAGGACCGTGGGGATCGACCGGATCGCGTACCTGGCGGCAAGCGCGTGGTTCTCGTCCACGTTGACCTTTGCCAGTGTGATGCGCCCGCCGGAATCGCGCGCCAGCTCCTCGAGGACGGGTGCGATGGCTCGGCAGGGGCCGCACCACTCGGCCCAGAAGTCCACCATGAGGAGACCGTCGTGCTGAGCGAGGGTCTCGTCGAAATTTTTTTCCGTCAGGTGGACGGCACCGGCCATAGCGGTCTCCTCCATGAAAAGTCAACCGCCACGCTAACATACCAAGCGTCCCCGCGCAACAAACCGGCCGCCCCAACCTACGATTGCTTGTCAGTTTGACACCTCAACATGCTAGAGTCGATGGAGACATGGACCCCGCAAAGATCCTGGTCGTCGACGACGAACGCTCCATCCTCGTGCTGTTGAAAGAAGCGCTCGGCCAATGGGGCTACCAGGTTACGACGACCGCCTCGGCCGCCGAGGCGCTGGGAATCCTCAAGTCCGAGCTCTTCGACGCGCTCATCACCGACATCCGCATGCCGGACATGAGCGGCCTCGAGTTGCTCCGCGAAGTGAAGAAGCAGGACGAGTCGATCGAAGTGGTCATGATGACCGGCTACCCGACGATCGCCTCGGCCGTGCAGGCGCTGAAGGAAGGCGCGTACGACTACCTGTCCAAGCCGCTGATTCTCGACGAGCTCCGCCATCTCATGTCGCGGATGATGGAGCGAAAGTTCCTGCGCGGCGAGATCCACACGCTGCGTGCGCGCCTGGGCGAGGAGCTGACCGTCAACGAGCTGATCGGCACCTCCGGGCCGATGGAGCGGGTCAAGGAGATCATCGGCAAGGTCGCAGTGACGGACTCGCCGGTGCTCATCGA
This sequence comes from Candidatus Rokuibacteriota bacterium, assembly GCA_003220475.1. Taxonomy (GTDB): domain Bacteria; phylum Methylomirabilota; class Methylomirabilia; order Rokubacteriales; family CSP1-6; genus AR12. Next base: position 11,503 of record QHSO01000013.1, on the reverse strand, counting down.
GGGCGAGAGCGGCACGGGCAAGGAGCTGGTGGCCGCGGCCATTCATCGACTCTCGTCGCGCGTGAAGCGGTCGTTCATTCCTGTGAACTGCAGCGCGATTCCGCAAGATCTCCTCGAGTCGGAGTTCTTCGGTCACGTGCGCGGCGCGTTCTCGGGTGCCGTGGCGGATGCGCTCGGTCTGTTCCGCGGCGCGGATGAGGGCACGATCTTTCTCGATGAGATCGCGGAGCTGTCGCCAGCGCTGCAGGTCAAGCTCCTGCGCGTGCTGCAGGAGATGCAGGTGCGGCCCGTCGGCTCGACGAAGGCGTTCCCTGTGGACGTGCGAGTCATCGCGGCCACCAACCGCGATCTCGAACGCGCGATGACGGAGGGCTCGTTCCGGCAGGATCTCTTCTACCGGCTCAACGTCGTGCGCGTCACGCTTCCCCCGCTGCGCGAGCGGCGCGAGGACATCCCCTCCCTGATCAATCACTTCCTGCGGCGCTTCAACAAGCGGTTTCATCGCGACGTGCGCGGCGTGGCTCCAGAAGCGCTGGCGGCCCTCACCGCGTACACGTTCCCGGGCAACGTCCGCGAGCTCGAGAACCTGATCGAGCGCGCGTTTGCGATGGGTGCGCGTGAGCAGATCGCGCTGAACGATCTGCCGAGCCTCAGCAAGACGCCGATGACGTCGACGCCGGTGACGTCGCCCGAAAGCGTGCCGGCGCTGGCCGACGTCGAGCGCGAGCTGATCCTCAAGGCGCTGGCGGTCTTCAAGGACGACAAGGAGGCGGCGGCGCGCGCGCTCGGCATCTCGCGCCGGACGATCTACCGCCGCCTGAAGGAGTACGGAGTCCTGTAGACGCAGGGCCGAATGACCCCGACCCGCTGACGTTCGGAGACGACCGCGCCGCCCATACGCACGAGACGCTGCTCGCCACTTCTCTGCTTTCCGAGACCGACCCCGCGTCGCTCAAGCCCGGCACGAAAGCTGTCACAGCGTGTGTGTCGTCCGGACACCCGCGAGATTTCAATTACCCATAATCATCAATGTTTTCGGTCTTTTCCGCTTTGGCACCCCCGGTGCATTACCCACCGCGACATGGCGACGACACTCAGCGGGCCTTCGGCCTCGACGCTGGAGATCGGTCTCGGGTACGCCTCCGGCGGACGCGACGCGGTGACGCGTGCGGCCGCCATCGCGGCTTCGCGCCTGCACGGCGCGACGCCGCACCTCGTCCTCGTGGTCACGGCTTCTCCGGCCGGCGACGCGATGGCCGAGGCGCGTACTGCATTCGGACGCATCCAGCTCGCGGGCGGCGTGTCCGCTTCGCTTCTAACGGATGACGGCCCCATGAAGTCCGGCGCGCTGGTCATCTGCGTGGCAAACGCAGATGGCGCGGCGAGCGGGGTGGCAGCCACGACTGGCCGCGACATCGCTGACGCTGGTCAGGCGGCGGCCCGCCTGATGCTTTCAGGCTGGCCTTTCCGCGCACGCTATCCGCGCGGTCTCGGTATCGCCTTCGCACGTCCGGACGCGGATGATTCCGCCCTGCGGTTCCTCGACTCCTGGCGTGACTTCATGGGGCCTAAGATGCGTACCGTCTGCGGAGTGCTCGGATCGGCAGTTCTCTACGGCGGCAGTGGCGCAAGCGAGCCGCGCGTGAGCGTGGCGTGTCTCGAGGCGTCGTACGCAACGGGGTTGGGCTGGAGTGACGCCACCGGCGAGCCGTCGGTGGACGCACTCGTGCACGGCGCCGCCGACGCGACGCTGACGGCGGTCAAGCGGCTGGATGGCCGTCCGGCGAGACTGGTGCTCGTGGTCGAGACCGCGGCGCGCCACGCCCGGCTGGGCGCGGCGGTGCGACAGGAATGGACGGCGATCCGCGGTCAGCTCGACGAGAGCACGCCGTGCGCCGGCTGGCTCGTCGACGACGTCGCGGCGTACGGGCGCGGTGTCCAGCCGATCGCGGCACCCGGGGCACTCGTGGTCGTGGCCCTCGGCGACTCCCCGCGCGGCGAGGCGGCGCGCGGCTGACGTTCTGCCGCTGCGGTGGGGGCCCGACGCCCGCTCAGAGCAGCCGCGCCGGATCCCCGCCGTGCAGCATCCCCGTCGCGATCACGCGCGCATAGACTCGGCTGCGTCCCGGGTGACGTTTCTGTGAGACCAGCGAATAGTCCCCCCCGCGGAACGCGGGGCGGATATTGAAGCAGGGCGTCGTATAGCGCGTAACCTCCAGCACGACCTCGTCGCCGAGCTGCAAGCGTGTCCCCGGTTGGACCGCCGACCAGTCGAGGCCTTCGAGCGTGACGTTTTCGCCGAGCGCCCCCGGGACGAGCGGGTGGCCCTCCGCCTGCAGCTCTCGGATCGCCTCCATCGCGAACAGACAGACGGCGCGCTCCGGGCCGCCATGGTGCTCGCCGTCCCGATGCGCGTCACCCTCGAGGCCGAGCGGCGTGATCCTCGCCATCGGTACGGCGCGCTTGGGCACGCCGCCGTTCGAAACACTCAGCTGCACGATGCGGCCGACGTCGCTCACGACCTCACCTCCGCTTGATCATCCGCTGCACCCGTGCCTCGAGCACGAGCTCGTCGCGCTGATTCAGGACGCGGTGGCGGTAGGTCACGATGCCGCGGTCCGTCTTCTTCGTCTCACGCTTGTCGACCACCTCCACCTCCACGCGGATCGTATCGCCCTCGAGCACCGGCGCCACGATGCGCAGGTCGCCCCCGAGCCACGCCATGCCGGTGCCGTGGATGAGTCCCGTCTGCATGATCAGCCCCTCGGAGAGCGCGAAGGTGAGCGCGCCCGGTGCGGCGCGCCGTGCGAACACGGACTCACGCTTGACGTACTCCATGTCGATGAAGAGCGGCTCGACGAAGCCGCAGAGATTGACGAAGTTGACGATGTCGGTCTCCGAGACGGTGCGCGCGAGCGTCCGGTAGACGGCGCCCACCTTGTGGCCGTCGTAGTCGAGCCCATCGGTTCGCATGGCGTCATTCTCCCAGATAGGCGCGCCGCACTTGCGCGTTCTCGGCGAGCTGTCCGGCGGTGCCCGAGAGCACGACCGATCCGGTCTCCAGCACGTAGCCGCGGTGCGCGATGGACAGGGCCATGGCGGCGTTCTGCTCGACGAGCAGAATCGTCGTGCCCTGCCCGTTGATGGACACGATCGTCGCGAAGATCTGCTCGACCAGGACGGGCGCGAGCCCCATCGACGGCTCGTCGAGCAGCAGCAGCCGGGGACGAGCCATGAGGGCGCGGGCGATCGCCAGCATTTGCTGCTCGCCGCCCGAGAGCGTGCCGGCCACCTGGGTCAGGCGCTCCTTGAGGCGAGGGAAGAGCTCGAACGCGCGATCGAGGTCGGCCGCGACATGGCCGTCGGTTCTGAGATAGGCGCCCATGGTCATGTTCTCGCGAACGCTGAGCCGGTTGAAGATCCGGCGCCCTTCGGGCACGTGGGCAATGCCGCGCGCGACGATCTCGTGCGGCGGCACGCCCGTCAGTGCTCGGCCATCGAACACGACGCTGCCGCGACGCGGAGCGAGCAGCCCCGAGATCGTCTTCAGCGTCGTCGATTTGCCGGCGCCGTTGTTGCCGAGCAGCGTGACGATCTCGCCGCCGCGAACCTCCAGCGCCACGCCGCGCAGCGCGTGGATCTCGCCGTAGTAGACGTCGAGGCCGTCGAGGGCGAGCATGCCTAGGGTACTGCGCGGCCGGTCGCGGCGCGGCGCCCGAGATAGGCTTCGATCACCCGCGCGTCGGCCTGGACCTCGCGCGGCGGACCCTCGGCGATCTTCTCCCCGTGGTCGAGCACGGTGACGCGGTCGGAGACCTCCATCACGACGCGCATGTTGTGCTCGATGAGGATGATGGCGAGGCCGAGCTCGCCGACGAGGCGGCGCAGCAGCGCCATGAGCGTGCCGGCCTCGGCCTGCGTCATGCCGGCCGTCGGCTCGTCGAGCAACAGCAGGGCGGGCTCGGAGGCGAGCGCGCGTGCCAGCTCCAGCCGCCGTTGCTCGCCATACGCCAGGTTGCGCGCGATCTCGTTGCCCTTGCCTCGTAGCCCGACGCGCTCGAGCAGCACGCCGGCCCGCTGCCAGAGGGCGCCCTCGGCGTCGACGAAGCGCCGTCCGCGCGTCAGCACGTCACGCAGGCCGAGCCGGATGCGGGAGTGCATACCGACCAGGATGTTCTCGGCGGCGGTCATGTTGGCGAACAGCCGGATGTTCTGGAATGTGCGACACACGCCGAGCGCGGTGATCTCGTCCGGGCGCAGTCCGACCAGCGGCCGCCCGCGGAAGGTCACGGCGCCGATGTCGGGGCGGTACAGGCCGGTGAACACGTTGAACAGCGTGGTCTTGCCGGCGCCGTTGGGGCCGATGATCGACGCGATGCCGCCGTCGAGCGCGAACGTCACGCGCTGCAGGGCGGTGAGGCCGCCGAACGTCTTGGTGACGTCCACCGCTTCGAACATCGCGCTCATTCACGTTCGTGGGGGGCCCCGAAATGGCCCCCCACTCCCCCCAATGCTCGGAGCTCCCCGAGGGACCCGGGGCGCTCCTCGGTCGCACGTGCGTTCATTGCTCGCCCAGCTCACGCTGGCGTCGTCGCGCAGGGAAGATGCCCTGCGGGCGAAAGATCATCATCAGGACGAGGATCAGGCCGAAGATCATCCGCTCGTACTTCGCGGGCTCCAGCTGGGTGGGCAGGTTCGCGAGGTTGTAGCCGAAGATCGTCACGCCGGCGTTCTTCAGCTCGTTGAGCCAGAGCGACAGTCCCTTGAGCACCTGGAGGTTGAGCACGGTGACGACGGTGGCGCCGACGATGGCGCCCGGGATGCTGCCCATGCCGCCCAGGATGACCATCGCCAGCACGCCGATCGACTCGAGAAACGTGAACGACTCCGGGTTGATGAAGACCTGCTTGGCCGAGAACACCACGCCCATCACTCCCGCGAACGATGCGCCGGAGGCGAACGCCAGGAGTTTGGCTCGCACCAGTGGCACGCCCATCGCCTGGGCGGCCAACTGGTCTTCGCGGATGGCTTCCCACGCTCGACCGATATGCGAGTCCTCCAGCCGGCGATTCACGAGGATGACGACGACGACGATGAGCAGCGCGAGGAAATAGAAGCCCACCGCGTACGAAACCTCGAGCGGCAGCGGCGGACGCGAGATCGGCGTGATGCCGCGCGGGCCGTTGGTCACGTTGATCGGCTTGTCGAGGTTGTTGGCGAGGACCCGGATGACCTCGCCGAAGCCGAGCGTGACGATGGCCAGGTAGTCGCCGCGCAGTCTCAGAACCGGCAGTCCGAGCACCACGCCGGTGCCGGCGGCGACGGTGAGGCCGATGAGCAGGAACGGGTAGAACCACCAGGACGGGAGGGGAAAGCCGGTGCCGCCGAACAGCACGTTGGCGTGCGGCGAGCCGAAGATCGCCCACGAGTAGGCACCGACGGCGAAGAACGCCACGTAGCCCAGGTCGAGGAGTCCGGCGAGGCCGACCACGATGTTGAGCCCCAGCGCGAGGGCCACGAAGATGCCGACCTGGGTGGCCACTTCCAGGTAGTACCCATTATAGGTGCCGATCACCGGCATGAGCACGAGCACGGCTGCCCCCAGCAGCGTCGCGCGCAACCAGCCGGGAATCCGCGCCACGTACGCGTAGAGCAGGCTCCCTTGGAAGAGCAGGAACACGAGGATCGAGCGCGGGAAGAGCGCGACGGCGGCGCTGGAGAGGGCGACGAAGGCCACGGCCGCCGTCGCCGCAATCACGCGCGCTCTCGCACCACTTCGCCGAGCAGGCCCTTCGGCCGAAAGATCAGGATCAGGATAAGGACGGAGAAGGCGAAGATGTCCTTGTATTCGGCGCCGAACGCCCCGCCGGTGAGGAGCGACATGTAGGATGCCGCGAAGGCCTCCAGCAGTCCCAGCACGATGCCGCCGAGCATGGCGCCCGGAATGTTGCCGATGCCGCCCAGCACCGCCGCCGTGAACGCCTTGAGACCGGGAATGAAGCCTGTGTACGGGTTGATCAGGCCGTACTGCACGCCGAACAACACGCCAGCCGCCCCACCCATGGCGCCGCCGATGAGAAAGGTGAGCGAAATGATGCGATTGACGTCGATCCCCATGAGGCTCGCCGCCGCCTGGTCCTCCGCCACCGCGCGGATCGCGGTCCCGATCTTCGTGCGGTTCACGAGGGCATGCAGGCCCCACAGCATGAGCAGCGCGGCCACGATCACCACCAGCGACTTCGCCGACACGTCGAGCGTGCTCGTCAGCTCGAAGCGCTCGTTGAGCGGCTCCAGGGTGGGATAGACCAGGTTGAACGCGTTGCGCCAGAGCGACTCCGTCAGGCGGATCACGTCCTGGAGGAAGAACGACATTCCGATCGCCGAGATCAGCGGAATCAGCCGCGGCGCGGCCCGCAGCGGCCGATAGGCGACGCGCTCGATCGTCACGGCGAGGGCACCACTGGCGAGCATTCCGGCCAGCATGACGCCCAGGAGCACCAGCGGCCATGGCGCCGTGTCGAGCACGCCACGGCTCTTGAGGCCGAGGAGCAGCTCGACGCCGACGAACGCGCCGACGATGAAGATCTCCGAATGGGCGAAGTTGATGAACTCGAGCACGCCGTACACCATCGTGTAGCCGAGGGCGATCAGCGCGTACATGAAGCCGAGCAGCAGGCCGTCGAGCAGGACTTGGGGGAAGATCCTGACGAGGAGTTCGAAGTCCATGGGACGCTCGGCGGCAGCGGACCGGTCGACCTCTCGGCCGACGCGGTCCGCGGCCGCCGCGGGTGAGGATTACTTCTTCATCGCCGGCGCAGCGATCGCCAGGCGCTTGGCTTCCTTGTTTTCGCTCCACTTCTCGGGATTGTCGGTCGTCACCTGCATGACGTAGTAGGATGCCTTCTTCGGATCGCCCTTGTCGTCGAACTCGATCGAGCCCGTCATGCCGTTATACTTAACCTTGCGGATCGCGCTCCCGAGGGCTTCACGCGTGGGCGCCTTGCCGCCCTTGGTGACCTCTTCCAGCGCCTTGATCGCGATGGCGGTCGCCACGTACGACTCGGCCGCGTACGGCTCGGGGTTTTTGCCGAACTTCTTCTTGTATTCCTCGCCGAACTGCTTGGCCTGCGCGCTGGAGGCCGGCGCCGCCGCCGTCGTGTAGTAGGTGCCGACGACGGCCTTACCGCCGATCTTTACGAAGTCGGACGAGTCCAGGCCGTCGGGGCCCAGGAACTTCGCCTTCACGCCTTTCTCCTTGGCCTGCTTGAAGAACGGCGCCGCCTGATCGTAGATGCCGCCGAAGTAGACGAGCTCGGGATTCTTGGCCTTGATGGGCGTGACGATCGGGTCGAAATTCGATTTCTCTTCGGTGCCTTCGAACCCGACGATCTTCACACCCTTCTTCTCGAGATCGTTCTTGAACGCTTCGGCCACGCCCTGACCGTACGTCGTCTTGTCGTGCAGCACGTACGCCGTCTTGACCTTGAGCGTGCCCGCGGCAAATTCCGCGCCCACCGGACCCTGCACGTCGTCGCGACCGCAGACGCGGTTCACGTTCGGATAGCCGCGGTCGGTGACCTTCTCGTTGGTGTTCGCCGGCGAGATCATCGGCAGGTTGTCTTCCTTGTAGACCTCCGACGACGGGATGGCGACGCCGGAATTCAGGTGGCCGATGACGACCATGATCGCCTTGTCGGCGATGATGTTCTTCGCGTTCGACACACCGACGTCGGGCTTGGCCTGATCGTCGTAGGGGACGAGCTCGACCTTGAAGCCGGCCTTCTCGAGATTGACCTTGAACTTCTCGATGGCGAGTTGAGTCCCGAGCTTGATGCCCTCGCCCAGCGCGGCCTGGCCGCCGCTCAGCGGACTCTGCGTGGCGATCTTGATCGTCTTACCCTGTGCAGCTGGTCCCGACCCCAGCGGCAGGAGGGCGACGGCCAACGCCGCGCCGAGCGCGACAAGGCTGCGGATACGTGTCGAAGTCATTGATTCCCTCCTTGAGCGATTGATGAATCGAGGGTTTGCGCGCCGGACATTATATATAGCGTCGGCGTGCGGGCGGTCAAGCCGCACGAGCATTCCCGATGACGTCCAGAAACCGCCGAGTCGCCGCCGCCGGATCGGGCGCGGCGCACACCGCCGAGATGACCGCCACCCCATCGGCGCCGGCCCGGACGACCTCGGCGACGTTGTCATGCGTGATGCCGCCGATCCCCACAAGTGAAACGCGGATCTCGGCACGGAGTTTCCTGATCAGCGCCGGGCCCACCAGCTGGAAATCCGGCTTGGTCGCCGTCGCGAACATCGAGCCGACGGCGACGTAGTCCGCGCCGTCGTCCCGCGCGGCGCGCGCCTGCTCGACGGTGTGCGTCGAAACTCCGAGCAGCATGCCCGCGCGCAGCAGCGGGCGCGAGACCTTGGCGGGCAGGTCCTCCTGGCCCACGTGGACGCCGTCGGCCTCGACGGCCAGCGCAAGGTCGACGCGATCGTTCACGACGAACGTCGCGCCGGCACGGCGACACCGCTCGCGCAGGCGCCGCGCCAGCGGCAGCAACCGTCCGGAGGGCCATTCCTTTTCGCGCAGCTGGACCATGCGGCAGCCGCCGTCGATGACCGCGGCGAGAAGATCATCGAGGTCGCGCCCGCGCGCCGCCGTCCGATCGAGGACGACGTACAGCGTGGGGTCCATCAAGGATGCAGGCGGCCGACGTCCGCGGTGGTGAAGCGACCTTCGATGAAGGCGGGATCGCTCAGGGTCTTGAGGTGGAACGGGATCGTCGTCTTCACGCCCTCGATCACCGTCTCCTGCAGCGCCCGCCGCATGCGGTCGATCGCCTCGGCGCGGTCTCGGCCACGCACGATGATCTTGCCGAGGAGTGAGTCGTAGAAGGGTGGAACCGAGTACCCCGCCATCAGGTGGCTGTCCACACGCACGCCGAGGCCGCCGGGCGGCACCCACGCCGTCACCCGTCCCGCGCTCGGCACGAACGTGTCGGGATCCTCGGCGTTGACGCGGCACTCGATCGCGTGCCCGTCGAAGCGCACGCCATCCTGCCGGTAGCCGAGCGCTTCGCCGGCCGCGATGCGGATCTGCTCGCGGATGAGGTCGAGCCCCGTGATCCACTCGGTCACTGGATGCTCGACCTGGATGCGCGTGTTCATCTCGATGAAGTAGAACGCTCCCTCGGCGTCGACGAGGAACTCCACCGTTCCCGCGCTGACGTAGTTCACCGCCGCCGCCGCCAGCAGCGCGGCGCGATGAAGACCCGCGCGCGTCTCGGCCGGCAGCGACGGGGCGGGTGATTCCTCGATCAGCTTTTGATGTCGGCGCTGCACGGAGCAGTCGCGCTCACCGAGATGCACGCGCATACCGTTGCGATCGCCGAGCACCTGCACCTCGACGTGACGCGCCTGCTCGATGTACTTCTCGCAATAGATTTCCGACGAGCCGAACGCTGCGCCAGCCTCCGCCTGACAGGCGGCGAACGCCTGTGCGGCGGCGGCGCGCTCGCGCACGATTCGCATGCCGCGGCCGCCGCCACCGGCCGCCGCCTTGAAGATGACGGGATAGCCGGCCTCGTCGGCGACCTCGAGCGCCTCCGCCTCACTCTTGAGCGGCAGCTCGCTGCCGGGCACGACCGGCACGCCCGCCTGCTTGGCGATGACCCGCGCCTGCGCCTTGTCGCCCATCAAGCGGATGGCCTCCGGGCTCGGCCCGATGAACGTCAGACCGGAGGCCCGACAGATGTCCGCGAACGTCGGATTCTCGGACAGGAATCCATACCCCGGGTGAATGGCCTCGCTGTCGGTCACGACGGCCGCCGAGATGACGGACGGCATGTTGAGATAGCTCGCGCGAGGCGCGTCGGGACCGATGCAGATCGTCTCGTCGGCCAGGCGCACCGGCAACGACTGCGCGTCGGCTGTCGAGTGCGCGATCACCGTGCGGATGCCCATCTCGCGGCACGTGCGCATGATGCGCAGCGCGATCTCGCCGCGGTTGGCGATCAGGATCTTGTGGAACACACGCCTGCCTACTTAGGCTGAAATGCCGAGGGCACACGCGCCCACTGATAGACCCCTTTCGCCGGGCTGTGGAGCGCCCAGCGCTCCGGATACAGGTAGCCGAGGGTCGTCTCGACGACGACGTAGCCGGGCACCTCGGTGTACTGCGTGGTCCACGGCTCGCCGGCGGCTTCCATGTACCGGTCGTACACGACGATCGGGACGGTCTGCGCGGGCACGTAGATGCGCCGAATCGGAACGCCCCATCCGCCCGTCTCCGAGACGCCGGCGTTCAGCAGCATCGGGTGCGGGTTGTTGAGCTGATTCGGCTCGTTGGTAAACGGCAGGCTCGGTCGCGTCGTCGCCGGTGTCCCCGGTGGCGAGCCGGCAGGCGGCGGGGCCGTGACCGTCACCGGCACGTTCGGGTTGACGACGCCGACCTGCGCCCACGTCGGGGCGGCGGCGGCGACGGTCAGCGAGAGGGCGATCAACGCGCTCTTCATGGTCACTCCCAGATCACGATTGCGCGCAGCTCAGCGCTGCGGCTCGAGGAGGAACAGCGGCTGTCCGTATTCCACGGGCTGACCGTTCTCCACGAGGATTTTCACGATGCGGCCTGCTGCCTTCGACTCGATCTCGTTCATCAGCTTCATCGCCTCGATGATGCAGAGGATCTGACCTTCCTTGACGACATCGCCCTCGCGGACGAACGGCTCCGCGGTCGGGGACGACGATCGATAGAAGGTGCCGACCATCGGCGCCTCGACGGTGATCCCTGCGGGCGCTGCGACATCCGCCACGACGGCGGGCTCCGTCGCCGGCGCGGCGCGGACGATCGGCGCCGCCACGGCGTGGACGACGGGCGCGGTCGGCGCGCCGGCGCGCTGTACGCGCAGGCGGGTGCCCGCCGATTCGACCTCGATCTCGGTCAGGCCGAGCTCGGCGGCGATCGCGGCCAACCGCCGCGTCAGCTCGACGAGCCGGTCGTCGCCGCCGGACGACACGGGTGCGGCGTCGCGCCGGGCCATCAACCGGCCGCCGCGACACGGCCGAGATACTCGCCGGTCCGCGTATCGACTTTGACGACATCGCCTTCGTTGAGGAAGAGCGGGACCTGGACGACGGCACCGGTCTCGAGCGTGGCGGGCTTCGTCCCGCCCTGCGCGGTGTCTCCGCGCACGCCGGGATCGGTCCGCGCGATCGCCAGCTCGACGAAGTTCGGCAGCTCCACGGTCGTCGGGGCGCCGTCGATATAGAGGACGTCCACCTCGGTGTTCTCCTTGAGGTACTCGCGGGCGTCGCCGACCTCGTCGGCCGACATCGACACCTGCTCGTACGTCTCCGTGTCCATGAAGTGGTAGCGCTCGTCCTTATAGAGGAACTGCATATGCTTCTCGTCGTACTCGACCAGCTCCACTTTTTCGCCGGATCGGAACGTGTTGTCGATCACCTTGCCGAGGCGCATGTGCTTGAGCTTGGTGCGCACGAATGCGCC
>QHSO01000161.1:978-11160 GCA_003220475.1 Candidatus Rokuibacteriota bacterium | reverse complement strand
GCCACGTCGCGCACCGGCATTCCGATGAACTCGCCGCCGGCGCGCGCGCCGAACACCGCCGCCGGCTCGACGCCACCCTCCTTCAGCGTCAGGTACGCGAGCTCCGCCGCCTCGTCCGTCCCATACAGCACCACGCGTGTCGCGCCGTTTTTCGGAAGGCGGCCGAGCTCTTTGCGGAGGGTCTCGCGGGTGCGGCGGTAGAGCGCGATCGCATAGGTGGCGTGCTCGTAGGTCAGTCGGGTCTTCTCGCGAATCCCCGCCGGCGTCAGCAAGTACTGCAGCCGCTTGCGGGCCGCCGGCTTGCGCGGGAACTGAGAGATCTTGATGTAGCCCTTCACCGCGAGCCGCTTCAGATAGAGGTTCGTGAGGCCGAGCGCGATCCCCAGCCGCTGGGAGAGCGCGCGCTGCGTGAGCGGCGCCCCCTCATCGATGGCGTTGAGAATCTCCAGGTCTCGCTCGTCGGAGCGCTCCATGGGCGGTGTTCAAGATGTGAACATACCCCTGCGGCGATCGTCAAGCCTTTCCGACCGCCCGCGTTGGCCGATCGCCGAGCCGGGGAGCTACTTCCCGACGGGGTCCAGGATGGTCAGGACGTACAGGTTGAGCTTGCGCACGTAGGGATACAAGAAGTAGCGCGCGTGGCGAAAGACGACGACGTTGAAGTGCCGCTGATCAACGGCGGCTCGATCAGGTGCTTGCCGGCGCCCGCGAGCGCGTGCGACAGCGCTGCAGGTAGGTCTCCACGGTCAGAAGTCCGTGGACGACGGGCGCCTCGCTAGGCGCCGATCACCTGGACGTTGATCTCGCGCTTTCGCGGGCCGTCGAACTCGGCAAAGATGACGGACTGGAACCGGCCGAGGGTGAGCTCGCCGTTGTTCACACCGAGAGCGACGGAGCGGCCGAGGAGCGCCGCGCGCAGATGGGAGTGCGCGTTGCCGCGCTCGCAGTCGGAGAAGCGCGGGTCGTCGTGGCGGTAACCGCCGCGCTCGGGCACCAGCTTCTCCACGAGCCCCTTGAGGTCGTCGATCAGCGCGCTCTGGAACTCGTTGATGAAGACCGCGCAGGTGGTGTGCAGCGTGTTGATCAGCGCGATGCCGGCGGAGATGGGAAACTGCTGGACCGCTTCCCTGACGAGCTTGGTGATGTCGGTGACCTCCGTGCCTTCCTCACTGCTCAGCGTGAACGAGGCGTTGAAGACCTTCATCCGCTCTCCCCCCGGAGGATCACCGTGTTTTCGCTAGCGGAACGTGCCAGCGGGGTCGTCTCCGAACCAAACGTTACGATAAAGGCACCGTCACGAGAATGTCAACCTACGCCCGGGCGGGTGTCGCTGCAACGCGCCTGTTTCCGCGGGCCCCGCACCCCTACGCCGTCTTCGGATCCAGCAGGTCGCGCAGCCCGTCACCCAATAAGTTGAGGCCGAGAACCGCCGTCGCGATGGCGCCGCCCGGGAAGACGGCGAACCATGGGTTCATACCGAGGAAATTCTGCGCCTCCTTGAGCATCAGGCCCCACGACGGATGCGGTGGCTGCGTGCCGAGCCCCAGATAGGCCAGCGCGGCCTCGGCCAGGATCGCCACGGGGAAGCTGGTAGTCGCCTGCACGACCAGCGGTGCCAGCGTATTGGGCAGAATGTGGCGCAGCAGCAGCCGGCGGTCGCGCGCGCCCAGCGCGCGCGCGGCCACGACGAACTCGCGCTCGCGCAACTCGAGCACCGAGCCGCGCGTCAAGCGCGCGAACACCGGCACGAACGCGATGCCGATGGCGACCATGCTCACGCCCGTGCCGGGCGCGAAGACCGCGGTGAACAGCAGGGCCGAGAGGATCGCCGGGAAACCCTGCACGGCGTCGACCAGCCGCATCAGCGTCTCGTCCAGCCAGCCACCGACGTAGCCGCTGAGAAGACCGAGCGCCACCCCGAGCGCGGCGCCGATGCCGACCGCGATCACACCGACGGCGATCGACGTGACCGCGCCCGCCATCACGCGCGAAAGGATGTCGCGGCCGAACTGGTCGGTGCCGAACGGGTGCCCGCCCGACGGCCCCTGCAGCCGCCCGGTGATCGACATCGTGAGCGGATCGGCGGGCGTGTACAGCAGGCTGAGGCCCGCGACGGCGACGAGCGCGAGTGTGATCGCGGCGCCGAGCGTGAAGGTCGCGTGCGCGAGCGGCCGACGCCTCATCGCTATTCGTAACGGATACGTGGATCGAGTACGGTGTAGACGAGGTCGACCGCGAAGTTGATGACGACGATCGTCGACGCGATGAACAGGGCGACGCCCTGCACGACCGGGAGATCGCGGGCGGTGATGGCGCCGAGCGCGAGCCGCCCGAGGCCGGGCAGCGCAAACACGCTCTCAAGCACGATGGCGCCGGCGAGGAGCTGACCGAGCTGGATGCCGGCGACGGTGATGATCGGGATCAGCGCGTTGCGCAGCGTGTGGCGGCCGACGACGCGGAGCTCACTCAGGCCCTTGGCGCGCGCGGTGCGCACGTAATCCTCGCGCAGCACGTCGAGCACCGCGGAGCGCGTGGCGCGCACGAGCACGGCCGCCTGGAACAGGCCGAGCGCGATGGCGGGCAGCAGCAGCGAGCGCAGCGCGGCGCCGACGCCGCTCGACCAGCCCTCGAAGCCGCCGGAGCGCACCCAGCCGAGCGTGACCGAGAACAAGAGAATCAGCAGCAGGCCCGCCCAGAACTGCGGGACGGAGATGCCGATCTGCGACAGGATCATCGTCGCGTAGTCGCCGGCGCGGCGGTGGCGCGTGGCCGCGTACAGTCCGAGCGGGACGGCGGCGACGACCATGAACGCCGCCGCCATGAGCGCCAGCGGCAGTGTCACGGGCAGACGGCTCGCGATCAGCTCGCCGACCGGCAGGTCGTACTGAATGGAGCGCCCGAGATCGCCGCGAAGCGCGCGCGCGAGCCACTCGACATACTGCACCGGCAGCGGCCGGTTGAGCCCCATCGACTCGCGCAGGCGATCGGAGGCCTCGCGGCTTCCCTCCGTGCCCATGATGAGGGCCGCGGGGTCACCAGGCAGGATGCGCACGACGACGAACACGAGCGCGGAGACGAAGAACAGCGTGGCGACGAGCGCCGCCGCCCGTCGCGCGGCGTAGCGGCGCACGCCCTAGCAGCGGCTCACTTGGCGGGCGCCCACGCGACCTCGGACAGATCGGCGGCCGAGGCCGGCAGGTCTTTCCACAACCCCTGCACGCCCTTCTTCGCGACGGCCAGCCGTGGATGCATGAAGAGCCACACCACCGGCGCGTCCTCGACCATGAGCTTCTGCATTTGCACGTACACATCGCGGCGGGCCCGATCGTCGACCGTGACCTCCGATTTCGCGAACAGCTCCTGGAACTTCGGGCTGTCGTACCGGAAGTAGTACTTCGGGTTCGCGTAGTTCTTGATGTCCCACGCCTCGGCGTGGCCGATGATCGTCAGGTCGAAGTCCGCCTCGCGGAAGACACGCGAGAGCCACTGGCCCCACTCGATCTGCTCGATCTTCACGTTCACGCCGATCTTCTTGAGATTCTCCGCGATCACCTCGCCCGAGCGCACCGTGTAGTAGTACTGCGGCGCGACCTTCAGCACGGTGTCGAAGCCGTTGGGATATCCGGCTTCGGCGAGGAGCTGCTTGGCCTTCGCGGGGTCGTACGGCATGACCTTCGACATGTCCACGTAGTACGGGTTCAGCGGGTCCACGTTGGTGCCGAGGATCTTGCCCATGCCGAACATCGCGCCCTTGAGCACGTCGCTCTTGTTGATGCCGTAGGTCATCGCGCGGCGCACGCGCACGTCGGTATACGGCTTGCGCGAGTTGTTCATGGCCAGGATCACGTCGTTGGTCGTGTCACCGACGAGGACCTGAAAGCGCGCATCCTTCTGGACATCCTGCACGTGCTCGGGGCCGAGCCCGAACAGCGAGACGTCGACGTCGCCGGCCTTGAGCGCCGCGAGCACGGCGTTGGGATCGGTGATGAACCGGAACGTCACGCGGTCGAGGTGCGGCAGGCCCTTGACGTGATAGTCGGGGTTCTTCGTCAGCACGATGCGGTCGCCGCGTACCCATTCCTCGAAACGGAAGGGGCCGGTCCCGATCGGGTGACTCTTCATCGTCTCCACCGCCTCGCGTGGATAGATGACCGAGCCGGCCCGCGCGATGTTCTGGAGGAAGCTGGCGTTGACGCTCTTGAGCGCGAACGTGACCGTGTAGTCGTCCTTGACGATGATGTCGCCGATGGCTTCGTAGTCCTTCGCATACGGGTGCTTCGTCTCGGGATTCAGGGCGCGCTCGAAGGCGTACTTCACGTCGGCGGCCTTGAGCTCGCGGCCGTTGTGGAAGCGCACGCCCTTCTTCAGAAAGAAGGTGTAGTTGCGGTTGTCTGCCGTGTGCCAGCGCTCCGCGAGCCACGGCACGAGCTTGCCGTGGCGGTCCACCTTCACCAGCGCCTCCTGCACGTTGTAGAAGATGACGCCGGAGGTCGCCGTGGCCGGTGTGGCCGTCATGTCGAGCCCCGGCGGCTCGGTCTGGCTCTGCACGACGAGCGCGCGCGGCGCCTGGGCCGGCGTCGCGACGGGCACGACGGCGACCGCGAGCAGCGCGGCGAGGACGACGACGAGCGCGGCGGTTCGGCGCATGCGGGGCCCTCCGGAGTCTGGCGTGATCCGGGCTATGGCTTCTTGAAGAAGTCGACCGTCCGGCGCAGTCCCTCGTCGAAATCGACGAGCGGCGTGTAGCCCATCAGCCGCTTGGCTTTGCCGATGTCGGCGAGGGTGTGCGGCACGTCGCCCGCGCGGCTCGGCGTATGACGGCGCTGCACCGCGCGACCGAGGAGCTTCTCGAGCCGATCGATGATCTGCAGCAGGCTGACGCGCTCGCCGCACCCGACGTTGAACGCTTCGCCCGAGGCTGCCGGCGCGCGCGCGGCCAACACATTGGCCTCGACCACGTTGTCAATGTACGTGAAGTCGCGTGACTGCTCGCCGGTGCCGTGCACCTCCATCGGTTCGCCGCGCAACGCCCAGAGGATGAAGCGCGGGATGACCGCCGCGTATTCCGAGGCCGGGTCCTGCCGCGGTCCGAACACGTTGAAGTAGCGCAGGCCGACAGTCTCCACGCCGTAGAGCCGTGTCCACACCGTCGCGTACATCTCGTTGGCGGCCTTCGAGACCGCGTAGGGCGAGATCGGCGTCGTGGGCTGCTCCTCGCTCTTGGGCAGCGCCGGGTTGTCGCCGTAGACGGACGACGACGACGCGTACACGACCCGGCGCACATGGGCGCGGCGCGCCGCCTCCAGCACGTGCAGCGTGCCGTTCACGTTGTGGTCGTTGGCGCCGAGGGGATCGGCGACCGAGCGCGGCACCGAGCGCATCGCCGCCTGATGAAAGATGACCGACGCGCCGCGCACCACGCCCTCCACCGCCGCCAGGTCGCGCACGTCGCCGCGTACGATCTCCAGCCGCTCGCCGGCGCCCGCCGCGAACGGCAGGTTGGCCATCGAGCCCGAGGAGAAGTCGTCGAAGATGCGCACGCGCGCGCCCCGGTGGTCGGCGAGCAGGCGCTCGACGACGTGGCTGCCGATGAACCCCGCACCGCCGGTCACGACGAAGATGTCCGTCACGCGCGGAATTGTATCATTCGATATTTCCCGTCGGGGCGCCTTCGCCGGGCGCTTCGTCAGCGCGCGAGCGTCGCGGCGCCGAGGCCCGCGCCCGGCCGGCGGTACTCCTCGCGCGGCGGGGCGAAGATGTCGAGCACGACGCAGCGCACGCCGAGCGCACGGCCGCCGTGCGGCACGTTCGGCGGCGTCTGCCAGAAATCGCCGGCCTTCACGTGGTGCTCGACACCGTCCTGCAGGCGGATCCACTCACCCTCGAGGCACACGCCCCACTGCTCGTTGGGGTGGGCGTGCACCGGCGAGACCGCGCCGGGCTCGAGCGTGACCACCGACAGCATCGCGTGCACGCCGGGAAACACGCGCGCACTCACGCCGGGCGCGAGCTGTCGTTCGATGCCACCGCTCTTCAGATTGTGAAAGCAGGACACGTCGCTCATCGGTCTCTCCTTCGATCCATCGTTCGAGAAATTTCACCGCTCGCCGCGTCCGTCGAACGGCCTCGGCTCGCACCACCACCGTTTCGCGTTGCCTCGCGCGAGACGACCCATTACACTATGCCCCTCAATCGCGCCGCTCATCACGGGCCGCGTGGGTTCGGAGGAGAGCCGCCATGCCGTCCCCGGCCTTCTACGCCACCGACTTCAAGGTGTTCAACGAGACAGGCTTCCGCACGCGTATGGCCGCCATTCGCGCGCGAATCCGTCCCAAGCTCGAGGCCGTCGGCCACAGCCTGGCGCCGGCGGTGAGCCGCGCCACCGCCGGCGAGACATTCGCGCACGTCGCGAGGCACGCGCGGCGCACCATCAATCCGCCCGACGACACATGGGTGGCCTTCGGGCCCGACGCGCGCGGCTACAAGAAGCACTGCCACTTCAAGGTGGCGATCTCGCGCCACGCCGTGCGCTTCCTCTTCGAGGTCGGCCCCGAGCACGGCGACAAGAAGCGCTGGGCCGCCGCCTGGAAGCGCAATGCGCCGCGTCTCGGGCCCGTGCTCCGACGCGTGAAGGGACTGGCGTGGTTCAAGAACGAGCACGACGACGAAGCCGCAGCGCCGCTGGCCGACCTGAGCCCGGAGCGGCTCGCCGAGCTGGCCGACGAGCTGACGCGCACGCGTGACGGCCAGTTCGTGCTCGGCCGCACGGTGCCGGCGGAGCAAGCGGCGCGCTGGACCGAGGCGCAGTATCGCGACGCCGCGCTCGAGACGTTTCGCGCGCTCGCTCCTCTCTATCGCTTGAAGTGAGCGTCGTCGCGCCGCGCGCCGTCGTCTTCGACATGGACGGCGTGCTCGTCGACTCCGGTGCGCACCATCGTGACGCCTGGGTCGCCATGTGCCGCGACTGCGGCGTGACGCCGCCGCCGGAGTTCTGGCGTCTCACCATCGGGCGGCCCGCCGAGGAGGCGGTGGCGCTGCTCGTCGGCGACATCGGGCGCGGCGAGGCGCGGCGGCTCGCGGAGCTCAAGCGCGAGCATTACGCGCGACTCGCGCGGCGGGGCCTCGTCGCCGTGGCCGGAGCCGGCGCGTTCGTGCAGGCGCTGGTCCGCGCCCGCGTGCCCCGCGCGGTGGCCACGTCCGCTTCGCGGCGCGACCTCGAGCGGGTCCTCGACGCGCTCGGTCTCTCCCGGCACCTCGACGTCACCGTGACCGCGGACGATGTGCGCTGGGGCAAGCCGCATCCCGAGATTTACCTGAAAGCGGCCGAGGAGCTCGGGATCGACGCGGCGGCCTGCGTGGTCTTCGAAGACGCGATCGTCGGCGTGCAGGCCGCGCGCGCCGCCGGCATGCGCGTCATCGGCGTGACCACGGCTCATACCACCGACGAGCTGATCGGCGCGGGCGCCGAGCGCGCGGTGCCGCACTTCGAGGCGATGCAGCCGCTGGTCGACTTCCTCGACACGACACCGCCGCCCCGCGGTCGCGTCGCCGTTCCGGGCTGCGGCCGCGGTCACGACGCGCGGCTGCTCGCCGCCCACGGCTACGAGGTCACGGCCTTCGACTTCGTTCCCTCGGTGCTCGACGTGGCGCGGCGCCTCGCCGCGCGCGAGCACGTCACGGTCAGCTTCGAGCAGCGCGACGTCTTCACGCTCGGGCGTGACCTGCCCCACGCGTTCGACGGCATCTGGGAGTACACGTGCTATTGCGCGATCGATCCCGCGCGGCGCGCCGAGTACGTCCGCGCCCTCGCCGGCACGCTGCGGGCCGGTGGCTGGTTGCTCGCCTGCTTCTTCCCGCTGCGCGCGCAGTCGGCCGGCCCGCCCTTCGTCGTCTCGCCGGACGAGGTGCGCCGCCTGCTCGCTCCGGCGTTCAGGATCGAGCGCGCGTTCGCACCGCTGCGCTCCGCGCGTGGACGACAGGGCCGCGAGTGGATGATCCTCGCACGTCGGACCGGCGCGTGATACGCTCCAGCCCACTTTTTTGCGAGGAGGAGCGCGCATGACGTCAGCCCGAATGATCCTCGCCGTGGCGCTCGCGCTGGCGACGGCCGTGGCGAGCACATGGACTCCGCGCGCCGACGCGCAGGGGCAGACGATCAAGATCGGCATCCTGTTCGATCACACCGGGCCCTTCTCGGCCGCCGGCTCCCTCAACTGCTGGCGCGGCGCCAAGATGATCATCGATTACGTCAACGAAAAGGGCGGCGTGCTCGGCAAGTACAAGATCGTCCAGGTCGACGGCGACAGCCAGTCCAAGGCCGAAGTCGCGATCAACGAGGCGGAGCGGCTGCTCAACGCCGAGAAGGTGGACATCCTCGCCGGCGTGTACTCCTCGGCGCACGCGGTGCCCCTCGCCGACAAGATCGACAAGCAGAAGAAGTTTCTCTGGATCACCACCGCCATCGCGGACAACGTCCTGAAGGATCGCAATCTCCAATACACCTTCCGCCCGCAGCCCAACGGCGGACTCTTCGGCGCCTACTCCGTGCAGTACATCGCCGCCTACTCGCAGGACCGATTCAAGAAGGCGCCGAAGGACCTGCGCGTGGCCATCATCTATGAGGACGGTCCGTACGGCACCGGCGTCGCCGCCGCCAACGAGGCGGAAGCCAAGAAGCACGGGATGCAGGTCGTGCTGAAGGAAGGCTTCTCCATCCAGGCGCCCGATCTCTCCTCGCTGGTCACGAAACTGCGTGCCGCGCGTCCCGACGTGCTGTTCCACACCGGCTATGCGCCGGACATCGCGCTGTTCCTGCGCCAGGCGAAAGAGCAGGGCCTCCGTGTGAAGGCGTACCTCGGCCACGGCGCGGGCCACAGCCAGATCGACAAGCTGAAGGAGGGCTTCGGAAACGAGATCGAGGGCTTCCACACGGTGGATCCCGTCGCCGGGCAGCTGCTCGATCCCAAGAAGCTCAAGCCCGGCGTGGGCGAGATGACGCAGGAGATGGTCCGGCGCTACAAGGTCTTCGAGCCGAACATCCCGCCGCAGGCGATCGCGCCGCACGTCTCGATGGGCTTCAACAACATGTGGATCCTGCTCAACGACGTGCTGCCGCGCGCGATCCAGAAGCACGGCGGAATCACGCCCGACGCGCTCGCGAAGGCCGCGCGCGAGACGGACATTCCCGAGGGCGGCACCATGCAGGGCTACGGTGTGAAGTTCTTGCCGCCGGGTAATCCGATGGCAGGTCAGAACGAGCGGGCGTTTCCTGCAGTCTTCCAGATCGTCGAGGGAAAGTTCGAGATCGTCTATCCCAAGACCGTGCAGACCGCGAACCCGATCCTGCCGCTGGCGGCGTCCTCGCCGTTCGCCGCCCGCTGAGCCCGGCGCTTGAGGGGCCCTTCGAGGCCCCCCATGCACGTCATATCCTGAGCGTCACGCAGCTCACCAAGCGCTTCGGCGACTTCACGGCGCTCAACCGTGTGTCGTTCGAGGTGCGTGAGGGCGAGATCCTGGGACTCATCGGGCCGAACGGCTCGGGCAAGACGACGGCCTTCAACTGCATCTCGGGTGCGCTGGCGCCCTCCGGCGGCTCCGTCCGATTCAACGGCGAGGAGATCGGCGGCCGCACACCGGACGCCATCTGCCATCGCGGGCTCGCCCGCACATTCCAGATTCCTCGGCCCTTCCGCAAGCTGTCGATCCTCGAGAACGTCGCCGTCGCCGCCCACTTCGGCGCCACGACGCGCGTGGGTGAGTCCGCGGCGCGCGCCCGCGCGCGCGAGATCCTCGCGCTGGTCGGCCTGCCCGCGACGGACGACGCGTCGACCACGACGCTCGGCGCCGGCGGTCTGAAGAAGCTCGAGCTCGCGCGCGCGCTGGCCACGGCCCCCAAGCTGCTGCTCGCCGACGAGAGCCTCGGCGGGCTCGACTCCTCCGAGATGGCGGGCGCCGCCGAGCTGCTGCGGCGTATCCGCGGCGAGCTCGGGGTGACCATCGTGTGGGTCGAGCACATCATGGCCACGCTGATGCGCGTGGTCGACCGCGTGGTCGTCCTGGATCACGGCGAGAAGATCGCCGAGGGCAAGCCGCGCGAGGTGGCCGAGGACCCGCGCGTCATCGAGGCGTATCTCGGCGAGAAAGTCGTGCTGGCCTGATGCTCGCACTGCGCAACGTCACGGC
>QHSO01000161.1:0-891 GCA_003220475.1 Candidatus Rokuibacteriota bacterium | reverse complement strand
TCGCGCGCGGCATCGCGCACGTGCCCGAAGGCCGCCGGATCTTTCCAATGCTCACCGTCGCCGACAACCTCAAGATGGGCGCGTATCTGCGGCCGGCGCGCCACGTGTACGCCGAGAGCCTGGAGCGCGTGTTCGCGCTCTTTCCCGTGCTCGCGGAGCGGCGCCGGCAGCGCGCGGGCAGTCTGTCGGGCGGCGAGCAGCAGATGCTCGCCGTCGGCCGCGCATTGATGTCCCGGCCCAAGCTCGTGCTGCTCGACGAGCCATCGATGGGGCTGGCGCCCGTGATCGTGTTGCGCCTGTTCGATCTGATCCGCCGCGTGCGCGAGGAGGGCTACACGATCCTCGTCGTCGAGCAGAACGTTCGACAGGTGTTGAAGCTCGTGGACCGCGCCTATCTGCTCGAAGCCGGACACCTCAAGATGGAAGGCCGCGCCGCGGAGCTCGCCGACCAGGACTTCATCCGCAAAGCGTACGTGGGCCTGTGATCGATCCGATCTTCCTCGCCGAGGCCGCGGTGAACGGGCTGCTGCTGGGCGGCGTGCTCGCGCTGCTCGCGCTCGGCCTCAACCTGATCTTCGGCGTCATCGACATCGTCTGGATCGCCTACGTCGACCTCGTGATGATGTGCATGTACGCGGTGTACTTCCTCGTGCAGGTCTATGGCTGGCCGATGTGGCTCGGCGGCCTCGCGAGCGTCGCGCTCGGTGCGCTGCTGGGGATCGGCGTCCACCTGCTGATCATCTCGCCCATTCTCGGCAGCGCGCCCGTGAACCAGCTGCTCGCCACCGGCGGGTTGCTCTTCTTCCTGCAGTCGTTCGCGACGTTCCTGTGGACGACGGATCACCGCTCGGTGCGACTGGCGTTGCCGACGATCGAGCTCGGCGGGATGTT
>QHSO01000160.1 GCA_003220475.1 Candidatus Rokuibacteriota bacterium | reverse complement strand
ATCGCGCCGGGCAGCGCGTGGCATGGCGTCGGCGCCGTCGCGCTCGCCACCGAGGCGCCCGCCGTGATGCTGCGCTTCGAGCTGGTCGCTGGCGGCGAGGTGCCGGAATCCTCGGTGGGTAAGGTGGACTCGCGACGGCTGCTCGAGCACGCGATCGAGCTCGATCGCGCTCGCGCGTGGCTGATGCGCTGCGATCGCGTCGACTTCGGACCCGGTGACGTCGCGCTGCCGCACGGCCACAAGGGCGGCGGCATCCGCTGCCTGCTCGCCGGAACGCTGGAGGTCACCGTGGGCGATCGGCCGCCGCGGCTGATGCGGCCGGGCGACGCGTGGTTCGAGAGCGGCCGCGAGCCCGTGCTCGCCAGGTCCTCTGCGGACGCGCCGACGGCGTTCGTGCGGGTGTCGATCTTGCCGCGCGAGATCCGCGGCCAATCGTCGATCGTCTACGTCGATCCCGCCGACGCCGCGCGCGGCCGGCCGCGGCGCTACACGGTCTACGTCGACGAGCCGATCGACCTACCGTGACGCCGGCCAGCGCGCCTCGTGGTAATGGCGCCGCTGCGCGTCGGTCAGCACGTCGCGTGTCTTGAGGTGCGCGAGCAGATGGACGAGGCGCAGCTCGGCGCGCGCGCGCTCGACCTCGGCGGTGGCCGCGCGTACGCTGCTCTCGTCAGCGCGGTCTGAGGTGAACAGCGCGCGCAGCCGCGCCTCGGCCTCCAGCAGCCGCGCGCCTTTCGGCCGCGACTCCGCGAACATCGCGTCCACGAGCGCGCGCACACGCGTCTCCTGCTCCGGGCTCAGCCCGAGCCGATCTTTCAGCTCGAGGACGTGCATCGGACCTGGATAGCCCTGTTGATCAGCGGCGAAGGCCATGCCGAAGCCTCGACCGTCACGCACGACCGCGTCGAACTCGTCGAGACACGCCTGCGCCCTGAGATGGCCCTCGGATGGCGCACCCGCCGTGTGCTGATGCCCGGTGTGCTGCGCGGCCGCGACGATCGGAACGAGCACGAGCAGCAATGCGGCCAGGAGCCACGCGCGCATGGCGGCCTGGCGACTCATGCGAACTTGGCGAGATAGCCGCTCAGCGCGGCGGCCTCGCGCCGG
>QHSO01000159.1 GCA_003220475.1 Candidatus Rokuibacteriota bacterium | reverse complement strand
ACGGCGCGTCCTGCGTGCGGACCTCACCGTTGATCAGGCGCTCCAGCGTCTGGCGCGCCAGCGCGGGATCATGGAAGCCGGCCAGCGCATACAGGTACCGCTGCTCTTCCTGGGGGGTCGTGGCGGCCCGGAAGCGTCGCAAGAACTCGTCGTAGCGCGCGGCGTCGCCCGCGTACGCCAGCACCGCGATGAGCGCCGGCAGCACATTGGGATCGACGGCGCCGGGATCGGCCACATGCGTACGGTAGAGCTCGGTCGCGCGCGCCTGGACGCCCGGGTCGTTGCCGAGTACGCCGATCGCGCGTACGAGATCGCCGCGCAGCTGCCGCGTGAGCTCGTCCTCGCCGGCGCGGGGTGTCCAGCCGAGCGCGGTCAAGGTGGGCATCGCGCGATCGCGCACGAGGGCCTCGAGCCGTCGCCGATCGCCCGGCTCCACCACGCGGTTGAGCGCGTAGAGCGACGCCGTGAGCACCGACCACACGTTGCGGTCGCGCTCGCCGCGGAAGCGCGCGGTCAGGTCGAGGTACGCCGTGAGCGGCATGAGGCCCGCGACCGCGAGCGCCCACGCGTCGTTGACCAGGTTGAAGCGCTCGATGGGCGCCAGCGTCTCCAGTCGCTTGAGCAGCGCGTCGAGCAGATCGGGGGCATACCGCACGCGGTAAAAGCCGTGGCCGCCGGCGTTGACGACGATCGCCTCCGCGCCGGCGCCCGCGCGCAGCCGCGCCTCGCGCTCGCTCAGCAGCACGCGCTCCTCGACGGGCTGGCCGCCGGCGTACACGCGCAGCTGCACGGGCACCTGCCACGGCTGCTCGGGCTCGGCGGTGGCGGGCGGTAGCGGCTCGCGCAGATAGTTGAAGCGTTGCTGGGCCAGCACGAGATGACCGCCCTGATCACGGCTCACCGTTACGACCGGATAGCCGGGACGGAAGATCCAGCCGTCCATCACCGCGGGAATCGGCTGCTGCGCCGAGCGCCCGAGGGCGGCCCAGAGATCGCCGGTGTCGGCGTTGGCGAAGCGGTGCGTGCGCAGGTAGTCGCGAACGCCTTCGCGGAACGTCACGGCGCCGAGATATTGCTCGAGCATCCGCAGCACCGAGGCGCCCTTCTCGTACGTCAGCACGTCGAACATCGCGTCCGCGTCGCGTGGCGAGGTGACCGGAAACTCGATCGGCCGCGTGCTGTGCAGGCCGTCGAGCGACAGCGCGGCCGCGCGCGACACGCCGAACGTCGTCCAGCGCTGCCACTCGGGTTTCCACGCGTCGACGGCCAGCATCTCCATGAACGTCGCGAACGCCTCGTTGAGCCAGATGCCGTTCCACCACGTCATCGTCACGAGGTCGCCGAACCACATGTGCGCGTTCTCGTGGGCCACCACGTCGGCCACGCGCTCGAGCTCGGCGTGCGACGCCGCCGTCTCGTCCACCAGCAGCGCCGTCTCGCGGAACGTGATCGCGCCGAGATTCTCCATGGCGCCCGCGGCGAAATCCGGGATCGCTATGAGATCCAGCTTGTCGCCGGGGTACGGCAGACCGTAGTAGTCCTCGAAGAACGCCAGCGAGGCGGCGCCGATCTCCTGACCGAACCGCGCCAGTCGCTTCTTGCCCGGCACGCACCAGATCTGAAGGCGCGTGCCTCCGACCGTGGCGGGCTCCGTCGCCTCGAGCTCGCCGACGACGAACGCGACCAGGTAGGTGGACATGACGATGCTGTCGGCGAAGCGAACCACCTTGCGGCCGTTCTCGAGCGTCTCCGACACGATCGCGGTGTTCGACACGGCGGTCAGCGCCGGATCGATGGCCAGCGTCACCGCGAAAACCGCCTTGAACGAGGGCTCGTCCCAGCACGGAAAGGCGCGCCGCGCGTCGGTGGCCTCGAACTGCGTGGCGGCCATGGTGCGCGACACGCCGCTCGGGTCCTTGTAGACGGAGCGATAGAACCCGCGCAGCTTGTCGTTGAGCGTGCCGCGAAACGCCAGGCGCAGCCGCCACCGCCCGCGCGCGGCGGGCGAGGCGAGGGCGAGCCGACACCGCTCGGTGCCCTCGTCGAGCGCGGCTGTCGCGCGGATCGTCTCGCCGCGGTCGTTCTCGAGGCTCGCGGAGTCGATCACGAGCTCGATCGCATTGAGGACGACCTCGGAGATCGTCTCCGTCACCTCGAGGGCGACGGTCTGCTGACCGCGAAAGGTGAGCGTCGTGAGATCGGGCTCGAGTCGAATGTCGTAACGGGACGGCACAGCCGTCCGGGGCAGACGATAGGGATCCACGGGTCCTCCGCGCTGGGATGGCCGCTGCCCCGCTACTGTACCGCGCCGCGGTTACGCCGCCAACCTGCCTTCCTCGAGCGCGCGCTTGAACTCCGCCAGGTCGTGGGCGACCTGCGACCCTGCGTCGGCGGAGACGAGCGAGGCGACGGCGTGGCCGAAGCGGCCGCCGGGGGGATCGTACTGCAGCGACACACGCACGTGCGTCCCGGAGCCCGCCGGCTCGAACGTGACGGAGCCCGCGTGGTTCACCAGCGTGCTGTCCGTCGTGCGCCACGCGATGAGCTCACCGGGTTTGTCGTTGATCAGCTCGGCGTCCCACGACACGCGCGCGCCCGCGGGGCCCTTCACCGTCCAGCGTGAGCGCGTGCGGTCCAGCACCTCCACGCGCTCGACGTGCGAGAGCAGGCGCGGCAGATTTTCGAGATTCCGCCAGACGTCGTAGACGCGCTGCGGCGGCGCGTTGACGACGATGGCCTCGTCGACTTTCACGCCGAGGTTGCCGACGTTGCGACGCGCCCCGCCGGCGTCGATGCCGAGCCGCTCGTAGGCGTCGCAGTGACCGGTGAGGCCGCGGTAGCCGAGCGCGGCGCCGACGGCGGCGAGCAACAGGCCGCCCACCGACATCCGCGTGAGCCCGAAGACCAGCAGTGCTCCGCCGGCGATCGCCGATACGATCCGTTCCCTTTCGCCGACGTTGACCGTGCGCTCGGCTTGCAGCGTCATTCTCCGTCCTCCCGCCCTGGCTGCGGCTCGATGGGCATTGAAGAAACTTCTCCTCCGCGCTCTGCCCCTCCGGACTGAAACTGCACGTCCGGTGCCGTCAGCCGCGCGCGCCAATGATGAAGCCGGCGAGCAGATCCCAGCCGGAGGAATGGCCGAGGCTCGTCAATCGCGCCGCGGCGTGGAGCGCCGCGCCGTCGTCCTCCTGCGCGAGCGCGGTGGCCAGCTCGTGCAGCGGCGCCCAGCCTTCGCCCGCGAGCAGATCGCCGAGCAACGCGACGCCGATCGGGTGGGTCAGTCGCGTGGCGGCCGTTCTGACCGCGGCCGCCGCCTCGCCCCACGCCGCGGCGTCGATGATGCCGGCGCGGGCGAGCAGCGCCCGTGCGAAGAACGCGCCGCCGGTGAGATCGTCGCCCGCTGGCGTGAGCCCGGGTCCGAGTCCGACGAGCGCACGCGCGGCCCCCACGGCGCGCGCGGGATCGTCGGCTGTGCACGCGGTTGCAAGTGCATCGGCGCGGGCGCCGGCGGCTTCGAGCGGGAATTCGAGCGGTGCGCCGAGCAGCCAGGCGCCGAATCCGCGGGGTGCGCCGAGCGAGGCCATGCGTGGCACGAGCCGCGTGGCGGCGCGTCGCAGCGCCGTCGCTGCGACGGATGACGTCGGCCCCGGGGCCGGGCGCCAGGGCTCGAGCGCGTCGGCGCGCGGCACGCGCAACACATCACCGGCCGCGACGCCGTCGACACCCACCGCCACGTGGATCGCGCGCGCGTGCGCCGGCGCCTCGGTTCCGCCGATCCAGAGCACGTCACCGGCGACGTCGATGTAGGTCGAGGCGGCGAGTGCCGCGAGCACGCGCGCCTCGACCCCACCGGCGCCGAGTGCCGCGTGCGCGCGCCATCCGATCGCGTAGATCCGCACGCGTCCTATGATAGGCCGCATGCGATCACGGGCGTGGGTCGTCGGCGCGCTGCTCGTCGCGGGCTGCGCGGGGGCCGCGGTGGGCGTGCGCGTGGACTCCGTCGAGACGTTCGTCGCGCGTCACTGGCGCGTGCCGCTCGCCGCGCAGGGGCCGCCGCCTGCGCGCTTCTCGCCGCTCGAAGCGTCGCTGGCGCCGGAGTCGTGCGGCACCTGCCATCCGGTGCAATTCACGGACTGGCGAACGAGCACGCACGCGGCGGCGATGGGCCCGGGCGTCGCCGGCCAGCTCGCCGAGATGCTCGTGCGCGAGCCGGCGACGGCGCTCGCGTGCCAGCACTGCCACGCGCCGCTCGCCGAGCAGGCGCCGCTGCTGCCCGACACGTTGACGGCCAATCCCGCGTTCGACGCGGCGCTGCGCGCGCGCGGCATTCCCTGCGCGGCGTGCCACGTGCGCCACCACGAGCGCTTCGGTCCGCCGCGACGCGATGGCTCGCTGGCCAGCGCGGCGCCGCGCGAGACGCTGCCGCACGGTGGCGTCACGCGCACGCCCGCCTATCTCGCCTCGGAGTTCTGTCGCGGCTGTCATCAGTTCGGCGCCGACGGCTACGCGCTCAACGGCAAGCTACTCGAGGACACCTACGCGGAGTGGAAGGCGAGCCGCTTCGCCGCCACGGGCGTGCAGTGCCAGGACTGCCACATGCCCGATCGCCGCCATCTCTGGCGCGGGATCCACGACCCCGAGATGGTGCGCGGCGGCCTCACGATCACGCTCGTCGATGACGAGCCGCGCGCCGCCGGCGCGGTGGCCTCACGTCTGGTCGTGGAGAACACCGGCGTCGGCCACCGCTTTCCGACGTACGTCACGCCGCTCGTCATCATGCGCGCCGAGCTCGTCGACGCGGCCGAGCGCGGCGTCGCCGGCACGCGCGCCGAGCGGCGCATCGGCCGCGAGATCACGCTGGACCTCGCGCGCGAGCGGTCGGACACGCGGTTGGCGCCGGGCGAACGGGCCGAGCTGGCCTATGCGCGCGCGCTGGACGGGACGGCGGTGGCGGCACGCTTCAGCGTGATCGTTTACCCCGACGCGTTCTACACGGGATTCTTCGAGGCGCTCCTGCGCCAGGGCGCGGGGCGTGGCGAGGAGGACGTCCGGCGCGCTCTCGACGACACGCGCCGGTCGGCGTTCATCGTGTTCGAGGCCTTTAGTCGTCCGCCATGAGCATGATCAGCCCGTCGTCGCCGACCTGGTGGGCCGCGATGCAGAGGCCCGCGGAGGCCACCTCGTACTCGATCTCGCCCGGCAGGAACTGGTGCTCGAAGTGCAGGCCGCCGTGCTCGAACATGATGATGTCCGTTGGCAGCGGGCTCCAGTCGGTGCCCGTGAGCCGGCCGAGACGCGCGGCGGCGCCGCGCGGCAGGTAGCGCGTCACCGGCTCGGTGACGGTGTAGCTCAGGATGATGCGGCCGCCCGGCGACAGGCGTTTGCTCGCCGCGCGCAGCGCGGCGATGCGCGTCGCCCGATCGCAGATGTAGCTGTAGCAGTACCAGGAGAAGATGAAGACGTCGTACTTCTCGGTGATCTCCGTCGTCTCGATCCAGCCGACCTGGAATTCCGCCTGCACGCCCGCCTTGGCGCACATCGTCCGCGCCAGCGCCACCGCGGTCGCCGAGGGCTCGAGACCGTCCGCGTTGTACCCGGCGCGGCGCAGGCCGATGAGGTCTCGGCCCGAGCCCGCGCCGACGATGAGGATGTGATCGTCCGGCTTGAGGAACCGGAAATAGAAGTTCTCCTCCCAGGTGAACAGCCCCGAGAGGACGTAGGTCTCGTCGATCCCGAAGTCGCTCCAACGTCCGGCCGTCGCGCGCCCGAGCTCCCGGCGCGTGAGCACGCCCGCCGTCGCGTACGCGAGCAGGCGCGCCACGCGGATCAGGCCGCGGCCGACGTAGTACGAGACCAGGAAGACACCCCACCGCCACGCGGACATAGTCACCAGCCTTTCGCCGCGCCATCGGCGCGGGGGTCGGAGCCCGCGCGCAGGCCGTCGGCATCGAGCGCGATGGCCTGTGCGTGGCCCATGAGATCGCTCCAGGGCTCCACGACCTGCACGTGATGGCCGCGCTCACGAAGCCGCGCGGTCACCGTGTCCGGGAATCGCGACTCGAGCCGCAGCGCCGTCGTCGGCTCGCCCCACGTACGGCCGAAGAGCCATCGCGGCGCCTCGACCGCGGCCTGAGGGCCGAGACCGCGATCCACCATGCGCGTCACGAGCGCCGCCTGTGTCTGCGGCT
>QHSO01000158.1 GCA_003220475.1 Candidatus Rokuibacteriota bacterium | reverse complement strand
CTCGCCCCGCTCCTCGCCCTGCTGCAGCCGGCGCGCGCGACGGCGCCGCGTCATCCCGTGACGCTCGCGCTCGTCGCGATCGTCGCCGCGCTCGTGCTGTCGGCCCATCTCGCTGCGCTCGCCGATGCGGCGGCGCTGATCGGCGCGCGGCGCTGGCACGCCATCGTGCTGGCGGCGGCGCTCACGCTGCTCGTCACGCTGATGCCGGGCGCGAGGCGGTGGCCCGGTGTTGCGCCGCTGATCGGCGGCGCGGCGCTGCTCGGCGTGCTGCTCGCCGCCGCCGTCTCGACCGGGCTCGCGCCGTGGGCCGCGTGGGCCGACGCCGCCGCGCGACCCGCGCTGGTGTTCAGCGGCCAGAGTCCGTGGGTGATCGAGGGCGAGCGCTTCGTGCGACGCACGACACTGGCCTTCGACGACGGCCAGCGCGTCGTCGCCGTTGCTCCCGGCACGTTTCGGGTCGTCGAACACGACGGCGGCCGACGCGTGGTCCGGGACTGGCGACTGGGCGCCGGCGACGCGCTCACGCTCCGCCCCGGTGACACGCTCACGGTGGAGGCGGGCAGCCGCCTGCGGTTCGAGCCGGGCAAGCGTGTGCCCGGCGCGCCGGCGTCGGGCCCGGCGTGGGGCGATGCCGCCCCCGATGCGTCGCCGGTTCGCTCTCTGGCGCTGCTCGCGACGCTCGCGCTCGGAGCCTGCGCGCTCGTTCCGGCGCCGGCGCGACGCGTGATTGCGGCGGTCTTCATCGCGCTTGGATTGTCCCTCGGCGCCAGCTCGTGGGGCGCCTACGCGACGCTGGCCGCGCCCGAGGCGGGTCTGGCGGGTTCGCCGATCGAGGCGCTGCTGTCGCTGCCCCGCGCGATGCCGGGAACGGCGCGTGGAGTCACCGGCGGCGCGCTGATCGCTGTCGTGATGTGCGGGCTGCTCGCGCTGTTCGTCGCCGCGGCCGAAGGTCTACGGCACGCCCTCCGCGACGCCGCGGGTACGCGCTGGCCGGCGGTGTGGACGGCGGTGATGGGCGGTGCGAGCCTCGTATCGATCATCTCAGTCATGGATCCGTTGACCCCGTTGATGACAGGGCTCGGCCTCGCGGGTGCGGCGCTCGCGGCGCCACGGCTGGCGGCGGGCCGCGACGCGGGCCGTCGCCTCGGCTGGCCCGTGGAAGTCATCGGCGCCGTGCTCGGCGCCGCGGTCTTCGCCGCCGTCGCCGTTGCGAACCCGCCCGCCGCGCTCGAGTCACTCGCTGCCTTTCCCGTGCTGGTGGCCGCACCCGTGGCGTTCGGCGGCGTGCGTTTGCTGCGCGCCGCGCGCGGCGACGCGCGATCCAGAGCACGCTAGGTCGCCGTGCTGCCACAGCGCGGAGCCTGGTTCGGCGCCGAGACACTCGCCGCAGGGCTTGTGCTCGGGGCCGTCGCGGTGCTGTCACTGATTCTGGTCGTGAACCCTCCACTCGCGCACTGGCTGACGATCGAAGACGGCGTCGTCGAGTGGCTGCAAGTGAGCCTCGACGCGGCCGCGGTGGCTCTCATCGGGCGCCATCTCGTTCGCGACAACGCCGAGGGCGAGCGCTCGCCGCTCGACGTCCTGACCGTCGCCGCGCTCATCGGGCTGATCATCGGCGAGCTCGATGTGGACCGGTGGCTGTTCGGCACGAAGGTCATTTCGACGGCGTTCTTTTTCAAGGCGAAGTACGCGCTGCCGTGGCGGTTGCTGGCCGCGCTGGTGGTGGTCGGCGTGCCGGCGGCGGTCGGCATCTATGCGCTGCGGCACGTGCGCACGCTCTGGCGCGAGGGATGGTCGGCGCTCGGGCAACCGTGGGGCCGGGTGCTCGCCGCGAGCGCCGTGATTCTCGTCCTTACCCAGCTCTTCGAGCGCCCGCTCGGCCGCGTGCCCGGCGTGCCGCACTTTTTCCTCGAGGAAACGCTCGAGCTGGTGGCCTCGATCGGTATCGTCGTGGCCGCCGCTGCCCACCCACCGAGCAGGCCCAAACGATCCGCGACGTTGTAATTGCTGCCAACGCTCCACCGCTGTTGGCAGACGCGCGGAGAGCGGACATAATGGCTCGATGGCCAGCGATCGAATCATCGTGCGTGGGGCCCGCGAGCACAATCTCAAGAACATCGACGTCGAGCTTCCCCGGGATCAGCTGGTCGTCCTCACCGGACTCTCCGGCTCGGGCAAGTCCTCACTGGCGTTCGACACGATCTACGCCGAGGGCCAGCGCCGCTACGTCGAGTCGCTGTCCGCCTACGCGCGGCAGTTCCTCGAGCAGATGGAGAAGCCCGAGGTCGACTCGATCGAGGGGCTGTCGCCCGCGATCTCGATCGAGCAGAAGACCACCAGCAAGAACCCGCGATCCACCGTGGGCACCGTCACCGAGATCTACGACTACCTGCGCGTGCTGTTCGCACGCGTCGGCGTCCCGCACTGCCCCGAGTGCGGCAAGGTGATCTCCGCGCAGACCGTGCAGCAGATGGTGGACCGCGTGCTGTTGCAGCCGGCGGGCACGCGGCTGCTCGTGCTGGCGCCGGTAGTGCGCGGGCGCAAGGGCGAGTACAAGAAGCTGTTCTTCGATCTCCAGCGCCAGGGGTTCTCCCGCGTGCGCGTCAACGGCGTCGTGCGCGAGCTGGGCGAGGACATCGACCTCGACAAGAAGCGCAAGCACACGATCGACGTCGTGGTCGACCGCCTCGTGGTGAAGGAGGGGCTGGGCGCGCGCCTCGCCGACTCGCTGGAGACCGCCCTCCGCCTCGCGGATGGCGTGGTGCAAGTGGAGACGGTCGGCGCTGGCGACGGCGAGGGTGGTAACACCGGCTCGCGATTGGCGGGGTCTGGAGGGAGCGGTACGCGCCCCCCAGCACAATCAGCCGGCACGGTCCCCCCAGCAAAACAGAGGGGGTCGCACGATCTCCCAAGCTTGGAGCCCATGGTCTTCTCCGAGCGCCTCGCCTGCGCCGACTGCGGCATCTCCTTCCCCGAAGTGTCGCCGCGCATGTTCTCGTTCAACAATCCCTATGGCGCGTGCCCGGAGTGCGGCGGCATCGGCACCCGCTTCGAAATCGATCCCGAGCGCGTGGTGCCGAATCCCAACCGGTCGCTCAAGGCCGGCGCGCTCGCGCCGTGGGCCGGTCGCGAGAACGCGTACTTCAAGCAGACGCTGGCCGCGCTGGCGAAGCGCTACAAGTTTTCGCTCGACGAGCCGTGGGCCAAGCTCAAGAAGCCGGTGCGCGACGTGATCCTGCACGGCGACCGCGACGACGGCTTCGAGGGTGTCATCCGGCTGCTCGAGCGCCGCTACCGTGAGACGGAGTCCGAGGAGGCACGACGCGAGATCGAGTTCTTCATGGCGGAGCGGCCGTGCCCGGTCTGCCAGGGCGCACGGCTACGCCGCGAGTCGCTCGGGCTCAAGATCGGCGGCAAGTCGATCGCCGACGTCGTGCGACTCACCCTCAAGGACGCGGCGACCTTCTTTCACACGCTCAGGCTCGGCGAGCGCGAGGCGGCCATTGCGCGACGCGTGCTGAAGGAGATCCGCGAGCGTCTGGGCTTCCTGGCCAACGTCGGTCTCGACTACCTGACGCTCGATCGGCCGGCGGGCACGCTCTCGGGCGGCGAGGGGCAGCGCATCCGCCTGGCCACCCAGATCGGCTCGAGCCTGGTGGGCGTCCTTTATATACTCGACGAGCCCTCCATCGGCCTGCACCAGCGCGACAACCGCCGGCTGCTCGACACGCTGAAGCGGCTGCGCGATCTGGGCAACACGGTGCTGGTTGTCGAGCACGACGAGGAGACGATCCGCTCCGCCGACTACGTCGTCGATCTCGGGCCCGGGGCCGGCGAGCTCGGCGGCCACGTGGTGGCCATCGGCACGCCCGACGAGATCGTCGCGAATGAGCACTCGCTGACCGGCCAGTTCCTGTCTGGCGCGCGCGCCATTCACGTGCCCGCGACGCGGCGCAAGGGCACCGGCAACGCGCTGATCATCCACGAGCCGCGCGAGCACAACCTCAAGGGCCAGCCGGTGGCGATTCCGCTCGGCACGTTCACGTGCGTCACCGGCGTGTCGGGCTCCGGCAAGTCGACGCTGGTCAACGACATCCTCTATCGCGCGCTCGCCCAGATGCTGCACCGCGCGCAGGAGCGACCGGGCGCCCACACGCGCATCGAGGGCGCGCAGCACATCGACAAGGTCGTCGACATCGACCAGTCACCGATCGGCCGCACCCCGCGCAGCAATCCCGCGACGTACACGGGCGTCTTCACGTTCATCCGCGCGCTGTTCGCGCGAACGCAGGAGGCGCGCATGCGCGGCTACCAGCCCGGTCGCTTCTCGTTCAACGTCAAGGGCGGCCGCTGCGAGGCCTGCCAGGGCGACGGGCTCGTGAAGATCGAGATGCACTTCCTGCCCGACGTCTACGTCACCTGCGACGCGTGCAAGGGCAAGCGCTACAACCGCGAGACGCTCGACGTGCACTATAAGGGCAAGAACATCGCCGAGGTGCTCGAGATGACCGTGCACCAGGCGCTGGAGTTCTTCGAAGCCGTGCCGGTGATCAAGTCGAAACTTCAGACGCTCCACGACGTCGGCCTGGACTACATCCGTCTCGGCCAGTCGGCCACCACGCTCTCGGGCGGCGAGGCGCAGCGCGTGAAGCTCGCCACCGAGCTGTCGCGCCGGGCGACCGGCCGCACCCTCTATATCCTCGACGAGCCGACGACGGGGCTGCACTTCGCGGACATCGAGAAGCTACTCGAGGTGCTGAACCGGCTGGTCGAGCACGGCAACACCGTGGTGATCATCGAGCACAACCTCGACGTCATCAAGACCGCCGACTGGGTCATCGACCTCGGCCCCGAGGGCGGCGACGACGGCGGCCGCCTGGTCGCCACCGGCACACCGGAGGCGCTCGTGCGTCAGGCCGACAAGTCGTACACGGGCCAGTTCCTGCGTGCCGCGCTCGGCGGCGCGCGGACGGCGTAGAGCGATGCGGCGCACGAAGATCGTCTGCACGATCGGGCCGGCGTCCTGCACGGTGGAGCAGCTCGACCGTCTCGCCGCGGCCGGCATGGACGTCGCGCGGCTCAACTTCTCGCACGGCACGCACGCCGAGCACGCCGACGTGATCCGCCGCATCCGCGACGCCGAGGCACGGTGGAATCGGCCCGTGGCCATCCTTCAAGATCTGCAGGGTCCGAAGATCCGCCTGGGGACGTTCGGCGAGGGCGGCGGCCGTCGTGTGGACCTCGAGGCCGGCCGACCCTTCACGCTCTGCCGGCGCCCGTGCGTGGGCACGAGCGAGCGCGTCTTCGTCTCGCCGCCGGAGTACCTCGAACGGGTCAAGACCGGCGACGAGATCTGGATGGACGACGGGATGATCCAGCTGCGCGTCGAGGCCACCACGCCCCACGAGGTCCGCTGCGTCGTCGTCGCCGGCGGCCGCATCAGCGACCACAAGGGCATCTCGCTCCCGCACGTCGATCTGCCGGCCTCGTGTCTCACCGACAAGGACATCGACGACCTCAAGTTCGGCATCGAGCAGGGCGTCGACTTCGTGGCCGTGTCGTTCGTGCGGACGGCCGACGACATCCGCGAGGTGCGCAAGTTCCTCGAGGCGCAGGGCGCCGACATCCCCCTCGTGGCCAAGCTCGAGCGTCACGAAGTCCTCGACAACCTCGCCGCCGTCGTCGGCGCCGTCGATGCGGTGATGGTGGCGCGCGGCGACCTCGGCGTGGACGTGCCGCTGGAGGACGTGCCGCACATCCAGAAGGAGATCATCCGCCAGGCCCACGCCGCCAAGGTGCCGGTGATCGTGGCCACACAGATGCTGGAGTCGATGGTGACGCACATGCGGCCGACGCGCGCCGAGGTGGCCGACGTGACCGCGGCGATCTTCGACACCGCCGACGCCATCATGCTCTCGGCGGAGACGGCCTCCGGCCGCTACCCGGCGGAGGCGGTGGAAGTCATGGCGCGCATCGCCGAGCGCGCCGAGCAGGCCGCGCTCACGCAGGAGCCCACGCGGCGCCGGCGCGAGAACCGCGCGCCCGTCGGCTTCCCCGAGGCGGTGTCGGACGCCGCCGCCAGCGCCGCGCGCGCGCTCGATGCGCGCGCCATCGTGGCCTTCACGCAGTCCGGTTTCTCCGCCCGGCTCATCTCGCAGGAGCGGCCGGCCACGCCGATCATCGCGTTCACGCCGTTCAGCTCCGTGCAGCGCCGCCTCGCGCTGACGTGGGGCGTGACCTCGCGGCTCATCCGCAAGGTGGAAACGACCGACGAGATGGTGGAAGAGATCGAGGCGACGCTGCTCGGGGACGGCACGGTGCGGACGGACGACGTGCTGGTGATCATCTCGGGCTCACCGATGTGGGTCACCGGCACGACCAACCTCATGAAGATCCACCGCGTCGGGGAACGCCGCTGAGCGGGAGCCGCCGGCTCCTGCTCCTCGTCGCCACCGTCGTCGGTGTCGCGGGGCTCTGGGCCGGCGGCGGGGTGCTGCTGCGGCGGGAGATCGACGCCCGTCACGCGGCGCTCCTGGATACCGCGGTCGAGCGCGTGGCCGGCGCACTGCGTGAGCAGCAGGCCGGGTTGCTGCGCGAGGCCAGCCTGCTCGCGCAAGACCCGGCCGTGGTCGAGGGCGCGCAGAAGGGCGATTGGGCGACGCTGGCCCGCGGCGCCGCGCGTCTGCGCGCGCTGACGCTCGAGCGGGTCGCGGACCTCGTGGTCATCCAGGACGTCGGCGGCACGGCGCTCCTGCAGGTGCCGCCGTCGCCGCGCGTGGAGCTGCCCGCGTTCGCCGCGCCGGCCAAGGCGCGCCTCACCGTCACCTCCCTCGACGGTAACGCGTACCTGCTCGCCATCGCGGCGATCGGCGGCGAGCCGGGCGGAGGCGTCGTCGTCGTGGGCCGCCGCGCGGAGCGACTCGATACCAGCCTCGGCGACGGCGCCGGCCTCGTCGTCGTCACCGGCGATACCGTGCGGTTCTCGACGCTGCCGGCGACGCCCGCCGGCGACTGGGTCGCCGCGGCGGCCGCGGGCGTGCGGGACATCGACGGCGAGCCGTGGCGGCTGCGCAGCCTCGGTCGTCTCGGCAGCGACACCGCGTGGGCCGTGGTGCGCATCGCCGACGCGGCGGTGGAGCGGCGGGCGGCCACGCGCGCGCTCGTCGGCATCGGCGCGCTGGCGCTCGTCGCGGCGGCGTCGCTGGTCGCGCTGCTGACGCGCGGCGGCTCGCCGTCACCGCGGCGGACCGCGGACGTTCCGTCCGCGACGCCGCCGGGGAGCCGCGAGCTGCAGGCGCTCTACGCCACCGCGGTCGCCATCGGCACGGGAGCCGAGCTCGAGTCGACGGCGACGCGGACACTCGAGGTGATCTGCGGCGTGGCGCGCGCCGACCTCGGCATGGTGTACCGCGTCGAGCAATCGAGCGGACGGCTCACGCTCGTCGCGCACCACGGCATCCCGGCGCGCTACCTGGAATTCTCACGGTCGCGCGACATCGCGCACACGCGCGTCGGCGACGTCGCGCGCACCGGCGAATACACGCTGGTGGATCTCGATCCCGCGCGCATCAAGGAGCCGACGCTGCGCGAGGCGGTGGCGAGCGAGGGCTATCGCACGCAGCTCGTGCTGCCGATCCCGGTGCAGGGGGCGACGTGGGGCGTCATGGCGCTCGTCTCGCGCGAGCGCCGCCGCGTCGACGCCGACGAGCTCACGCTCCTGCAGGCGGCCGCGCATCAGCTGGGGCTGGCCGTCGGCCGGGCCGCCCTGATCGGCGAGCTGCAGCGCAAATCGCGCCGGCTCGAGATGCTGACGCGTGTGGGCGGGCGGCTGGCCGCGACGCTACCGCACGCCGAGTTGCTCGAGCGCGTCACCGACGTCGCGCGCGAGATGTTCGATGCCGCCGTCGCGCGCTTGTGGCTGGTGGACGACGACGGCGTCACGCTCTCCGTCCGCGCCAGCGCCGGCGTGGACGTCGGCGGCGGCGCCGAGCGCATGCGTGTGGGCGAGGGGCTCGTCGGCCGCGTCGTCGCCACCCGTGCGGCGCTCGCCATCGCGGACCTCTCGAGCGACGTCCCGCTCATCAACGCGGAATCGCTGCGCGCGCGGGGGCTGGCCGCCTTCGCCGGCGTTCCGCTGCTCGTCGGCGATCGCGTGCTCGGCGCGCTCGCGATCGGTCTCCGCGAGCCGCACGAATATTCCGCGGAGGAGCTGGAGGTCTTCGCGTCGCTCGCCAACGCGGCGGCGGTGGCGCTCGAGAACGCGCGCCTGCTGTCGAGCGAGCGGACGCGTCGCGAGCATATCTCGGCGCTGCTCGAGATCAACACCAAGATCGGCAGCATGATCTCGACCGAGGCGCTGCTGACCTCCATCGCGGAGGAGGCCGCGCGGCTGCTCGACGTCGACAACGCCGGCTTCCGGCTTCGCGAAGGCGACGAGCTCGTCATCGCCGGCCTCGCTGGCACCGCGCGGCAGACGATGAAGCGCGAGCGGATCCGGCCGGACGAGGGCATGAGCGGCGAGGTGTTCGCGACCGGGCGGTCGCTGCGCCTGGACGACATCACCGCGTTCCCCGGCGTGATCCCGGAGCACCTGACCGCCGATCGCGCGCTCGGCTACACGACCTACCTCGGCGTGCCGCTGAAGATCGGTGGGCGCGTGATGGGTGCGCTCAGCTTCCGCGCGCGGCGGCCGTTCAGCGCCCGCGACCAGGAGCTGGCGGAGGCGTTCGCCGGCCAGGCCGCGATCGCCATCGAGCACGCGCGGCTGGTCCACGAGGCCTCCGAGCAGACCGATCGGATGCGCGCGCTCGCCGACCTCGCGCGCGTGTTCGCGGGCACGCTCGATCCCGACGTCGTGAGCGCGCGGATCGCCGACTGCGTGCGCAGCCTGTTCGCCTCCGTGTCGGCCTCGCTCTTTCGCGTCGAGCCGGGCACCGGCGCGCTCGTGCCCGTCGCCACCTCCACCGGCCGCCCGGCGCCCGTCCCGCCGGCACCCGTGTTGCCGCGCGGCGTCGGCGTCTCCGGCCTCGCCGTCGAGTCGCGGCGCGTGGTCGTCTCGGCCGACGTGTTCGCGGACCCCCACATCCAGAAGACCGACGAGCTGCGGGCGTGGGTCGCCGCCGTCGGGCATTACTCGGCGATCGCGGTGCCGCTCGTCGTCAACGACGTCGTGGTCGGCGTGCTGACGGTCAGCGGCGAGCGCGGCCGCGTCTTCGGCGAGGCCGACGAGCGGCTGGCGCAGACGTTCGCCGATCAGGCGGCGCTCGCGCTGGCCAACGCGCGCCTGTACGCGGAGTCGGCGCAGCGTCGTGCCGAGGCCGAAGAACTGGCGCGGCTGGCGCGGACGCTGAGCGAGTCGCTCGAGGTCTCCGACGTGGCCGAGCGCACCGTCGAGAGCGTGCTGCCGCTGTTCCGCGCACAGTCGTCGATGGTGCGACTGCTGCAGCCCGACGGCTCGCTGTCCGCGCTCGCCCTCGGCGGCCGCTTGCGCGAGTCCTTCGACGCCGGTCACGTGCTGCCTCCGGGCGTGGGCGTGCTCGGACGCGCCGTCATCGAGGGTGGCCCGGTGAGCACGGCCGACGCGCTCGCCGACGACATGACGTATCTGTCCGACGATCTCGAGGCC
This sequence comes from Candidatus Rokuibacteriota bacterium, assembly GCA_003220475.1. GTDB lineage: Bacteria > Methylomirabilota > Methylomirabilia > Rokubacteriales > CSP1-6 > AR12. The sequence continues at coordinate 2,477 of QHSO01000158.1, read as the reverse complement.
AATTTCCGCGCCTCGGGCGAGGTGGCCGTCCTCGCGGTGCCGCTGCGCGCCAAGGGCGTGATGATCGGCGCGCTCGGCATCGCCGACCGCCGCGGCCGCGAGTTTACCGACCACGAAGCGGCGTTGCTGCAGGCGTTCGCCGACCAGGCGTCCCTCGCGCTGGAGAATGCACGGCTGTTCTCGATCGAGCGTGCCCGCCGCGAGCAGATCGCGACGCTCGCGGACATCGAGCGCGAGCTGGCGGCGGTGCTCGACCCGGCGCGGCTCCCCGCACTGATCGTCGAGCGCGCCACCGGTCTCTTCAAGGCGAGCGGCGCGCTCTGGACGCTCGAGGAGGATCGCGGTCTCGTCCCGCGCGCGTGGACGGGCCAGGATCTCGCCGGCGAGCGGCTGGCGCCGGGCGAGGGCTTCGCCGGGCTCGCCGTCGCCGAGCGCCGCGGCCTCCTCAGCAACGACTACACGCGCTCGCCCCACGCGGCGCGGCGCTTCGTGACGGCCGGCGTGCGCAGCGTCATCGTGCAGCCGCTCATCCTGCGCGACCGTGCGCTCGGCGTGCTGACGATGAGCCGGGTGGGCGACGCCGCCGAGCCGTTCGGCGCGGAGGATCTCGCGCTGCTGCAGGGTTTCGCGGCGCACGCGGCCACCGCCATCGAGAACGCGCGGCTGTACGAGGAGGCCACGCGGTACGCCCAGCGGCTGCGCGCGCTCGAAGAGGTCAATCGACTGGTCTCGTCCTCGCTCGAGCCCGACGAGGTGCTCGCCAACCTCGCGCGCGCGATCGCGCAGTTCTTCGACGCGGCCTTCGTGAGCGTGTGGGGGCTCGACGAGACGACGGGCCGGCTGCGCCGCGCGCTCACCCACGGCGATGCCGGCGTCGCCTCGCAGCTGCACCAGGAGCTCTCGCCGGGCGAGGGCGCCGTCGGCTGGGTGGTCGAGCACCGCGAGCCCATTCTGTGGACGGACGTCGCGACGGATCCGCGCATCATCGACGCGCCCGCGCTGGTGCGCGCGGGCTTTGCGTCGTTCACCGCGTACCCGATCGCCATCGGCGAGCGCGTGCTCGGCGCGTTCGCGGTGCATCGCACGACGTCCTGGGCGGCGACGCCGGAAACGGCGTCGCTCATGGGCTCGCTGGCCGCGCAGGCCGCGGTGGCGCTGGAGAACGCGCGGCTGTACTCGGAGACGACGCGCCGGCTCGCGCAGACGCGCGCGCTGCTCGAGGTCGCGGAGATCCTCAACTCCACGCTCGACGCGCGCCAGCTGCTCAAGCGGCTGGCCATCAAGGTCGCGCAGGTCTGCGGGGTAGATCGCTGCTCGATCGAGCGCTGGGAGGGCGACCGCGTCGTCCCGCTGATGTCGCAGTTCGCCGACGGGCGCAAGATGCGCGACATGTGGGATCAGTTCCTCACCGTCGCCGATCGGCCGCTGCGCGAGGTGGTGGTGAACGCGCGCGCCATCGAGACACGCCGCCCGGTGATCGTCGAAGACGCGAGCGACCCGGCGTTGACGCCGCCCGACTGGGTCGACGCCTTCGGTCTCAAGGCCTACATGACGGTGCCGATGGTGCGTCAGGACGAGGTCATCGGCGTGGTGACGCTGGACTACTGCGAGCGCGCGCGGCCGTTCGCGCCGTGGCAGGTGGACCTCGCCAGCGCGGTGGTCGGACAGATCGCGCTCGCGCTCGAAAACACGCGGCTCTACGCCGAGGCGCAGGAGCGGTTGCGCGAGACCACGACGCTGCTGGCGGTGGGGCGCGTCCTCTCGCAGCCCGACGCCGGCGGCGACGTCATGCGCCGGGTCGCCGCGGAGGTCGCGCGCGCCTTCGGCGCCGACATGGTCGGCGCGTACCTGCTCGCCGACCGCAAAGAGCGCCTGGTCGCCGTCGGCGGGTACCACGTGCCCAAGGACCTGCTGCGCTTCTTCGCCGAGCGTCCGATCGTGCTCGACCACTTTCCGTGGCTTCGCGAGTCGTGGAACGCCGGGCGGGCCGTCTGCAGCGGCGACGTGGTCAACGACCCGCGCTTCGATCGCGGCTGGGTCGAGAACCTGCCTGCGCACTCGGTGCTGTTCGTGCCGACGCTGGCCCACGGCCAGCCGGTGGGCGGGCTGTTCCTCGTGTGGTGGCACACGGGCCGCGTGTTCGAGCCGGCGGAGATCCGGCTCGTCGAGGGCGTGGCCGCGCAGGTCGGCCTGGCCATGGAGAACGCCGATCTCGCGCGCCAGACCCAGGCGAAGCTGGCCGAGACGCAGACGCTGTTATCGGTGAGCCGCGCGCTGTCCTCCACGCTCGACGTGCAGGCGCTGCTACGCCACTTCCTGAAAGCCGTCGCCACGACGCTCGGCGCCGACTGTGTCGGGGCCTGGCTCGTGCAGGAGGACGGCGAGTGGATGGAGCCGGTGGCCGGCTATCACATCCCGCCCGACCGGCTCGACGCGTTTCGCCGGTTCCGCTTCTCGCTGCTCAAGCACGCCTTCTA
>QHSO01000322.1 GCA_003220475.1 Candidatus Rokuibacteriota bacterium | reverse complement strand
CTCGGCCCCGTCACCCCGGCCGCGCTCGGGCTTCGGGCGACCACGCAAATCGACAAGGCGGTGCGCCTGTCATGGTGCACCGATGTCTAGCAGGGTCCGACGCATTACCCGAAACACGGGTCGCCCGTGGCGCGCCCCGCCCGGCCGCTCGGCCGCGTCATCCCGGCCGCGCTCGGGCTTCGGGCGACCATGCAGTCGACGACGCGCTTAGCGTCGGCGCGCGGAGCCGGCGTAGATGACAGCTCGCGGATGTAGCGTACGAGCAGCGCGATGTCGTCGTCGGAGAGTTGCGCGCCGAAGGCCGGCATGCCGGAGCGTCCGATCGTCGCGCCGCCGTTCTTGATGAGGTCGAACAGGTAGCGATCGGACTCCGCGGCGATGCGCGCGCGGTCGGTGAGATCGCCGGGCCGCAGCAGGAAAAGCTTCGCCCGCCAGGAGCCGCGGCCGTCCACGCCGTGGCACTCGACACAGTATGCGTAGTAGAGTCGCTGCGCGCGCGTCGCGCCCACCGGCGGCCGTGCATCGGTGAGAAGCCACGCCAGGCCGCCCGTGAACAGCCCGATGGCCGCAACGGCCGCCAGGAGGATCAGCACGCCGCGGCGCATGGCCACATTTTACGGGCTAACAGGAATACCGCTTGACAAGAAGCGCCGCAAACGTATAAAGAGTTTACCTTTTTCGGAACCGTCCCACAGTTCGCATGCTCTCGAAGGAGGTTCCCCCGATGAGTGACGGACGCAGTCTAGAAATCAACCCGAACAGCGTCTCGCGCCGCGGTTTCCTGAAGGCCACGGGCGTCGGAGTCGCCGGCGGGACGATCGCAGCGATGCTCGATGCGCGCCAGGCGCCGGCCCAGATCAAAGGGACGACGCTGCGTATTCTACAGTGGAGCCATTTCATCCCCGCCTACGACACCTGGTTCGACAACGTGTTCACCAAGGAGTGGGGCGAGAAGAACGGCGTGAAGGTGCGTGTCGACCACATTCCGCACCTCGAGCTGCCGGCGCGCATGGCGGCCGAGTTCGCGGCGGGCGCCGGTCACGACCTCATCATGAACGCCTCGTCGATCCTGACGCGCCTGTATTACAAGAGCCTCGTCGACCTCAATGACGTCTACGACGCAGCGGGCAAGAAGCATGGCGGCTGGATTCCGAGCGCGGGGCCACTCGTCCAGGTCGAGGGCCGGACGTACGGCATCCCGATGTTCTACATCCTGTTGCCCATGCTGTGGCGCAAGGATCTGTTCGACGCAAACAATCTCAAGGCCCCCGACACGTGGGAGCTCGCGCGCGTTGCGGCGCGCACGATGAAAGCGAAGGGCCACCCGACCGGCATCCAGTTCTCGCAGTGCGCTGACGCCAACCTCAACTGGCGCTCGTTGCTGTTCAGCTTCGGCGGCAAAGAAGCCGAGGAAGGCGACAACATCCTCATCGACTCCAAGGAGACCCGCGAGGCGCTCAAGTTCGCCAAGGCGCTCTTCGACGAGGGCATGACGCCAGAGGTGTTCTCCTGGGACGACGCCTCAGACAACCGCTACCTGGCCTCCGGCGTCGCGTGCTGGATCCACGACGCGATCTCGGCGTATCGCACGACTGAGGACACCAACCCCGACGTGTTCAAGAACACGCACATCGGGATGGAACCGGCAGGCCCGGACGGCAAGCGCGTCAGCGTGTCGTCGGCGAACGTATACATGGTGTGGAAGTCTTCGAAGAACCAGCAGGCCGCGAAAGAGTTTCTGACCCATTTCCTGGACGACGCCCTGGAGGGCATGAAGCAGAGCCGCGGGTACAACATGCCGTATCTGCTCGGCCAGGCGAAGAAGCCGATGCCCGTGATCGGCGCCGATCCCAAGATGCAGATCCTGCAGGACTTCCCGAAGATCGTCGCGTGGGGAACGGGGGAATACCGCCGGATTTTCGCCAAGCACAAGCGCGCATGACGCAGAGCTCGCTTCGCGGCGGCCCGGACCCTGTGGCCCGGGCCGCCGTTGTGTCTGTGCCGGTCCGCAGCGTCGCGCGACCGTGGCTGAGCCACGGCGCCCGCCGGCTGATGTTCGGCTACACATTGCTCGCGCCGGCGGCGCTCTATGTCATGCTGCTCGTCGCGGCGCCCTTCCTGTTCTCGCTCTACCTCGCGGTCAGCGACGCTAATGTCGGCGATCCCATCGCCCACTTCATCGGCCTCGAGAACTTCCGCGCCGCGTGGGAGATGGAGCTCTTCTGGCTGGCCTTGCGCAACAGCGTCATCTTCCTCGTGGTGGCGGCCGTCCTCAAGAGCCTGCTCGGCACGTCGCTGGCGTTTCTGCTGCTGCAGAATTTCAAGGGCAAGAAGATCATCCGCGGCCTCGTGGTCATTCCCTTCACGCTGCCGATCGCGATCAGCGTGCTGTCCTGGAAGTGGATGTACGACTCGCAGTTCAGCGTCATCAACTGGGTGCTGAGCCGCCTCGGGTTGATCGGACAGTTCGGGACGGAGGGCTGGCCGATCTGGCTCGGCGATCCCAAGCTGGCGTTGATCGCGTGCATCTTCGTGAACGTGTGGCGCACGTTCCCGTTCTCGGCCATCGTGCTGCTGGCCGGCTTCACGTCCGTCCCCGTCGAAATCCTCGACGCCGCCAAGGTGGACGGCTGCCGAAGATCTTGCCCGTGCTCGCTTATCAGATCGGTATCCAGGCGGGCAACCTCGGCCGCGGTGCGGCGATCGCGCTGTTCCTGGTGCCGCTGCTCCTGCCGGCGCTCTTCATCGTGCTGCGCAACCTCAAGCGCCGCGAGTATTAGCCGTGGCGGTCGTGGCCGGCAGTCGGGCGACGGCGGCGCCGATGACACAGCGGCGCAAGGACATCCGGCGCCACGTGCTGATCTATGCGGCCCTCCTGCCCTTCGTCGTGATCGCCGTATTCCCCATCTACTGGATGCTGATCACGGCCTTCAAGCAGGATCCGGATCTCTACCGGATGGATCACATCCCGTTCTGGTTCAACATGAAGCCGACGCTGCGCAACTTCGACATCCTCTTCCATCAGACGAACTACGGCGCGTGGCTCTGGAACACGTTCGCGATCTCCGCTTGGGTGGCGGGCATCACGCTGCTGACGGCGGTGCCGGCCGGCTACGCACTCGCGCGGCTCAAGCTGCCGGGCTCGGAGAACACGGGGATCGCGATCTTCCTGACGTACCTCGTGCCGCCCATCATCCTGTTCCTCCCGCTGTCGCGGATCGTCGCCGAGCTCGGCTTGCAAGACTCGTGGTGGTCGCTCGTCGTCGTCTATCCGACGTTCACGATCCCCTTCTGCACCTGGCTCCTGATGGGCTTCTTCAAGACGGTGCCGATGGAGATCGAGGAGGCCGCGCGCGTCGACGGGTGCGGGCAGGCCGGCGCCTTCGTGCGCGTCATCCTGCCGATCAGCCTGCCCGGCGTGCTCACGAGCGTGATCTTCGCGTTCACGCTCTCGATGCAGGACTTCCTCTATGGACTCGCATTCGTCTCGCCCGGCGACCAGAAGCCGGTGCCGGTCGGCGTGCCGACCGAGCTGATCCGCGGCGACGTGTACTACTGGGGCTCGCTGATGGGCGCGGCGCTGCTCGTCGGCCTCCCGGTGGCGATCCTCTACAACTTCTTCCTCGACCGCTTCATCCAGGGCATCACGGGCGGCATCGGCAAGTAACCTCGGGGGGGGGGCGAAGCCCCCCTCCGAGGGTTACTCCGCGTCGGGCCGGACGATCGGGTCGGGGCGGCCGGGGTAGCCGATATGGAGGATGAGGTACTTCACCGGCTTCTCCGAACGATTGAACGCGTTGTGCCACCAGCCGCCGTTGTCCATGTACGACTGGCCGGCCGCGTGATATTGCGCACCGGCGATGCCCGCGGGAGGACCGCTCTCGTACTCGGTCGTGAGCACGCCCTCGATGACGTAGACGAACGTCGGCACGCGGAACTGCTGGCGTCCGGTGTGTCCACCCGGCTCGAGCTCGATCGTCTGCCCGGTGACCAACAGCGGCGCATTCACGGTTGCGGTGAAGCCGCCGAGCGACGTGACGAGGTTGCGCGCCTTGACGCCTTTCGGCGTCTTCGTGTCGGCGGCCGGCTGTTGGCCATCGGCCGGCGCCGCGAGCGCCGCGGTCAGCATCAACACCAGAGCGAGCGAGAACCTGTTGATCATGGGTCAACCCCCTGAGGCGGTGTGAGCTGTCGAGATTCGGGACGGCCAGTGCGGGGGAAACCTAGCACCCGCCGTTTTATGCTGTCAAGGTTCGCCGCGCGGCATGCGGTCGCAGTCGCGACGTTGGTGGCGATGGCGGCGCCGTCGCTTGCGTCCGCGGGCGTGGGCGTCGTGACCGCGCCGGGGTTCACGGCGGAGGTCGCCGTCACCGATGTCGGGCGTCCGATTCAGCTCGCCTTCGATCGCGCCGGGCGCCTCGTCGTGCTCGGCCACGGGCGTCGCGGCGACGCCGCCGGCGAGATCCACCGTTTCGACGTCGCGCGCGGTCTGCCGATCGATGCGGAGCGGACGCCGCGCGTCGTGATCCCGTTCTCCGAGGCGCCGCGCAAGACCGCGCTCGGCAGTCTCGCCGTCGACCGCCGGACCGACGACATCTATCTCGGCGAGGAGAACGGCAATCGCGTCTCGCGCCTGTCGGCGGATCATCGCTTGACGACGGTCGCCGTCGGCCTGCAGCACCTCGTCGGAGGCAGCAGCATGACGCTCGACGGCGACGGCCGGCTCCGTGCTGCCGCGGCGCCTGGACCTGGTGCCGCCGTTCTTTCCACGCGGCTGGATTTCCCCGCCAGGCGAACCGTTGACGCGCTTCATCGCCGTCGCCGCGCGCGCCGATGGCACGCTGCTGTTGTTCGACTCGCTCGGCCAGCTCTTCCGTCTCACCGGCGGCGGCGACCTGCACCCGCTCGCGCGGCTGCCCGCGGGTCACTACCAACGCACGAGCGTGGCCCTCGCGCGCGACGGCGCACTCTTCGTCTCGACCGGATTCCACGTACGCCGCCTGTTCCGCGTGTCCCCCGAGGGCAGCATCACGACGATCGCCTCCGAGCTCGGCGACCCCAACGGCGTCGCCCTCGACGCCGACGGCCACATCTACCTCGCCGAAACCGCCCTCCACCGCATCCTCCGCATCATCCCCCCGCACGCCCAGTAACCCCATCGCCCGCGCCTTGTGCACCAAGGAAGTCCCCACGGCATTCGGGACCGACTACCGAACCACGTCCGATCATCCAGTCGCCAAACACAGTCGTCCCGGCGCAATCCTTGTTGTTGGGGGGAGGCACGGAGGAGCACGCCGTAAGGCGTGCGACGACGGTCGGAAGGGGGGCGAAGCCCCCCTCCGAGGGCTTAACTGCCCTCCACCATCGCCGCAGTGAGTCCCCGCACGTAGCCGCGCGCGAACAGCGCGCAGACGAGCACCACCGGAATCGCCATGAGATTGATCCCCGCCACGGCGAGGAGCTCGTCGAGCGCGACCTCCATCGTCGCCAGGCCGGCGGGGATCGTCTGGTTGTGCTCCGAGAGCAGGAACACCGAGGCGATCATGAAATCGCTGGCGATCGTGCCGAGCGTGAAGATGCCGGCAGCGATCAGCACGGGCCGGCTCATCGGCAGCACGATGCGGTAGAACGCGGCGGCCCGGGACGCGCCCTCGACGAGCGCCGACTCTTCGATCTCGCGCGGCAGGGTCTGGAAATACGCCGACAGGATCCAGATGCAGAAGGGCAGCGCCATCGTCGGGTAGACGGCCAGCAGCAGGAGCGGATTGTCGTCCTGGCCGAGCCGGATGACGACCTGGTAGAGCGGCACGAACAGGATTGTCTGCGGGACGACGTACGTCGCGAAGATCGCGCGCCGCCACCATCGAAACCCCGGCGGCCGCAGACGTCCGAGCGCGTAGGCGGCGGCCACCGACGCCGCCAGCGTGATGACGACCGAGCCGCCGAAGATCACGAGCGTGTTCTCGAGCCAGACGAAGAACGGATAGTCGCGTCGTAGCGCCCGGCCCACGAAGTTGCGCGGCTGGCCCTTGC
>QHSO01000321.1 GCA_003220475.1 Candidatus Rokuibacteriota bacterium | reverse complement strand
GTGATGGCGCTGACCGGCCATAACATCACGATGAGCAAGCGCACCTGGTCGCGCCTGCCGAAGGACATCCAGAACGTCTTCCGCGACCAGTCCGCCAAGACGATGCAGGACTATCTCGCCTGGGTCGGCGATTTCGAGAAGAAGGCGGCCGAGAACATCAAGGAGAAGGGCGGCACGTTCAAGCCGTTCCCGGCCGACGAGCTGAAGAAGTGGAAGGCGGCTTCGCCGGACTTCCTCGACTCGTGGGAGAAGGCCACGGCGGCGGCCACCAAGGACGCCGAGACGCCGAAGAAGGTGGCGGCGCGCTGGAGGCAGCTGCTCGCCAAATGAGGTGGTGCGCGGAGATCCTGCGGCGCCTGGCCGTAGGCCTGGTGCTGCTCGGCTCCATCGGCATGATGCTGTCCATGCTGATCTGTTTCGCGGACGTGGTCGGCACCAATTTCTTCGACTGGCCGGTGCCCGGAACCCTCGAGATCACCGAGAGCACGATGGTGCTGATCGTCTTCGGCGCGCTCGCGTTCACGCAGGAAAAGCGTGGCCACATCCGCGTCGAGATCCTGCACGGCTTCATGAGCGCGCGCATGAAGTCGCTGGCCGATCTCTTCACCCATTTGCTCGCGCTCGTGTTCTTCGTGCTGCTCGCCTGGTACAGCTTCGGCGAGCTCTCCTATAGCTGGGAGATCCGGGAGGCGACGATGGGCACGATCCGCTTCCCGCTCTATCCTGCGCGGACGCTGCTCAGCGCCGGCGCGGTGCTGCTCGTGCTGCAGCTCGCCATCGCTGTGATCGCGGACTTCGGGCGCACCTGGCGCGGTGAGCCGCCGCCGCAGCACGGCCCCGAGCCAGAAGACACGGCCAAGGTGAGCTGAGCCGCAATGGAGCTGCTTTCGGCCCAGGCCGCCGGCTGGATCGTCATTCCGTTCCTCATCGGGTGCCTCGCGCTCGGGGTGCACATCGGCGTGGCGCTCGGTCTTGCCGGATTCATCGGCATCCTGCTCACGGTCGGGGCGGATGCCGCCGGGGCGCAGTTCGCCGCAGTTCCGTTCAGCACCACCAACAATTTCAACCTGGCGGTGATTCCGCTCTTCATCCTGATGGGCTCGTTCGCCACCGCGGCGGGCATCGTCACCGAGTGCTTCCGCGCCGCGTATGTCTGGCTCGGCAAGCTGCGCGGCGGCCTCGCGATGGCGACCGTCATGTCCTCCGCCGCGTTCGGCGCGGCGTCGGGCTCCACCATCGTCAACGCGGCGGTGTTCACCAAGATGGCGATGCCGGAGATGACGCGCTTTGGCTACGACGTGCGCCTGAGCTCGGGCTGCATCGCCGCCGCCGGAACGCTCGCGGCGCTGATCCCGCCGAGCATCCTGATGGTGATCTACGGCGTGATCACGGAGCAGTCGATCGGCAAGCTCCTCATTGCCGGCATCATCCCCGGCATCGTCACAGCGCTGATCTATTGCGGCGGCATCTACGTGCTGGCGCGCGTGCGGCCTGATCTCGCGCCGCTCGCGGACATCAAGATCGGCTGGTCCGAGCGCTGGCGCTCGCTTTACGGCGTGTCCGGCATCGGCGTTCCTCATCGCCCTGGTCAAGCGCAAGCTCGGCCTCGGCACGCTGACCGAGGTGCTGAAGGAGGCGGCGGTCACCACCTCGGTGATCTTCATCATCGTCGTCGGCGGCATGCTGTTCGCGCGCTTCCTCACCTATTCCGGGCTGGTCGACATCATCTCCAACGCCCTGCTCTCGCTCGGCACCGGCAAGTACACCTACCTGATCGGCTACGTGGTCCTCTTCACGATCCTCGGCTGCTTCATCGAGCCGATCGCGATCATGGTGATGACGCTGCCGATCATGTACCCGGTGATGGCAGCGCAGGGTTTCGACCCGATCTGGCTCGGGGTGGTGTCGGTGAAGCTCGCCGAGATCGGCGTGCTCACGCCGCCGGTGGGCCTGAACGTGTTCGTCGTGAAGAGCTCCTCGCCGGTGCCGGTCACGCTCGGGCAGGTGTTCACCGGCGTGATGCCCTTCATTGCGATGGATTTCCTTTCGCTCGTCCTTTACGTGATCTTCCCCGGGATGATCACCTGGCTGCCTAACCTCATGTCGAAGTAGAAATGGCGATCCTCAAGGCCGAAGGCCGGCAGTTCCCGACTCACACGCAGGTCCTCGTCATCGGCGCCGGCGCCTGCGGCACGATCGCGGCGCTCGCGGCGAAGGAGCACGGCGCCGAGGTGGTGATCCTCGAGCGCGACGCCAAGCCCTCCGGCAGCACCTCGCTCTCGAGCGGACAGATCCCGGCGGCGGGCACCAAGCTGCAGCGCGCGGCGGGACTCCTCGACGACACGCCCGAGCTCCTCTACAAGGACATCCTGGCGAAGGCGCACGGCGAATGCGACCACGCCATCGCGCGGCTGATCG
>QHSO01000157.1 GCA_003220475.1 Candidatus Rokuibacteriota bacterium | reverse complement strand
CGCGCCGGCGGCCGGACGTAACGATGGAGACCGTCGCCGCCCAGGCGCTCGAGATGGTGGCCGCGGCGGAGCGGCTCGGCTTCGATATCGCGTGGGCCGCCGAGCATCACACGATCGAATACACGATCGCGCCGAACCCGCTTGTGCTGATCATGCACTGGGCTCCGCACACTCGAACGATACGCCTCGGCACGGCCGTGATCACCGCGCCGTACTGGAATCCGTTGCGCGCCGCAGGGGAGATCGCGCTCGCCGACATCCTGATCGGCGGTCGTCTAGAAATCGGCTTCGGGCGCGGCGCATATCAGTACGAGTTCGATCGGATGGCGGGCGGAATCGCGCAAGAGAAAGGCGGCGACCATCTCCGCGAGCTGATACCGGCCGTGCAGAAGCTGTGGCAAGGCGACTACGCGCACGACGGCACGATCTGGAAGTTTCCCCGCGCGACCTCGGTTCCCAAGCCGCTGCAGCGACCTCACCCGCCGCTGTGGGTGGCGGCCCGCGACCCGGAGACGTACGACTGGACCGTGCGGCACGGTCTCGACGTCATGGCCACGCCGCTCAGCAAGCCAGATAGCGAAGTCGAGAACCTGGCCGGCAAGCTCGCCAAGGCCATCGCCGACCATCCTGGTGCGCGCCGCCCGCGCTTCATGGTGTTGCGCCGCACCTGCGTATACGAGGACGCCAAGGACTGGCGACTGCCCGCGGAGACCGCTGCGGAGGACCTGCGCGTGTTCAACGGCCTCTTCTACAACGCGGCCGGCGTGGTCAACGGCTTCCCGACTCCGATGGATCCGCTGACGCCAGCCGGCGCCGCCACGCCGCTCGGGCCTGAGACCCTGCGCGACAACCTGATGTTCGGTACACCTGACCAGGTGGTCGGCCGCCTCCGACACTACGAGCGGCTCGGCGTCGATCACTACTGTTACGGCGCGAGCTTCGGCCTGCCGCATGACGTCGCGATGCGGTCGCTGGAGCTCTTCGGCCGCCACGTGATGCCCCACTTCACGGCGACTCGCGGGGCTACGCGATGATCAGGTCGCGCGACGGCGCCACGATCAACTACGAAGTGGAGGGGCGCGGCCGTCACGTCACGCTGGTTCACGGAGTCGGCTCACACCTTCAGGCGTGGGACGGCGTCGTTGCCGCCCTGCGCGATGAGTTCACCCTGCTCCGCTATGACCTTCGCGGCCATGCAAAATCAGGCAAGCCGCCAGGGCCCTATGCTCTAGACGACTATGTCGCCGATCTCGCCGCGTTGCTCGACGCACAGTCGGTCGATCGAACCACGCTCGTCGGTTTTTCGTTCGGGGGGATGATCGCGCCCGCGTTCACCGTACGATATCCGAATCGCGTCCAGGCGCTCGCGATCGTGAGCGCGGTGGCGGGTCGAACGGCCGAGCAGCGAGCAGCGGTGGTGAAGCGTGCGGAAGATCTGGCACGCGGCGGAGCGGCCATGACTGTCGGTGAAGCGGTCGAGCGATGGTTCACACCGGAGTTCCGAGCACGGCACCCCGAAGTCATCGAGCGCCAGATCCAGCGGGTGCTCGGCAATGACCCCGCGGGCTACGCCGCGGCATATCGCGTATTTGCCGAGTCCGACGTCATCGACGAGCTCCATAAGATCACCTGTCCGACGCTGGTAATGACGGGCGAGCACGACACGGGCTCGACGCCGACGATGGCGAGGGCCATTCACCAGCGTATCGCCGGCTCACATCTCTTGATCCTGCCGCGATATCGTCACAGCCTCCTGATCGAGGCGACGGCGGACGTCGTGCGCGAGCTCCGCACGTTTCTCAAGGACACCTGACAGCGGGCAAGTTCTCCGCCGTACCCGCTGCGGTACAGGGAACGGAGGGCGGCCGAGCGATAAATAGGGCCAAGGAGAGGGTCGGGCATCGGGTCACGGGTTACCCGCCATTTCCGTCCCCTCCCGATGGTCGTTGACTCGGCTGCTCGCGACGCGGGGCGCGTGGCGGGTGCTGTGGACGCTGGCCCGCCAGCGCCGCTTCGATCCGCCCAAGACCGATCGCGTCACTCGCTGACGGCGTGCGGCCGTCGATCTCTAGCCCGGCGAGCAGGCTCCGAACATCAGAAAGCCGCCCTCGTGACTGAGCACGGCGCCGGACATGACGCCGGACGCCTCGGCGATCACCACGTCCCACGCGATGCCGCGCTTGCCCGTCTCCTCGCCTTGCACGAGCAGCCGGCCTTCGCCGCGTCCGACCGAGGTGATTCTGGCCGTCCGTCCGGTGGCGGCGCCCGTCACCATCCGCTCGCCGAGATCGATCTTCAGCGTCGCCGGCATGTTGACCGTCGCCGCGGTCCCGCGCACGCAGGATGACTGGTCGTGGCAGACCATCACCGCCTGGATCGCGCAGTTCAGGCGCGCCGAGCCGTCCAGCGACGCCGCGACGGCGGGCGTGATCATGAGGAGGACGGCCGACACCATCCCGAGCGCTGTGTTCATGATCCCGAGCGCTGTGTTCATGCGCATTTCGTAGCAGGAAGCGCCCGCGTAACATATGGGACCTTTGTCCCATCCGGCCAGGGAGCGCCTCGAGGGGGCGCTGCGCGGCCTGCTGCCCCGCGCCGGGGCAACGCTGAGCGCGCGTCGCGCGAAGACGCCGCGCGCTATTCGCGGCAGATACGCTCGCGGCGCTGCAGATAGGCATGGCGCACCGAGCTGTACATGTCGATCGCGCTCTCTTCGAACCCCTGGAACAGATCGAGGTTCAGCGAGCGGTCGTTGACGATGTCGCCGGCCTTCATCGCGAGCCGGTCCCAGACGAGCGGCAGCACGTAGGAGAGCGGGTCCAGCGCGCCGTCGATCGCTTTGCCGACTCCGTCGCGGATCGTCAGCGGCTCCAGGAACGGCACGATCACGTACCGCCCCGGCTTCACACCGTAGACACACAGTGTCTGTCCGAAGTCGCCGCGGCTTTTCTGAACGCCGAAGACGTCCCGGGCCGGATCGAACAGGCCGCCGACGCCGGCCGTGCTGTTGATCAAAAAGCGCGTGAGCTCGCGACCGGCGCCCTTGATCTTGCCCTGAAGCAGGTTGTTGATGACACGCGGAACGAACGAGATGTTGTCGAAGCCGTTCGCGATCATCGTCTGGATCTCGTCCGGGAGGAGGAAGTTGTAGCCCTTCGCGACCGGCCGCAGGACATATCTATCCACGCGTCGATTGAAGTCGAACGCCTTCGTGTTCCAGCCTTCCCACGGATCGTAGGCTTCGATCATCTCCGCGTCGGTATCGCCCGTCGCCTCGCGCGCCTGCGCCATGCCCTCTTCGGGCGCGGCGGTGTCGGCCACGGTGCCTTGGATCTGACGCGGGCCGGCGTTGAGCGCGGAGTCCAGACTGCGCGGGCCGGACAGCGGCCCACCGCAGCCCGTGAGCGCGAGGGTCCCGAAACAGAGGACGCTGGTGAGACGCGGCAAGCTCTGTGGCATAGTCTTTCCCTTCACGGACGCGGCCGAACGGTTGGCAGCCAGAACGAGAACGTGGTGCCTCGGTTCGGCGTGCTCGCGCACGTCAGCTCGCCACCGAGGCGATCGACGAAGCTTCGGGCGATCGCGAGCCCGTAGCCGCCGGAGCGCTCGCCGGCCGCCGGGATCGGCTCCAGACGAATGCCCGGTCGGAAGAGGCGCGCCTGCTCGTCATGGCTCAGCCCCGGCCCTTCGTCCCGGACGCTGCACACGACGCCGTCGCGCTCGCCGTGCAGCTCCACCCAGATGTGTCGGTCAGGCGACGAGTACTTCACGGCGTTCGACAAGAGGTTGTCGAGAACCGCGGCGGTGAGCACGCGGTCGGTACGCACGGGCCGCACGTCGCCGTGAAGACTGAAGATCAATTTGACGCTCTTGTCTTCCGCGGCGCGCCGGTAGTATGCGCAGGCGCGCTCGACCAGGCGCGCCAGGTCGACGTCCTCGAGTCGCGGCGTCAGCTCGACGCCGACCGAGTTGTTCATCAGCTGGCTCACGGTGTGGTTCATCAGATCGTTCGCGTGAGCCAGCCCTTCGAGCCATACGGTCACCTGACGATCGGGATGGTGACGCAGCACCGGCAGCAGCAGCTCGACGACACCGCCCGAGACGGTCAGGAAGCTGTTCAGTGCGTGCGCGGCGAGCGCGACCGAATGGACGTCGACTGCGGGCAGCAGATCGAGCTGCATGACCGCGTGCTCGAGATCCTGCTGCGCGCGAGTGATCGCAGCGATCGCCGCGTGCTTCGCATTGCCCGGCTCTTCATGGGCCGCACGCATCATGGGCGCTCTTCTACCGCGCGCGCGGACCGGCGGCCCATGGGACCTTCGTCCAATACGGCGAGGCCTAGGCAGAAGGTCCGATTTTCGCCGCGGCGCGCCTGCGATAAAAAATGTCAATCCGACCGCGAATGAGCTGTACGCCCGCGCGACGAGGGCACCCTCGAAGCGCGGGCACGCAGCTCGCACTGCAAGCGCGTCCGCGGTCGTCATCCTTCGCCGACGACGCTCTGAGTTGGCGCATCGTAGTACTCGCCGACGCTCCCGCGTTGCGGTACGATCCGGGGCCTGGAGGAGACAGGATGTCGGACGCTATGCGGAACTCCCGCGCTCACCGCTTTCGCCGCATCTCGGACGGCAGTGCCGCGGCGGCGGTCCCGCGCGGCGACGGCGGCGGCGCGCACCTGCGGCCGTGCCTCAGACTGCTGAGTGACTCGCAACGAGATCGCGAGGATCTACGCCAGGCACAACGGGGCCATCGCCTCGGCACGGAAGCGAGTCGCCGCAGAGTAGCCCGGCCCTGATCGCCGCGCGATGCGGCTCGCGATGAGCTCAACGACGAGGACCGCACTCACTGCGGTGCTGGTGTGTCTCGCGTATCTGCTCGGCGCGAAGGTCGGCGAGCAGCTGCGGTTTCTGCCGTTGACCACCTCCGTGCTCTGGCCGCCCAACGCCATACTCACCGCAACGCTGCTGCTGACCGCGCCGCAACGGTGGCCGCTCTATCTCCTGGCTGCCCTGCCGGCGCATCTCATCGTGCAGTTCGGCGTCGGGCGTCCGACCGCCCTCGTGCTCGCGTTGTTCGTCACGAATTGCACCGAAGCGCTGCTTGCGGCCGGCGCCGTCCGGCGATTCGGTGACGGCCGGCGGTTCGACACGTTGCGCGACGTCGCGATCTTCGTGATGTATGCCGTGCTGGCCGCACCGTTCCTGTCCTCGTTCGCGGACGCGGCCGTCGTCTCCCTGTTCAATGCGGAGCCGTATTGGCTCGTGTGGCGGACGCGGTTTTTCTCGAACACGCTGACGGAGCTCATGCTGGTGCCGGCCATCGTGATGGCGGTCACGCGGCTGCTGCCCTGGATGAAGAACGCCGCGCCGTTACGTCGCCTGGAGGGCGCCCTCCTGGCGGTCGCACCGCTGGCCGTGGGCATGGTCGCGTTCGGCCCGGCGTTCGACCGCATCGCCGCGCTGAGGGAGCCGGGCACGCAGTTCGCCTTCCTGCTTCCCGTGCTGTTCTGGGCGGCCGTGCGGTTCGGGCCCGGAGGCTTCAGCATGACGCTGCTCGTGACGACGCTGGTGGCGATCTGGGCAGGCGCGCAGGGCCGCGGCGTGTTCTCGGCGATGCCGCCCGCTCAAAGCGTGCTGGCGCTTCAGATTTACTTGAGCGTGACCGCGATTCCGCTCCTCTGTCTAGCGGCCGTGATCGAAGAGCGCCGGCGGGCGCAGGCGGCGCTTGCCGAACGGCTGCGGTTCGAAGAGCTCCTCGCGCAGCTGTCGGGCTCGTTCGTGCACATCGCCGCTTCGGGTACGGATGCGGCCTTCGGGACGTGGCTGCGCGAGCTCGGACTGTTTCTCGAGGTCGATCGCCTCGTGGTGTACCGCTTCCCCCGGCACTCCGACGACGTCCGCAGCGCCTACTCGTGGATTCGGCCAGGCGTCGCCGCGTCGCCGGCGCTCATGACCAACGAGGCCTTTCCGTGGATGCGCGCGGAGCTGGCCGCCGAGCGCGCCGTCGCCATCGGACGAATCGACGACGCGCCGCCGGAGGCGGCACGCGACGTCCACATGATGCGGACGGGCGGCGCCCGCTCGACGCTCGTGCTGCCGCTGGTGGCGGGTGGCGAGGTCCTCGGCTGCCTGGCGTTCGTGATGTTCACGACGGACCGCGCCTGGCCGCCGGAGCTGATTCAGCGGCTGCGGCTGGTTGCCGAGGTCTTCGCGAGCGCACTCGCTCAAAAAGACGCCGACGAGGCGATCCGGGCCAGCGAGGCCCTGAAGTCGGCCATCCTCGCCTCACTCACCAGCGGCGTGGCCGTGCTCGATCACAGCGGCCGTGTCGTGACCGTCAACGCCAGTTGGCTGCGGTTCCGAGATGATCCCGCCGCCTGGGCTGCTCAGGCCGAAGTCGGCGAAAGCTACGTCGAGGCGTGCCGCCGCGCCGCCGGCGCCGGCAGGGCACAGGCCGCAGAGGCCGTCGAGCTGGTCGGCGCCGTGCTCGCGGGCTCCCTGCCGACGTTCACGCTCGAGTACAGCGGCGGCGAGCCGGTCGCGAGCTGGTACACGATCTCCGTCGTGCCGTTGCCGGATCGGGACGGCGGCGGTGCGGTCGTGGCCCACGCCGACACGACCGACGTCAAGCGCGCGGAGATCGATGCCCAGCGGATTCGTCAGGAGCTCGCGCACTCCGCACGGGTGTTCACAATGGGCGAGCTCACGGCGTCGCTCGCGCACGAGCTGAACCAGCCGCTGGCGGGTATCAGAACCAACGCGCAGGCGGCGCAGCGCTTCCTGGACGCCACGCCACCCCACTACGGCGAAATCCGCAGCATTCTGTCGGACATCGTCGAGGACGACAAGCGGGCGGCCGACGTGATCAACCGCCTGCGGGAGCTGATGCGGAAAGGCGAGCCGGAGGTTGCGCGTGTCGACGTCAACGACGTGATTCGCGGCGTCATCAAGCTCGTGAGCAGCGACGCGATCATCCGCGGCGTCGACATCACGTCAGACCTCGCGGCGGGGCCGCTGATCGTGCTCGGTGATCGCGTGCAACTCCAGCAGGTCGTGCTGAACTTGCTGCTCAACGCCATGGAGGCGATGGTCGACAGAACGCGCGCGCAGCGCGTCGTGGTCGTCCGAACGCGGCCGGACAGCCGCGGCGTCGAGGTTGTCATCGAGGACACAGGGCCCGGACTGGCCCCGGGCGCCGAGGAGATGATTTTCGAGCCGTTCTACACGACGAAGTCGTCGGGCATGGGCATGGGACTCTCCATCGCGCGCTCCATCCTGCAGGCCCACGGCGGTTCCATTCGGGCGCGAAGCAATCCGAGGCGCGGAGCCATGTTCCACTTCCTGCTGCCGGCCGCGGGCGTCAGCGTGCCGTGACCGAGCCCGAAGCGACCGTCATCGTCGTCGACGACGACGCCTCCGTACGGCGCGGCCTCGAGCGCCTGCTCCGCGCCGCCGGCTACCGGGCCGAGACCTATGGGTCCGCCGAAGAGTTCCTCGCCCGGCCGCCGATCGTCGGCCCGTGCTGTCTCGTGCTCGACGTCCGGATGCCCGGCCAGGGCGGCCTCGACCTGTATCAGACGCTCACCAAGCGCGGTGAGTACATACCTG
>QHSO01000156.1 GCA_003220475.1 Candidatus Rokuibacteriota bacterium | reverse complement strand
CGCGCCGCCTCGTCGAGCGCCGCCGGCAGCGCCGCGGCGTCCTTCACGCGGCTGATGCCGACGCTCGAGCCGAGGTTCGACGGCTTGACGAAGCAGGGGAAGCCCGTCACCTCGCGCACGCGCCGCGCCACGACCTCCGGGCGCTCGCGCCACTCGCGGCGCAGCACCACGGTGTACTCGACGAGCGGGAGCCCGTGCGCCGAGAACACGGCCTTCATCGTCGCCTTGTCCATGCCGACGGCGGAGGCCAGCACGCCGGCGCCGACGTACGGCACGTCCGCCAACTCGAGCATTCCCTGGATGGTGCCGTCCTCGCCATAGGGGCCGTGCAGCATGATGACGACCACGTCGAGACCCGCGCGCAGCTCCGCGGGCATCCCGCCGGCGGGCTCGACGCGGACGAGTGCGTTGGAGGCGAGCGCGGTGTCGGCGCTCTCCGCGCGATCGGCGAGGGCTTTCTTGACGGCGCCGGTGGCGTCACCGCTCGGCAGGCCGACGCGCGCCTGCGTGGCCAGCGCGCGGAGAGGATCGCCGCCGACGACCCAGCGACCGTCACGGCCGATCCCGATGGGGACGACGATATGGCCCCGATGCTCGAGCGCCGCGATCACCGAGGCGGCGGACGCGAGTGAGACCTCGTGCTCCCCGGAGCGCCCGCCGAAGATCACGCCCACGCGGAGCGGGGCCATGCCCCGCATTCTAGCAGGCGGCGACCGGCGGCCTTTAGCGGCTTGTGCCAGCCCGGGCGGGGGCCTCCTGGATGAATCCGTTTGCCACGAGTCGGTTATCTTTTTGCGGAATTCCGAACAGCTTGATCTGGTCGCCGGCCCGCACGGCGTCGCGGGTCCACGTGCTGAGGCGGCTGACGTCCACGCGCACGGCCTCCCCCCCGCCGGTCTCGACAACGAATTCCCGCGGAGTTACGGCCGTCACCCGACCGCTGACCTGCCACATCTCCTCGGCTGGGGGCTTTGGTACGACGGGCTCGGCCGCTGGCGGCGCGGTGACCGGCGGCATGGGCGCGGGGCGTGGCGCCACGGCCTGCTGCGGCAGCGACGAGGGTGCCGCGGCCGTCTCGGCCGGGGCCGGCGGCGGCGGTGTCGCAACGCTCAGCGCGGAGTCGCCCGCGCCGACGACGACGGCACCGATCTCGTGGGGCTGGTTGCCCTCGATGCCCACCAATGAAATTGCGCCGGCGATCGTGGCCAGTGTCATGCGGCGCGCGCGCGCGACGTCGGCGTAATACAGGCGGCCTGCGGTGAGGGCGGGCTTCATAGCAACACACCTCCGACCAGTAGCGTCGCAAAGGCGGTGCCAGCGACTAGGGCGACGGCGGGCGGTGCTGCTCGCGCCAGCGGCGCCAGTCCTCCAGCCGGCGGGCGAGCTCTGCCTCCAGACCTCGATCGGCAGGTTGATAGTAGCGCCGGCCTCTGAGTGACTCGGGCAGATGTTCCTGATCCACGCGAGCGTCCGGCGCATCGTGCGCGTACTGATAGCCGCGGCCGTAGCCGAGGTCCTTCATCAAACCGGTCGGCGCGTTGCGGATGTGCAGCGGCACGGGCTCGGCGGGCGCGGCGTCGACGTCCGCGCGCGCCTCGGTGTAGGCGACGTAGGCCGCGTTGGATTTCGGCGCGAGGGCGAGATAGAGCGTCACCTGCGCCAGCGCCAGCTCGCCCTCGGGCGAGCCGAGGAAGTCGTACGCCTCCTTGGCCGCGAGCGTGAGCGTGAGGGCCTGGGGATCCGCGTTGCCGACGTCTTCCGACGCGAACCGCACGAGGCGCCGCGCCACGTAGAGCGGATCCTCGCCGGAATCCAGCATGCGCGTCATCCAGTACAGCGACGCGTCGGGATCGGAATCGCGTAGCGACTTGTGCAGAGCGGAGATGAGGTTGTAGTGCTCCTCGCCGCTTTTGTCATAGAGCAGCGTGCGCCGCTGGCCCGCCTCGCGGATCGTCGCCGCGGTGATCGTTTCGCCGGCCGCGAGCTGCGCGGCCAGCTCGAGCACGTTGAGCGCGGCCCGCGCGTCGCCGTTGGCCAGCCGCGCGATGTGGGCGAGCGCATCGTCGTCGGCGCGCAGACCGGCGGCACCCAGACCGTGCTCGCGATCGGCGAGCGCCGCCTTCAAGATCTGGATCACCTCGGGCTCGCCGAGCGGGCGCAGCACGTACACGCGGCACCGCGAGAGCAGCGCGCTGTTGACCTCGAACGACGGATTCTCGGTGGTGGCGCCGATCAGCACGATCGTGCCCTTCTCGACGTGGGGCAGGAATGCGTCCTGCTGCGCGCGGTTGAAGCGGTGGATCTCGTCGACGAAGAGGATCGTGCGGCGGCCTCGCCGCGCGCGCTCCGTCTCGGCCTCCGCGACGACCTGACGGATCTCCTTCACGCCGGAGAGCACGGCGGAAAACGCGACGAAGCGCGCCCCGGTGACGTGGGCCATCAGCGAAGCGAGCGTCGTTTTCCCCGAGCCCGGCGGGCCCCACAGGATCATCGAGTGCAGCTCGCCGCGCTCGAGCGCCACGCGCAACACGCGGCCCGGCCCGAGCAGATGGTCCTGCCCGACGACCTCGTCGAGCGTGCGTGGCCGCACGCGATCGGCCAGCGGCCCCGCCGGTGGGGGACCGGCCGCGCTCGCCGGCTCGGGAAACAGCTCCACGCTAGCCGCCGTTGGCGCGCCCGCGCAATAGCGCGGGCAGCGCGGTGAGGTCCTCGAGCATGGCGATCGGCGTGATCTTCCAGCGCGCCAGCTCGCCTTCGCGCGGACGATAGGCGACGAACGGCACGCCGGCCGCGGCCGCGGCGACGCCGTCGACCCACGAGTCGCCGACGACCACCGCGTCGCGCACGCCGGCGAATCGCGCGGTGATGACGCGCCAGCCGTCGGCGGAGGGTTTCATTTCCGTCATCTCGTCGCGGGTGACGACGAGGTCGAGCGCGTCGCCCAGGGCGAAGCGGTCGAGCGCGATCTCGGTCACCTCCCGCGCGTTGTTGGTCCACAGCGCCGTCGCGAAGCCGGCTTCGCGCGCGCCGATCAGCGCCTCGCGCGCGCCCGGCTCGAGCCAGGCGGCGGCGACGGCGCGCCGCTCGTGGTCGAGCGCGATGTCCCACACCGGCGTGCTGATGTCGGGCGCGTGATCGCGACACCAGCGCACGAGCTCGCCGACACGGTAGCGCTCCTCGCGCGCCGGCAGCGCCCCGCGGCAGCTCTCGATGTACGCGCGCATCTCGAGGGCCATCGCCGCCAGGTCCAGAGGCGAGGAGACCAGCGTGTGATCGAGATCGAAGACGCACACACGCACGCTGGAACCGTACCATAGCTCGGCCACGCCGTTCTGACCCCGACGGCTCTGCTACGGCTATCCCCGTGACGTCGTCGGGGGATGGCAGAAGAGGCGCTCAGGAACTTCCCGACTGGTGTTCGCGGTTACTCTCGGCAACTCTTGATCGACATCACCGCTCGGGAGGTCGTCTGATGAGTGCTACGGAACATGCTGTCCGCCGCGTGCTGAAGGAAGCGGGTGGAGATGCGCTGTGTGCCGCCTGCCTCGCCCTCGCGTGCGAAGCGACGCTGACGGCGATGCGCGAGCGGATCGAGACGCTGCTGCTGGACCACGAGCACTTCCGGTGCGGCGTGATCTGTGGGAGTTGCGGACGCACGGTCGTGACGATCGTGTACCGCAACAGCCCGTGAAGAAAACGCGGGAGCCGTGCTAACCTCTGACCGATGAAGCGCCGCGCGCCGCGCATCTCGGCCGGCATCGCGCTCGTGCTCCTGTCCCTCGTATCGCCCGCCGCCGCCCTCGAAGAGGCGGATCGGCTTTGGCTGGTGGGCGAACGTGCGTTCGCCGATAGTCTCTATCCCGCCTCGCGCCGCGCCCTCGAGCGCTTCGTCGCTCAGTATCCCAAGGACGCGCGCGTTCCCGACGCGGTGCTACTGCTCGGTAAAGCGCGGCTGCAGGCGGGCGACGCGCAGGCCGCGCTCGAGGCGTTCAAACGCGCTCAGACGCTGACGCCGGTGCCGGGCCGTTCCCAGGAGGCGCGCTTCTGGGAGGCGGAAGCGCTGTTCCGGCTCAAGCGATTCCTCGATGCGCGCGACGCCTACGACGCGGTGGTGCTCGCAGACGCGGCGGGCCCGCTGGCTCCCGAGGCGTTCTATGGCCGCGCGTGGAGCGATCTCGAGCTGAAACGGCCAGAGCCGGCGATCGCCAGCTTCCGCGAGCTCATCTCAGCGTTTCCCAATCACGCGCTGGCACCGTCGGCGACGCTGCAGGCCGCGCGGGCGCTCGCGGATCTCAAGAGGACCAGCGAGGCGCTGTCGCTGCTCGCGGATTTCCCGAAGAAGTATCCGAGCTCGCCGCTCGTCGCTGATGCGCAGTTCTGGAGCGGCTGGATCAAGAGCACTTCAGGCACCGACCCGAGCGGCGGCGTCGCCGAGCTCGAAGCGTTCGTCGCGGCCCACCCGAATCATCCGCGGACGGCCACTGCGCGGCGGCTCATCCCGCAGGCGCTTGCGCGCTCTTCCGACAAGGCCGACCAGCTCAAAGCCTACAAGGCGCTGATGGAGCAGAGCCCACCGGCGGCGGAGGCGCTGTACAGCGCGGCTGAGGTCGCCGGGCGGCTCGATCGGCCACGTGACCGCGAGGCCGCGTGGAAACGCCTGTCGACCGACTTCCCCGACCATCCGTTGACGCTGAAGCTCGCGCTCGATTTCGGGTCGGCCGCCTTCAAGCAGAAGAGCTGGAAATCGGCGGCGACGTACGCGACGCAGGCGACCAAGAGCGATGACGGCGCGGTGCGCTCCGAGGCGTGGCTGCTGCTGGGCGAATCCGAGCTCAAGCAAAAGCGTTACGCGGAGGCGGCCAAGGCCTTCGAGACGGTCGGCACCGTGTCCGAGGTGGAGACCGGCGTTCGCTTCCGCGCGCTCGCGGGCCTCGGGCTCGCGCGCGAAGAGCAGCAATCCTGGAAGGCCGCGCTCTCGGCCTACGAGGCAGTCGCGGCCCGCAGTCCCGACGCGACGCTGCGGGACTGGGCGCGCGAGCGCGCCGGCGCGGTCAAGGCGCGCCTGTCCAATCCCGCCCCGGGTAAGTCGGCGCCGAGCGGCGGGACGAAGTCTGGGACGAACGGAACGAAGCCCGCCGCGAAGAAGGACAGCAGGCCGTGAGGCGAGCGCTCGCCCTGGGAGCCGTCTGGTTCGCACTCGTCGGCGCCGCGTCGCCGCGCCCGCCCGAGCCGCCGCCGCCTGACCTGGCGCGCCTCATCCCGTTCGCGCAGGCGCCGTCCGAGAAGCCGGCGCTCGCGACCGAGCTGCCGCTGCCGCCAGCGCCCGTCGAGTTGCCCGCGTTCCCGCCCGCGATCCCCGCGCCGCCCGCCGCCGAGAAGCCCACCGCGTTCGTGCAGTCGCCGCGCGCGCTGCCGTGTGTGGGCTCGTGGCTCGGCATCGCCAGCGAGTCGCTCGAGTGCGGGCGCGCACGCTTTCAGCGCGGCGACCTCGACGACGCGGCCAAGGCGCTCGACAACGCCGTGCGCAAGAGCACCGAACGCGAGCTGCTCCAGGAGGCGCGCTACTGGCTGGCCGAGACGCTGTGGCGACTGGACCGCACCGAGCAGGCCGACTGGCTCTTCCGGCAGGTCGCACAGGAGGTGCCCCGGCAGGAATGGGGTGCGTGGGCGATGCACGGCGCCGGCTGGACGGCGCTGCGGCTGCGCGAAGCGGGCCGCGCACGCGACACGTTCGCCATGCTGCTGTCCGGGCCGACGCCGTCGCCGCTCGACGCATGGGGACGCCACGGGCTCGCGCTGTCGCTCTATGCGCTCGGCCGGTGGGAAGAGGCCGACAAGGAATGGACTCAGGTGGAGTCGCGTAGCGTGCCGCCGACGATCGCGCGCGACGTCCTCTTCTGGCACGGCGACACGCTCGGACGAATCGGCCAGGCCGCGCGCGCCGAGACGATGCTGCGCCAGTTCACGCAGGGCGGCGCGCACCCGTTGTTCCCCGCGGGCGTGCTGCGACTGGCGTGGTGGGCGCTCGCCGCCGGCCACGCGCCGGAGGCCGTGACCTCGTTCCGCGCGTACTCGGGCAGCGCGGAGAGTGAATGGGCGTCCGCGGGACTGGCGCTGGCGCTGGTGGCCACGGGCGACTGGGCCGGCGCGCGCAAGAGCGTGGCCGCGCTGAGCACGCGGCGCTCGCCGCTCGCCTATCCGATGCTGTTCCGGCTCGCGCGCGCCTCGCTCGATACCACCAACCCCGTCGATGCCGAACCTATTTATCAGGAGCTGCTCGGCGCCAATCTCGATCCCGCCGCGCGCGCCTGGGTGCTGATCGTGAAGGGCGAGGCGCGTCGGGCGCAGGGCGACCGCGACGAAGCGCGCACGCAGTTCGAGCTGGCCCAGAAGGTGGCCTCCGGCACGCCGATGGGGCGTCAGGCCGCCGTGCGGCAGGCGCGCATCGATTTCGAAATCCGCGAGTACAACCAGGCCGTGACCGATCTGACGCCGTTGCTCAACGCCAAGCCGGGACCGGGGCCTCAGCTGCTGCTGCCCGCGCTGCTCCTGCAGGCCGAGGCGGCGTATCAGGCCGGCGACTACATGGCGGCGGGCGCCGCGCTGCGCCGCATGCTCGTGGAGTTCCCGGCCGATCCGCAGGCGCCGCTCGCGCGCACGGCGCTGGCGTGGACGTACCTCAAGCAGGGACGCAAGAACGACGCGCGCCGCGAGCTGCTGGAGGCCGTGCGCGCCAGGCCCGACGACGCCCGCGCGCCCGACACGCTCCTGCTCGCCTCGGAGCTGGCCCTGGAGGCGGGGGACCTCACGGCGGGGCGCGAGATGGTGGAGCGCATCATCGCCTCGTATCCGACCCATCCGCGCGCGGACTTCGCGCGCTTCAATCGCGGGCTCGCGCTGCTGCGTCAGGGCGACGCCGCCGGTGCCGACGCGGCCCTGCGCGACTGGCTCGGCCGCGCGCCCTTCCCCGCGCTGTTCGGCCGCGCGCACGCGGCGCTCGGCACGGCACTGCTCGCTCAGGGCAAGCGCGACGAGGCGTTGCGCGAGTTCACGCTGACGCAGAAGGACGGCTCGGTGGCGCTCGGCCAGCTCGGCGTGGCGAGTGTGGCGCTGGCCAACGGCCGCCGCGAGGACGCCGAGCGTCTCTTCACCACGGTGCGCGACTCCGGCACGCCGGACGAGGTTGCGGCGGCGAACTACGGGCTCGCCGTCGTCGCATTCATGAAGGGCGGAACTCGAGACTTCAAGGCGCCGGCGCAGGCGGCGCTGTCCGCGACGCCGCCCGGCGCGGCGGGGGCGACGCGCGCGGCGTCGCTGCTCTACGTCCTCACGGCGATCGCGGCCGAGGACAAGGACTGGGCAGGCGCGCTGAGCCTCGCGCGTCGGCTCGTCAACGACTACCCGGCCTCCGACGTCGCGCCGGACGCGCTCGAGCGCGTCGGTGCCGGCGCGGCCGCGGCGCCGGCATGGCCGACCGCGCTCGAGAGCACGAAGCTGCTGCGCGAGCGCTATCCCCAGCATCCGCTCGCCCAGGCCGCGTGGCTGCGGCTGGCGGAGGCGCAGATTGCCACGGGCAAGCCGGCGGAGGCGCGGCCGGCGCTCGAGCAGTTCGTCGCGGCCTCACCGAACGACAGCGACGCGCCGCGCGCGTGGCTCGCGCTGGCGCGCGCGCGCGAGGCGGCCGGCGATCGTGCCGGCGCTCTCGAGGCGTACGGGCGCGGCCCGCGCGACGCCTCGGCGACGGGCTGGACGCGCGAGGCGCAGTTTGCTCACGCGCGGCTGCTCGTGCAGGAGAAGCGCTGGGACGCCGCGCGCCCGATCCTCGAGCGGCTGCTCAAGAGCAGCGAGGGAGCAGCGGCGGCCGAGGCCGCGTATGCCCTCGGCGAGACATATGCGGGCGAGGGCGACTCGGTCGCTGCGGTCGAGTACTACCTGAGCGCCGCCTACGTCGCGCCCGACAGCGCGACGGGCCGCCGCGGCCTGCTCGGTGCCGCGCGCGCGTTCGCCGCCGCCAAGCAGCCGGAGATGGCGACGACCGCGTACAAGAAGCTGCTGGCGCAGAGTGATCTGCCGGCCGACGTGCGCGACGCCGCCCGCAAGGAATTGGCGGCGCTGCCGCGTCCCACGCCGTGAACGGCTACGGCGGCCGCCTCCTCTTCGTCGATCTCACGACCGGGACGTCGCGCGCCGAGCCGCTGGCCGAGTCGACGGCGCGCGCGCTGCTCGGCGGCAACGGCCTCGCGGCGCGCATTCTCTACGATCGCGTGCCGGCGGGCGTGGACGCCTTCGAGCCCGCGAATGCGGTCGTGTTCGCCGTCGGCCCGATCACGGATACCACCGTGCCGGGCAACAGCCGCGCGCTCGTCGCCAGCAAGTCGCCGCTGACCGGCCTCTTCTTCGACTCGACGTTCGGCGGTCGCTTGCCCGCCACGCTCAAGCGCACGGGCTTCGACGCGGTGTGCATCACCGGACGCGCGGCGGCGCCGTCGTATCTGCTCGTGACCGAAGAGGGTGCGACGATCAAGCCCGCCGACGCGCTCTGGGGCCGCTCAACTCGCGACAGCGTGGCGGCGCTCGTCGCCGCCGAGGGCGCCGACGCCGACGCGATCGCGATCGGCCCCGCCGGCGAGCGGCGCGTGCGCTTCGCCGCGATGGCGCACTACTGGAGGAACCGCGAGGGCGTCTCGGGACGCGGCGGCATCGGCGCCGTGCTCGGCAGCAAGAACCTCAAGGCCGTCGTCGTCCGTGGAGCGCGCAAGACCACCGTCGCCGACGCGCCCGCGCTGAAGGCGCTGCTCGACGAGACGCGCGAGCCACTGGCCACCGGCACCAAGGCGCTGTCGACGTATGGGACGCCGTTTCTGGTCGGCCCCATCAACGCGCTGGGCGCGCTCGGCGCCTTCAATCTCAAGAGCGAGGTCTTCGCGAACGCGCGCGTGATCGGCGGCGAAGAGATGAAGGCGCACTACCACGAGCGCGACACCACGTGTCTGAAGTGTCCCGTGGCGTGCGGCAAGCAGTATGCGATCGGCGCCGGCGAATTTGCGGGACGCCGCGCGAAGATGCCGGAGTACGAGACGATCTTCGCCCTCGGACCCATGCTCGGCATCGACAATCCCGAGGCGCTCATCCTCGCCAACGACCTCTGCGACCTCGGCGGCATGGACACGATCTCGATGGGCGTGACGCTGGCCTTCGTGGCCGAGGCGCTCGAGCGCGGCTGGCTCACGAAGGCCGACGTCGGCGTGCCGTTCGGCTGGGGCGACTGGCGCGGCATGCTGCGACTGGTCGAGATGACGGCGGCGCGTGAGGGTTTCGGCGATCGGCTGGCGGAGGGCGCGTGGCGGCTGGCGACGTCGGTGCGGCCGGACGCGACGAATCTGGTGTACGCCGTGAAGCGGCTCGAGCTGCCGGCCCACTCCGCGCGCGCGCTCAAGGGCCTGTCGATCGGCTACGCCACCGCCACGCGCGGCGGTAGCCATCACGACACGCGGCCGACGCCGCAGTACGCGCCGACGTTCGATCGCCGCGGCACGAAAGACAAGCCCGCGTTCGCGATGCGCAGCCAGCACTTCACCGCCGTCGGTGACTCGCTCGTCATGTGCCGCTTCACGTCCGAGCGCGGCTTCGGCCTGTTCGTCGGCGAGCCGTATGCACGCATGGTCCGCGCCGTCACCGGCTGGGACGTCACCGCCGAGGAGCTGGAGCGCGTCGGCGAGCGGATCATCAACCTCGAGCGGCTCTTCAATGTGCGCGAGGGCATGCGCCGTGCGGACGACACGCTGCCATGGCGGGTGATGCACGAGCCGATCCCCGACGGTCCGTCGGCCGGCATGCACTGCCCGCCCGATGAGCTGCGCGAGATGCTCGACGTGTACTACGGCCTGCGCGGCTGGGACGCTGACGGCGTCCCGACCCCGGCGCGCCTGGCCGCCCTCGGTCTCTGATCGCGCGCCCGCCCCTCCGTTAAAGACCCGGCAGCCGGACGATCACGTGCGAGTGGTGCAAGAGATCGGCGTCGACGTCGGGACGGCGCCGCCGCTCGTCACGCCGGCGCTCCTCGGCGTCGGCGACGATTTCGCGGCGGCGGCGTGCGGTCATCCGGCGATCCAGAATCACGCTGACCATGGAGTCCTTGAAGCGGTGCTGCAGGTAGGCGAAGAGCTCAGGATGTTGCCGCGACACAATGCAGAGTATGCGATCCATGTGAACGGGCTCGCAGAGGCGCGAGCATCTCTCTCGCGTCCCAGTAACACCACGTGTGACCGATCTTCCCCCCGCGCATCCGGCCGACGGTACAGCCGGAGACCCGCACGCGCTCGTGGCCACGCGTGGTCGCGGTGGCGACCCAGCTCACGAGCGTCTCGTCGCCGGTCGCCACCACGTCGTGGACGTCGAACTTCAGGTCGGGGAACAGAGCAAATTTCATGCGCATGGCCCGCCGCGCGGCGCCGCGGCCGTAGAGGGTGATCGGCACGGCGTGCGTCTCGCCGACGTAGTCGTCGTTCAGCAGCGCGCCATAGCCGTGGATGTCGCGCCCGTTCCACGCCCGGATCGCGGCGTGGGCCAGGCGGGCTGCGCCGACCGCCGCCGGGTGCACGCCCGGCGCCGTGCGCCGGCGCGGCACGGTCCGCAGCGCTGGTGGCGCGGCCGACGGCAGCGAGGCCTCGGTGGGCTCGGGGGGGCTGACGGCCTCGGTGTATTTCAGGTATGTCTCGATGGAAGCGACGACCACGTGAGCATCGACACGCAGCAGGTCGATGCCTCCCACCGACACGCGAAGCCAGGCGTCGATGACGATGCCCTTGTCCAGGACGCGATCGAGCACTTCGACGGGCTGGGTGGCCCGCTCCCGTTCGAGGATCACGCCGCGCTCCTTCTTACACCGGCACGGCCATCGTGCAGTCGACCTCTACCGCCACGCTGCGCGACACGAGCTGGACCGAGAGGACCAGCAGGCCCTTGTTCGGCCGGGTCCGAACGAGGATGCCCTCCACGTCGGCCATGGGCCCGCGGGTGATGCGCACGCGCTGCCCTTCCTTCAGGAAGGGGTAGGGCAGCGCCGGCAGCCCGCCGTGCACGATCCGCTGGATGGCGTCGACCTCGCGCGCCGGCACCGTCGCGCGACGCTCCCAGCTGTCGCCGAGGATCGCTACCAGGCCCCGCGCCTTGCGCACTTCGACATCGCTCCACTTGTCCAGCGCGTGGTGCAGGAACAGATAGCCCGCGAACATCGGCACCCGGCAGACGCGGCGCCCGCCCACCCGCCGCGACCACACCTCGAGGGTCGGCAGGAAGACGTGGAAGCCCCGGCTGACGAGCTGATCGTGAACGAGCTGCTCGCAGTTGCTGCGCGCCCATAGCACGTGCCAGCTGGCTGCCGTCTCGATCGTGCGACCGAGCGTCGCGTCGACCAGCGGCGGCGAGTCCGGGACGGTGACGAGCATATGCGTATGCCTCCGTCTGATCCCGTCCGGTGGGCGCGCACCGAAACGTAACAGCCATGTTGTGTTGCTCTCAGGACACCAGAGGCGGCGCGGCGTGTATACCCGCACGATGGGGTTTTTTGACCGCCGATCGGGGGTCGCGGCGCCGAACGACGACTCAGCGGGGGAGCGAGGGCTCGTCCAGCACGGCGCGCACTTTGCGCGCCAGCTCCGCGGGCGAAAACGGCTTGGGCAACAACCATTGTTCGCCGATCGCGCTGTCGGCACCGCCGAGATCGGGATAGCCGGAGATGTAGAGCACCCGCGGTCGGCGCCCCGCCGCGGCGAGCGCCTGCGCGACCTCGTGGCCGCGCAGGCCCGGCATCACGACGTCGGTCAGCAGCAGATCGATCGAACCGCGGTGATCGCGCGCGGTGCGCAGCGCCGTCGCGCCGTCGGCAGCCTCGAGCACCGCATAGCCCTGCGTCTCGAGAATCTCGCGCGTGAGTCGTCGCACCTCGGGCTCGTCCTCCACGAGCAGGACCGTCTCGTGCCCGCGCGTCGGCGTGGGCGCGCTGCGCGCGACGGCGTCGGTCGTGCGTTCCACCGCGATCGGCAGGTAAACGGTGAACGTCGTTCCCCGGCCAGGCTCGCTGTCGAGCGCGATGCGACCGCCGCTCTGCTCGACGATGCCGTAGACGATCGACAGTCCCAGGCCCGTGCCCTTCCCCGGCCCCTTCGTCGTGAAGAACGGCTCGAAGACGAGCGGCTGGCTCTCGCGCGCGATGCCGTGACCGGTGTCGCTCACCGCCAGCGTCACCCATTCGCCGCGCGGCACCGGATCGCCGCCGAAACCCGTCGCGTTCAGCGTGCCGGTCGAGATCGTGAGTCGCCCGCCGCGCGGCATCGCGTCGCGGGCGTTGACCACGAGATTGACGACCACCTGCTCGATCTGCGCGCGGTCGGCGTGGATCGGCGGCAGGTCGGGCGTCGCGCGCAGCGTGAGCTCGACGTCCTCACCGATGAGGCGCCGCAGCAGGCTCGCGAGCTCGGCGACGACGGTGTTGAGATCCAGCCGCGTCGGCTGCAGGACCTGTTTGCGGCTGAAGGCGAGCAGCTGCTTGGTCAGCGACGCCGCGCGCTCCGCGGTCTGCTCGATCAGCTCGAGCTCGCGGCGGCGCGCGGGGTCCGCCCCGATCTGCGCGAGCAGCAGCTGGGTGCGCCCCGTGATCACCGTTAATAGATTATTGAAGTCGTGGGCGACGCCGCCGGCCAGGCGGCCGACCGCCTCCATCTTCTGCGACTGGCGCAGCTGCGCCTCGCTGTGGCGCAGCGCCTCCTCGGCGGCGCGACGGTCGGTGATGTCCTGCACGATGCCGATGATGCGCGTGGGCCGGCCCTGCTCGTCGAGCAGGACGTCGGCTCGCTCGTGCACCCAGCGGATCGTCCCGTCGGGCCGCACGATGCGATGGTCGACCGCGTACGGCCGTCCTTCCGCCGTCGCCTCTTCGGCGGCGCGCCGAACCATCTCGACGTCGTCGGGATGCACACGCGCGAAGAAGTCCTGGACGGTGCCGGCGAACTGGTCCTCGCGCACGCCGAAGATGCGGAAGACCTCGCGCGACCACGAGAGGCTCCCCGTCGTGCCCGGCGACGAGATCCACGAGCCGATCTGCGCGACCGCCTGCGCCCGCGCGAGGAATTCTTCGCTGTCGCGCAGCGCCTGGAACAGGCGGGCGTTGCGCAGCGCGACCGCCGCGTGGTCGGCCAGCCCGCTCAGCACGCGCTCGTCACGATCGGTGAACGGCCGCGGCGAGCGGTTGTCGACGAAGATCACGCCCTCGACTCGCTCGCCGGACCGGATCGGCACTGCCAGCGCCGCCACCGTGCCCTCCGAGACGACGAGCTCGGCGTGGGCATCGCCGAAGCGCGGGTCGGTGCGGCGGTCGTCGGTGCGCACGGCGCGTCCGCTGCCCCACGCCAGCCCGCCGAGGCCCACGCCGCGCTCGATCCTCACGCTCTGGTAGTCCGCCTGCGTGCCGACACCGTGACGCACGTGCATGGTGTCCGTGCCGGGGTCCCAGAGCGCGATGCGCGCAACATCGGCTCCGCACAGCTCGCGCGCAGCCTCGGCGATGCGCACCAGAACGACGTCGAGCTCCAGCGTCGCACCGACCGTGCGCGCGACCTCCGCCAGCACCTCGGCCTCGCGGCGGCGTCCCTCGGCGTCGGCGTAGAGGCGCGCATTCTCCAGCGCGAGCGCGGCCTGGTCGGCGAAGGCCTCGGCGCGCGCGATTTCCTCGGGCGTAAAGCGCCGGCCCGTCGCGTCGCCGACGATCAGCGCCCCGAGCGCGCGGCCCGTCACGATGAGCGGCACCGCGAGCATCGCCCGGTGTGTGCGCTCCGCGAGCTCGGCGCGCGTCTCGGGCGTGTAGGCGAGGCGCGGGTCGGCGATCACGTCGGGGGTCGCGCACGCCGTTCGCGTCGCGAGCGCCCGGCCCGCCACGCCGGTGCCACGGTCCAGGCGCCGCTGCCAGACGAACGGACGGTCGGTCTCGAACACCGTGTCGGCCACGAGCATGCCGCTGTCGGCGTCCGGCCGATAGACCGCCGCCGAACGCGCGTCGAGCAGCCGGCAGACGTGCTCGGTGATGCGGCGCGCGACGATCGTCGGATCGAGCGTCTGCAACAGCAGCCGGCCGACCTCGGCCAGCGCCTCGGCGGCCTCGCGTCGGGCATTGCTGTCGGCGTAGAGCCGCGCGTTCGTGATCGCCACCGCCGCCTGCGCGGCGAACAGCTCGAGCATCTCGCGATGCCGCACCGGGAACGGCGCCTTGCCCACGAGCGTGAGCACCGCGATCAGCGTGTCGCCGTGGACCATCGGCAGTGCGATCAGGCTCTTATAGCCCCTCGCCTCCCACCAGTCGCGCCGGGCGACGCGTGCGTCTTTCGGGGCGTCGGCGATCCAGGCGGCCTCGCGATGCTCGGCGACCCAGCCGGCGACGCTCTCGCCATAGCTCATGACGGTGGCGGGATAGGCGTGGACCGGCCGGGGACCCACCTGGCGCAGCGTCAGCGTGCGCGTCGCCTCGTCGGCAATCCAGAACCCGACCTCGGCGGCGCCAACCAGGTCCGCCGCCTCGCGCCCGACGGCGTCGAGGACCGCGTCGATCCCCA
>QHSO01000155.1 GCA_003220475.1 Candidatus Rokuibacteriota bacterium | reverse complement strand
GCGGAGAGCCTGGCCATTCGGCAGGCCCTTCACATCACGCGCGGCAAGAGGAGCGAGGCCGCGCGCCTGCTTCGGATCGACGCCAAGACGCTCTACGTCAAGATGAAGCGATATCGGATTCTCGGCCGGGACTTCCTCGCCTAGGGGCAACTTCCATCGGGCGCCGGCGTCCGGGCGTCGTCGCCCGAAATCGGGTGCTCGCGCCACGCATCCTCGTAGTCTGCGCGGCACCCACGCGCTCCGAGCGTCTGGCATTCCCTTTGAACTAGCGTCGATCGAGTCGCGCCACGATCGAAGACCTAATCGGTGCGGAGCGGTCAGCCGCTCCGGGACGAAGGAGTCACGATCATGAACTCTCCCCGATGGCGATTCGCGCCCGCCGCGTGGGGTCTCATCACGTTGATCACAGGACTCGTGTGCACTTCACCGGCGCAGGCACAGACCACCTTCAGTGGCCGGGCGTTCGCGGCGTTCGTCAACACCCCGCTCACGGGCCCGATGTTCATCTCGGACACCGGCCAGTTATCGCCGAGCGGTGGCGCTCGCGACGACGCGCTTCTCGATACCCGCGACCTCGGCCTGGCGACGCTGAACAGCGTGCTGACGGCCGAGGTACTGGCCGCCTCGACGAGCGGAGCGAACGGAACGGCCGACAGCTCCGCGTCGCTGGCGAACGTGGTCGTCCTGCCCGGAAACGCGGCGCAGGTCACGGCTTCGTTCGTTCGGGCAGAGTCCCAGGCGACGTGTACCGGTGTCAGCGGCTCCAGTGAGATCGCCGGCCTGACGTTCGGCGGCACGGCGATCACGGTGACCGGCCAGCCGAATCAGACCGTCACGCTGCCCGGTGGCGCGACGCTCGTGATCAACGAGCAGACGACGAACTCGAACGGAACCTCTCGACAGATGCAGGTCAATGCGCTCCACCTGACCGTCCCGGGCGTCGCAGAGGTGATCCTGTCGAGCGCCGAAAGTGACATCAACTGCGCGGGCACGGCGAGCCAGGGCCCGTGCCACGACTTCGTCAGCGGCGGCGGCTGGATCGTGACGACAGGGACGAGCCACGGCAACTTCGGACACAATGCGGGGTTCAAGGATGGATCCCTCACGCCCACCGTCCACCTGAACTACATCGACCACGCCACCGGCATGAAGGTGAAGGCGACGAGCATCACCGACTACGGACCGGGGCGCACCGCCACGAGCCGTCACTTCACGGGCGGCGCGACGGTCGACGGTGTGGATGGCTACACGTACTCGGTCGACGTGGCCGATAACGACGAGCCCGGAAAGGACGCGGACACCTTCAGCATCACGCTGTTCAATGCCGGTCAGAGCGTGTATGAGGCCGGCGGCACCCTGGCTGGAGGCAACGTCCAACTCCACAAACCGTGTCCGTGACCGTTCACGAATCTTCCTCCTGCGGCGGCCACGCCAGGCCGCCGCGGGACCAAAAGCAGAACGGGCGCTTCGGAGATCTCCGAAGCGCCCGATTCGAATTGGTGGGCCGTCAAGGACTCGAACCTTGGACCCGCTGATTAAGAGTCAGCTGCTCTACCAACTGAGCTAACGGCCCGTCGAACTCGTCCAGTGGTGCGCCCGGCAGGAGTCGAACCTGCGGCCTTTGGCTTCGGAGGCCAACGCTCTATCCAACTGAGCTACGGGCGCCCGTCGATTCACCGTGCATTGGGGTGACCGATGGGAATCGAACCCACAACCTCTGGAGCCACAGTCCAGCGCTCTAACCAATTGAGCTACGGTCACCGCGCACGAACGCGAGCGTTCATGGTACGGGGCGACCGAGAGGGTGTCAACCAACGAGCGGCCTGGGCCGCGCGCTAACTGGCCTCGTCCGACTCGCGCGGCGAGGGCCCGCCATCGATCACGATCGTCTCGCCGGTCATCCACGACGACGCGTCGGAGGCGAGGAAGACGCACGGATAGGCGATCTCGTGCACCTTGCCCCAGCGGCCCATGCCGACGCGTGCGGCGACGGCGTCGTACGTCTTCTTGCCGTCGGGGCCCGCCTGCTTGAGCACGTCGAGGTAGCCCTCGGTCTCGACCGGCCCCGGCGCGACGCAATTGACGCGAATGCCCTTGCGCCCCCACGCCACGCCGAGCTCGCGCGTCAGCATGATCACGCCGGACTTCGCGGCGCCGTAGTGCGACATCATCGTCGAGCCGTACACGCCGGCGACCGACGCGATGTTGACGATCACGCCGCCGGTCTTCTGCTGCATCATTTGCTTGCCGGCAAACTTGCAGCCAAGGAACACGCCGTTGAGGTTGATGCCGATGACGGTGTTCCAGCCGTTGATCGAGATGTCCTCGGGCTTGGCGCGGAACGAGGCGCCGGCGTTGTTGACCATGACGTCCAGGCGGCCCCACTCCGAAACTGCGCGGTCGACGATCCCTTTGACCTGATCTTCCTGGCGCACGTCCACCGGCATCGCAAAGGTCCGCCGCCCCAGGTTGGTGATCTCCTTGGCGACGGGCTCGAGATGCTCGAGCTTGCGGGAGCACAGGGCGACGTCGGCGCCCGCGCGCGCGAACTCGATGGCGATCGACTTGCCGATGCCCGTGCCGCCGCCCGTCACGATGGCGGTCTTGCCTTCCAGGGAGAACGGCGATCTGGTCATGCCGCGGACGATACCCCACAGGCGGCGCGCAGTCTACCGGGGGGCGAAGCCCCCTCCGAGGATCTATTGCGGCTGCGTGATCTGCGCCTGCCGGTCCGGCACCTCGCGCTCGATCTTCTTCCACACGCCCATCTGCGAGAACGACGTGCCGTTGTCGCTCGCGCACTTCTGCAGCTTGTCGAGCAGCGTTCGCGCTTCCTCCAGCCGCCGCCGCGGCGCCTTGGCGGCGCGCCGCACGTCGTCGTCGCCGGTCTGCTTTGCCTCGACCCATGCCTGCTCGACGTGGGCGACCAGCAGCACGACGCGGTCGACCTCGCCGTCGAAGTACGACTTCCACTCGTCCGCCGTCGAGAAATGCTGGCAGGGCGACCGCAGCACGCCCTCGAAATGCTGGGCGAGGTCGTCGATATGACGCAGGTGATACTCGACGCGCGGCAGGACTTCGGCAGCCGGCTTGGTCCCGGCGGCGAAGACGGTGACCGCGCCGAGCCACGTCAGCACGCCGACGACGACAGAAATGTAGGGACGCAGTCGCATCGAGACCAGTATAACGATCGCTGGAAGCGGATCGTGTCGGACGGCCGGCGAAAGCCTGGTGCTACTTGAGCGCGGCGGCCGCGGCCACGCTGATGTGCCACAGCACGATCGTCACCAGGGCTTCGGGCTGCCCCGCGTCGACCGGCACGGGATAGAGCGACACGTGCGTGATCGGGCGCACGGCCGGCCCGAGTTCCTCGAAGCCCTGCACGCTCACCTCGCGGAGCGGCCTCACGAAAATCGTCGCGACCAGGGTGCCCGCGGTGTCATAGGCGAGCGCGGGGCCACCGAGCGGTGCGGGATCCACGCGCACGCCGGGCCAGCGCGCCTCGAACGCACTCGGCTCGCTCATGCGCGGCGACGCGCTGACCGCGACGGCCGAGCGCACGTGCAGATCATTGATGACCTGCTCGACGCCCTCCACGCGCCACGCGGCGGCCTCGGCGGCCGACTTCTGTGCGGGCGTTTCGACCTCGCCGCTCAGATAGACCGTGTGCGCATAGGTGTCGACGGTCACGCCCTTGAACGAGCGCCAGTGCTCGGCGATGAGCCCGTGCTTCACGGAGCCGCTGATGACCTTGTCGTCGACGTAGGTTCCGAACGTGCGACCGGCGAGCGAACAGCCACCGAGCGCGACGCACAGCACGAGCACGGCAAGACGCCCCTGGCGCGACGACATCAGCGAAAGGAGGTGCAAGTGCGACGCCAAGAGCTCGAGGAGGCGCACAAGCCTCCTCGAGCCCTCGCGAGCCGGACTCAGGCTGCGGCCGGACGGATCGCGGCGCGCTCGTTCAGCCGCCGCTCCACGCTCTGCCAGTCGACGTTCCGGAAGAACGCTTCGATGTACTGCGCCTTCTCGGTCACCTTGTAGTCGCGCATGAACGCGTGCTCCCACACGTCCATGACGAGCAGCGGCTTGAACCCTGCTGGCGGGCCGTCCTGGTGCAGCGAGATCCAGTGGTTGACGAGCCGCTCGGTCACCGGATCCTGGAACAGCACCGCCCAGCCGACGCCGCGCATCCCGCCGATCGCCTGGAAATCGACTTTCCAGCGCTCGGCGCCGCCGAAGTTCTTGTCGAACGCCTGCGCCAGCCCCGACGTCTTGGCGGGCGCCGGATCGGCGGCACGCTTGAGATTGGAAAAGTAATACTCGTGCAGGATCATCCCGTTGTACTCGAAGCCGAGGTGCCGTGTGAGCTCGGCGAAGTGCGGGTCGGTGCCCGACGGCTTGCCCTTTCGGACCATCTCGTCGAGCTGCTCGTTGAGGGTGTTCACCTGCTTGACGTACCCCTCATAGAGCTTGAAGTGCTCGGTGAGCTGGGCGTCCGAGATTCCATCGAGACCCTTGAGGTGGTCGAATGTCTGTGGCGTATACGCTTTCATTCGTGCCTCCTGTATGATCTGCCGTGCAAACGCGCTGCCTTTGAGACGCGTAGATCTCCCGAGGAGGTTTCGAATCATGCTGACGCGTGTGCTCTCGACGGCTCTCATCGCCCTCGTAATGCTGGCGGTGGTCCCGGCCGGCGACGCCCAGGCTCCGATCAAGATCGGCGTCATCGAGCCGCTGTCCGGCCCGGTGGCGGCGTCGGGCAACTACGTACGCATGGGGGCCGAGATCGCGCGCGACTGGATCAACGCAAAGGGCGGCGTCAACGGCCGCAAGATCGAGCTCGTCATCGAGGACAACAAGTCCGATCCCAAGGAGGCGGCGAGCGCGGCGGAGAAGCTCATCGTCCGCGACAAGGTGCCCGCGATCATGGGCGCGTGGGGCTCGTCGATGACGCTCGCGGCGATGCCGAAGCTCGAGGAGTACGGCGTGCCGATGGTGGTGGAGACCTCCAGCGCGGCGTCGGTCACCAAGCGCGGCAACCCGTGGGTGTTCCGTATCAGCCCGCCAAGCGAGATGGAAGCGCTCGGCCTCGAGCAATATATCGACAAGCTCGGGGTCAAGAAGGCGGACTTCCTGGCGGTCAACACGGACTGGGGACGCGGCTCGATCCAGGCGTTCGGCGACATGCTCAAGAAGAAGGGCGTGCAGGTCGGCGCCGCCGAGTTCATGGAGCAGGCGGCCACCGACATGAACGCGCAGATCACGAAGATCAAGGCCACCGGCGCCGACACGCTGTTCCTCACCACGGCCGTCGAGCAGATCACGCTGGTGCTCAAGCAGGGTCAGGAGCAGCGGCTGACGCGCAAGGTCATCACGACCGGCGGCTCCTCGTCGCCGACGCAGCTGATCAAGCAGGCGGGCGCCGCGGCCGAGGGCAGCTACCACATCGTCTTCTTCATGCCGTGGTTCCCCGAGGCGATGCCCGACGGCAAGCTCGCGAAGGCCTTCGTGGACGAGTGGACCAAGCGCGGCAATCCGTTCGAGGGCCTCACCGAGGGCTTCCGCGGCCACGACGGCATCGCCACCATCGCCGAGGCGATCAAGATCGCCGGCAAAGACGAGCCCAAAGCCATCCAGGACGCGCTGTGGAAAGTGTCGTTCACGGGCGTGAACGGGCCGATCAAGTTCGAGAAGGACGGCCCCGCCGGCAAGGAGAGTGGTCAGAGCAAGCCGTCGATCTTCGTCGTGCAGGTGCGCGACGGCAAGGTCGCGCTGCCTGACTTCATGAAGAAGTAGTGGACCAGCTCCTGCAGCACCTGGTGAACGGCCTGGTGCTGGGCGGCACCTACGCGCTGCTCGGCATCGGCCTCACCCTGATCTTCGGTCTCATGAGCGTGGTGAACTTCGCCCACGGCGAGTTCTACACGCTCGGCGCCTACGCGGCGTTCGCGACGCTCGCGCTCGCGGGGCTGCCGTTCTTCGTCGCGCTGCTCGCCGCCATCGCCGCCGGCGCCGCGCTCGGCGCGCTCACCGAGCGTGCGCTGCTGCGTCCGCTGCGCGGCCACTCGATCGACACGATCATGCTGGTGATGATCGGCGTGTGGATCGTCATGCAGAACGCCGAGCTCCTCGCGTGGGGCGGCGTGGCGCGCTCGATCCCGCATCCGTTTCCGACGGCACCGCTGAGCCTCGGGCCGCTCAACATCGCTCCGCTGCGGCTCTTCGTCGTCGTGACGGCGGCCGTGCTCATCGTCCTCGCGTGGCTCGCCATCCAGAAGACGCGCCTCGGCACCGCCATGCGGGCGACGTTCCAGGACCGTGAGACGGCGGCGCTGATGGGCGTGCCGATCGCGCGCATCCACACGATCACGTTCGCGTTCGGCTCCGCCCTCGCCGCCGCGGCGGGGGCGCTGCTCGGCCCGGTCTTCCTCGCCTATCCGTCGATGGGCGACCTCGCGTCGCTGAAGGCCTTCTCGGTCGTCATCCTCGGCGGGCTCGGGAACTTCGCGGGCGCGACGCTCGGCGGGCTTCTGCTCGGCGTCGCCGAGGAGCTGGGCGCAGGGTACATCTCGTCGGGCTATCGCGACGCGGTCGGCTTCGTCGCGATCATCCTCGTGCTGCTCTTCCGCCCGGCCGGCCTCTTCGCGCGCGCGGAACGCATCGGTTGATCGCGCGCGCGGGCCTCGCCCTCGGCGCCGTCGCCGCGGTGACGGCGCCGTGGTGGGTCGCGAACCCGTACCACCTGCACGTGCTGATCATGGCCGGCGTCTTCACGATCCTCGCCCTGAGCCTCAATCTGCTCCTCGGCTACACGGGGCAGCTCTCGCTCGGCCACGCCGCGTTCTTCGGCATCGGCGCATACACCTCGGCGCTGCTCTCGCTGCCGCCGCTGCAGTGGTCGTTCTGGCTGGCGCTGCCGGCCGCCGCGCTCGCATCGGGATTGGCGGGCTGGGCCATCGGTCGGCTCGCGCTCAAGCTGCGTGGCGCATATTTCGTGCTGGTGACGATCAGCTTCGCGGGCGTCATCTCGCTCGTCAGCATCAACTGGATGGAGCTCACCAACGGCCCGCTGGGCCTGCCCGGCGTGCCGCCGCCGTCGCTCGGGCCCTGGACGCTGCGCACGAAGAGCGCCTACTGGTATCTCGTGCTCGCGACCGCCGCGCTCGCGTACTTCGTCTGTCACCGGCTGGTCGGCTCGCGCATCGGGCGCGCGTTCGTTGCGCTGCGCGAGAACGAGCCGCTGGCCGAGTCGGTCGGCATCGACGGCACGCGCTATCTCGTGCTGGCGGCGGTGATCAGCGCCGCGATGGCCGGCGTCGGCGGCAGCCTCTACGCGCACTA
>QHSO01000320.1 GCA_003220475.1 Candidatus Rokuibacteriota bacterium | reverse complement strand
CCATCACCGGCGTGCCCATGCGGGCACGCTGGCGGCGCCAGAGCCAGAGCGAGATCTCGCGGCCGAGGTAGGCGATCAGCAGGGACAGCGGTCCGAGACCCGTGGACGACGCAAGGAGCCCCGGAAGTGCCCGCATGCACGATCACCGTACGACCAAGTCGTCGCGACGGAAAGGAAATTCTTCAGCTGATCTCGCGGCGGCCTTCGAGTGCCTTGGTCAGCGTGACCTGGTCGGCGTACTCGAGATCGCCGCCGACGGGCAGACCGCGGGCGATGCGCGTCACGCGCACGCCGAGCGGCCGCAGCAGCTTGGCCAGATAGAGGGCCGTCGCTTCGCCCTCGACGTTCGGGTTGGTGGCCAGGATCACCTCGCGCGCCGGCCCGTCCTCGAGGCGCAGCAGCAGCTCGCGCACTTTCAGGTCGTCCGGGCCGATGCCGTCGAGCGGCGAGAGCGCGCCCAGGAGCACGTGATAGAGTCCCTTGTACTCGCCGGTGCGCTCCATCGCGAGCAGGTCGTTGGGCTCCTCGACGACGCACACCACGGCGGCGTCGCGCGCGGGATCCGCGCAGATGCGGCAGGGATCCTGATCGGTGACGTTGAAGCAGGTCGTGCAATAGACGATGCGCTCTTTGACGGCGGTCAGCGCGCTCGAGAGCTCGCGGACCTCCTCGAGCGGACGCTTGAGCAGGAAGAACGTGAGCCGCTGCGCCGTCTTGGGTCCGATGCCCGGCAGGCGCTGCAGGGCGTCGATGAGCCGCGCGACGGGCTCCGGGTAGAACGCCACTACAGGCCGAGGCCGGGGATCTTGAGGCCGCCCGTGAGCTTGCCCATCTCCTGCTGGACGAGATCGCGCGACTTGCGCAGGGCCTCGTTGCAGGCCGCGAGCACGAGGTCCTCGAGCATCTGCGCCTCGTCGCGATTGATGACCTCGGGATCGATCTTGATCGAGACCAGCTCTTGCTTGCCGTTGACCTCGACGGTGACCATCTTCTGCGCTTCCTTCATCATGTTGCCGAAGCCCTTCACTGGCCTTCTCCTTCCGGCAGGCGCGGCCGGACCGCGACCACCTCGCCCTGGAAGATCTCCTTCGCGGCCTTCACGGCGGGATGGCCGCTGGGACCGGCGTCGCCCTCGCTCTGCATCGCGATGTCGACCCGCTCGGCCCCGGCCACGTGGCGTCGCACCAGCTGCGTCAGCAGCTCCTTGTTGGCCGCGTCCGTGAGCATCTCGCGGTGAAAGCCGGTTCCCGACAGCACGATCGTCAGCGTGCCGTTGACCAACCCGCCGGGCACCACCTGAGCCAGCATACCGCCGAGCATGGGCTTCTTCCTGTTGACCTCGTCGACCACGCGCTGCCAGGCGACGCCGATCTCGGGCGCCGCGGGCGTATCGCGCTCGGCCGGCGGCGGCGTGGCCGCGGCGCGCGGCGGCGCAGCGCGCTCGGCGGCGGCCGGCGTCCGTGGCGGCGGCGACTCCGCTCGAGCCGCCGGCGCCCGTGTCCCCGCCGGCCGCGGCTCGTCGCCGAGCAGGTTCGCCTGTGCGGTCGCGGGCGCCGGCGAGGCGCCGCCACCGCCTTGGCGCAGACGCTGCGCGACGTCGTCGACTCGCTTGAGCAGCTCCTCGAGCGCCGGCGGCTGCGGGCGCCGCGTGGTACGCACCGTCGCCATCTCGAGCTCCACGCGCGGATGCGGCGACTCGCGCATGGCCTCGTCGGCGTCGAGGAACGCGCGCAGCACATAGAGGATCTCGTCGAGCGTGACGTTCTCGCCGAGACGGCGCAGCTCGTTGCCCTCGGCGTGCGAGACGTCCGCCAGCTTCGCGGTCGGCGCCGCCTTGATCACCAGTGCGCGCCGCAGCAGCTCGACGACGTCGCGCGTGAAGGCGGCGAGGTCCTCGCCCTCGCGCGCTGCCCGGGCGATCGCCTCCAGCGCGGGCGCCGTCTCGCCCGCGAGCAGCGCGGCGGCGAACGCGCGCACCTCGGCCGGCGCGGTGGTGCCGAGCAGGCTGGCGGTCGTCTCGGCTTCCAGCCGTCCGTTGCCATAGGCGATGGCGGTGTCGAGCAGCGACAGCGCATCGCGTAGCGAGCCCTCCGCCGCGCGCACGACGGTTGGCAGCGCGGCGGGCTCGAACGGAATCTTTTCGCTGGTCAGGATCTCTTCGAGGCTCGCCGCCAGCGCGTCGGGCGCGATCGGGCGAAAATCGAAACGCTGCACGCGCGAGAGCACCGTGGCCGGGATGTCGCGCGGGTCGGTCGTCGCCAGCACGAAGACCACGTGCGCGGGCGGCTCCTCGAGCGTCTTGAGCAGCGCGTTGAACGCGGGCTCTGTGAGCTGATGGACCTCGTCGATGATGTAAACCTTGTAGCGGCCGCGCGACGGCGCGTACTTGACGTTTTCGCGCAGCGTGCGGATCTCCTCGATGCCGCGGTTGGAGGCGCCGTCGATCTCGATCACGTCGATCGAGAGGTTGGCGTCGCGGCACACCGAGCACGCGCCGCACGCCTCGGCGCCGGTGCGCTCGGGGCAGAGCAGCGCCTTCGCGAGCAGTCGCGCCGTCGTCGTCTTGCCGACGCCGCGCGGGCCGGCGAACAGATAGGCGTGCGCGACGCGCCCCGACGCCAGCGCATTGCGCAGCGTCCGGGTGATCGCGTCCTGTCCGACGACCGCGTCGAACGTCTGCGGCCGCCACTTCCGGGCGAGAACTTGATAACTCACGACGATGTAGTGACCGTGCACCCACCCTCGAACGATTCGTACTGCGATCTCCGCAGGGAGCCTGCTCCAGTCAGGTACTCCCACGGCACACGAGAGGGTCGCCTTACCGTTGCTCCCTTCCGGGTCTGGCGGGGTTCGGTGATTCTCGTTGCGTGGGGCCCAACCTTCAACGCCGCCCCCTGAGGCTCATTCAACACGGACCGCCCTCGGAATGGGGATTCGACCCCGCTGAAGCGGATTGCGGGCTACAGGGCACCGCTAACTCCCCGTCTAGCACGGCCACGTCACAACTCTTCAGCAAGCGCAGTGACCGCCCGACCGTCGA
>QHSO01000154.1 GCA_003220475.1 Candidatus Rokuibacteriota bacterium | reverse complement strand
TCCAGGCGCGGCTCAACGGCGTCGCGCTGAGCCTGCTGCTCGATACCGGCGCCGATCGCACGGTGATCGCTCCGGCCGCGCTCGCGCGTGCCGGTATCAATCTCGACGCCGGGACGCCGATTCGGATCAGCGGTGTGACCGGTTCGGCCGCGGCTACGCTGGTCGCCGTGCCGCTGCTCGAAGTGGCCGGCGCCCGGGTTGGGCCGCTGTCCGTGATCGTGCACGCGGTGCCGAGCGACGCGCTCGACGGGCTGCTCGGCCGGGACGTCCTCGACGCGTTCACCGTCACCTTCGATGCGGCGGCCGGTCGCGTCACGTTGCTGCCGCGCTGAGGCGAGTAGGTTTTACCCCCAAAACTGGGAAGAAGCTTTCCGTGGCCCTCGATGCCGTTCTTCCAGGCACGCGCCAGGCGTGCGGTCAGACCATGCAAAAAGCCCGGCATTGTTGTTGCTCCAAACGCTGACGTCCGAAGCCTCGGACGGCAGCACCAACAAATTTGGAGGGGCAAACGCATGCCCATGACCGCGACGCCGCCCTGGGCGTTGTTGCTGGCGGGCGGCGACGGGCGCCGTCTCAAGCCGCTGACCCGACAGATCGCGGGTGACCCCCGGCCCAAGCAGTTCTGTGCCATCCTCGACGGCGAGACGCTGCTCCACCGCACCCGCCGCCGGGCGGAGCTATTCACACGGCCCGATCAGCACGTTGTCGTGGTCAGTCGCGAGCATGAGCCGTATTATCGTGAACTGGCCGGTGAGCTGGCGCCCGATCGCCTGGTCGAGCAGCCACGCAACGCCGGCACGGCACCAGGAATCGTGTACTCATTGCTGCGGATCCGTGAATTGGCTCATGACGACGCGCCGGTCGCCATCTTTCCGTCCGACCACTATGTGGCGGACGACGGCGCGTTCATCACGGCGGTGAT
The DNA here is from genome assembly GCA_003220475.1 of Candidatus Rokuibacteriota bacterium. Taxonomy (GTDB): domain Bacteria; phylum Methylomirabilota; class Methylomirabilia; order Rokubacteriales; family CSP1-6; genus AR12. The sequence continues at coordinate 13,082 of QHSO01000154.1, read as the reverse complement.
GCACGCGCTCGCGGTCGCGCGGGCGCGGCCGGAGTTCGTCGTGCTCCTCGGCGTCGAGGCGACGTCGCCCGAGACCGAGTACGGCTGGATCGATCCCGACCCCGATCCGCTGCCGCTGCTGAACGAGCCTGCATTTCCGATCCGGCGCTTCTGGGAAAAGCCGTCGCTCCGCCTGGCGCAGCGGCTCTTCGAGCGAGGCGCGCTGTGGAACAGCTTCGTGATGGTGGGCTGGGTCGATACCTTCCTCGGGCTCACGCGTCGCGTGGCCCCGGATCTCCTGACCGCCTTCGACCCGCTGAGGCCGGCTCTCGGCGGCCCGCGGGAAGCGGAGGCGGCCGAGCGCGTCTACGCGGCGCTCGAGTCCAGTGGCTTCTCCGAGCGTGTCCTCGTGCCTGGCACGGACGGCCTTCTGACGGTGCGCGCGAAGAGCGTGGACTGGAGTGACTGGGGCAATCCGCAGCGTGTGATGGCCACGGTGCGACGGACTGGATGGCGGCCGGCATGGCTCAACCGCGTGGAGCTGGCGTCGGCAGGCTAGCGGAGGCAGGCGGCGGTATGGGTCCGATTCTCGTCGTCGAAGACGATTCGGATACCCGTCACGCCCTTGGCGAGCTCCTCACCATTCTGTTCCCCGCCTCGCGAGTCTTGATGGCGGAGTCGGGTGAGGCGGCGCTCGAGCTCATCCGCCGCACGCGTCCGCGCGTGGTGATCCTCGACCTCCATCTGGGCGGCATCCAGGGCTTCGACTTCGCCGCCCGGGTGGCGTCGATGGTGGCCGGTCGCCAGCCCGCGATCGTCGCATTGACCGGCGACGCGAGCCCGGATACGGTGAGGAAGGCCGAGGCCGCCGGGTTCGCCGCTTTCCTGCGCAAGCCCGCCGACGCGGAAGTCCTGGAGACGGTCCTCCGGCCGATTCTCGAAAACTCGTCGTAGTGCGAGCGGCACGACGTCGCGGGGCCGGAGGAGCGGAGGGCGCGTGGAGCTGAGGGGCCGAACGGCCGTCGTCACCGGCGGCGCCAGCGGAATCGGGCGCGCGCTGATCCAGCGATTCGCACGCGAGGGCGCCAACGTCGTCGTCGCCGACCTCGACGACGCGGGCATGGCCGCCGTGGCGGGTGAGGCGCAGGCGCTCGGCGTCAAGGCTCTCGCCGTGCGCACCGATGTCGCCGACCTCGCGCAGGTGCAGGCGCTTGCGGCGCGCGCCTTCGAGGCCTTTGGCGCCGTGCACGTGCTCTGCAACAACGCCGGCGTGGCGATGTGGGGCGGGCTCGAGTCGGCGACGCATCGCGACTGGCAGTGGGTGCTCGGCGTCAATCTCTGGGGCGTGTCGGAGACGCTCGCCAAGGATCTGAAACCGTATCGCATCGCCGTGTCGGTGCTCTGTCCGCTCGGCGTGCAGACGCAAATCCGCCAGTCCGAGCGCAACCGTCCGGCGGCGCTCCGCAACGAGCGCGACGAGCGTGCGGCGCCCGTCGAGCTCATCGGCCGCTCGCTCGCGCCCGAGACGGTGGCCGACATGGTGCTCGCCGCGATCCATGCCAACGAGCTGTACGTGATCACGCACGACGAGAGCCTCGAGCCGCTGCGCCGCCGCTTCGAGCGCATAGAGCGCTCGATCCTCGATCACCGGCGCTGAGCGCGCCCGTCTGGATCGCAGACGCCGCCGCGCTGGCGGCGACGGCCCGCACGCTGGCGGCGGCGGCCGAGGTCGCGCTCGACACCGAGGGCGACAGTCTCCATCACTATCCCGAGCGGCTGGCGCTCATGCAGCTGGCCACGCCGGTGGGCGTCTGGCTGATCGATCCGCTCGCGCTACCGGATCTGACGCCGCTGGTGCCCGTGTTCGCCGGGCAGTCGCCCGTGGTGGTGGTTCACGCCGGCGACAACGATCTTTCGCACCTCAAGCGGCGTTACGGCTTCGCGTTTCGCTCGATCTTCGACACGTCGATTGCCGCGCGGTTCGTCGGCGCAACCTCGCTGGGCCTCGACACGCTGCTCGAGACGTGGCTGGGCGTCACGCTGCCGCCCTCGCGCCAGCGTGACGACTGGTCCGTGCGTCCGCTGGCACCTGGTCAGATCGACTACGCGGCGGCCGACGTACGTCATCTCTTCGCGCTCAAAGAGCGCCTCACGCAGGAATTGGGTGCGCGCGGTCGCCTCGCGTGGATGGAGGAGGAGTGCGCGGCGCTCGCGGCGCAGATCGTGCCGGAGCGCGTCGTCGATCCCGACGCGTATCTGGGCGTGAAAGGCGCGCGCGAGCTGTCGCCGCGCGGCCTCGCGATCCTGCGCGAGCTGTGGGCGCTGCGCGAGTCGCTGGCGCGCGCGGCCGATCGCCCGCCGTTCAAGATCCTGTCGGAGGACATTCTGCTGGCCATCGCGCGAGCGGCGCCGCGGGACACGGCGTCGCTGGCGACGCTGCCCGGCGTGACGTCGCGGGTGCTGAGTCGCTGGGGTCAGCCGCTGGCGGTCGCCGTCGAGCGCGCGCTGGCGCTGCGCGAGGCCAACCTGCCGCAGTGGCCGCAGCGGCCGCGCGCGCGCATTCCCGGCTCCGTGAGCCGGCGCATCGAGGCGCTCCGCAAGTGGCGGGCGGGCGCCACGCAGCGCATCGGACTCGAGCCGGGGGTGCTGCTGCCGAACCGGCTCATCGGCCAGATCGCCGAGGCGGCTCCGCGCACCATCGAGCAGCTCGCCGGCGTGGATGGCGTGCGGCGCTGGCGGGCCGAGGCATTCGGCGCCGAAATCATTGCAGCCCTCGGCGGCCCGTGAGAGGCTGACGCCTCGGATGGAGTGGCAGAGCAACCTCGTGGACGACGATGCAGGCCTCGCGCGGATCCTGCGCGAGGCGCGAACCATCGCCGTGCTCGGCGCCAAGGGTGAGGCGTCGCAGCCCGCCTTCTACGTGCCGGCCTATCTGAAGACGCGCGGCTATCACGTGCTGCCCATCAACCCGACGCGGATGGGCGAGCGCATCCTTGGCGAGCCCGTCGTCGCCACGCTCGCCGACCTGCGCGAGCCGCCGGACGTCATCGAGGTCTTCCGCCGCCCACAGTTCCTGCAAGCCCATGCGGCGGAGATCGTGAGACTCCCGTGGAAGGCGACGGCCGTGTGGTTTCAGCTCGGCATCCGCAACGACGCCGCCGCGGAGACGCTGGCGCGCGCGGGCATCCGCGTCGTGCAGGACCGCTGCATGATGCCCGAGCACCGACGCTTACTCGGCGCCGCATAGTTGTGATGGCGACCGCGACCGCGGCAGCGATGGCGATGGCGATGGCGACGGCGATGGCGACCGCGGCAGCGATGGCGATGGCGACGGCGACGGCGTAAGCCAACAGCGCGAAACGGAGGGGTATGGGGAACCCCACCGGGGTTCCCCATTTCAATAGAGCCATGGCCGGGGAATACGCGTTTGTCATGAAGGACCTCCGCAAGGTCGTCCCGCCCAAGCGGGAGATCCTGCGCGGAATCTATCTGTCGTTCTTCCACGGCGCGAAGATCGGCGTACTCGGCGCCAACGGCGCCGGCAAATCGTCGCTGCTGCGCATCATGGCGGGCGTCGACACGGAGTTCCTCGGCGAGGCCTTTCCGGCCGACGGTCTGCGCATCGGCCACCTCCCGCAAGAGCCGCAGCTCGACACGAAGAAGGATGTGCGCGGCAACGTGGAGGACGGCGTGGCCGAGACGCGCGCGCTGCTCACGCGCTTCGAGAACGTCTCGGCGAAGCTCGGCGAGCCACTGTCGGATGCCGAGATGGAGAAGCTTCTCGAGGAGCAGGCGCGCCTGCAAGACCGGATCGACGCGTCCAACGCATGGGACCTCGACCGCACCGTCGAGATGGCGATGGACGCGCTGCGCGTGCCCCCCGGCGACGCCGACGTGACGAAGATCTCCGGCGGCGAGCGCCGCCGGGTCGCGCTCTGCCGGCTGCTGCTCTCGCGGCCGGACATGCTGCTGCTGGACGAGCCGACGAACCATCTCGACGCCGAGTCGGTGGCGTGGCTCGAGCGTTTCCTGGACGACTACCCGGGCACCGTCGTCGCGATCACGCACGATCGCTACTTCCTCGACAACGTCGCGAAGTGGATCCTCGAGCTCGACCGCGGCCACGGCATCCCCTGGGAAGGCAACTACACCTCCTGGCTCGAGCAGAAGGAGCGCCGGCTCGCGCAGGAGGAGAAGGCCGACGCCGCGCGCCAGCGCACGCTGGCCCGCGAGCTCGAGTGGGTGCGCATGGCGCCGCGTGCGCGTCAGGCCAAGAGCAAGGCGCGGTTGGCCGCGTACGACGCGCTACTGAGCGAATCCTTCGAGCAGCGCGCGCAGACGCTCGAGATCGCAATTCCCAACGGGCCGCGGCTCGGCGACGTCGTGGTCGAGGCCGATCACGTGAGCAAGGCCTACGGCGATCGCGTGCTGATCGACGACCTGTCGTTCAAGCTGCCGCGCGGCGGGATCGTCGGCGTCATCGGTCCGAACGGGGCCGGCAAGACGACGCTGTTCCGCATGATCGTGGGCCAGGAGCGACCCGACAAAGGCACGCTGCGCGTCGGCGAGACGGTGAAGCTCGCGTACGTCGACCAGAGCCGCGACGCGCTCGAAGGGAAGAAGACGGTGTGGGAAGAGATTTCCGGCGGCCTGGACCTCATGACCGTGGCCGGCCGGAGCATGCAGTCACGCGCGTACGTGGCGTCGTTGAATTTCAAGGGCACCGACCAGCAGAAGCGCGTCGGCGAGCTGTCGGGTGGCGAGCGTAACCGACTGCATCTGGCCAAGGTGCTCACGGCCGGTGGCAACGTGCTGCTGCTCGACGAGCCGACGAACGATCTCGACGTCGACACGCTGCGCGCGCTCGAAGACGCGTTGCTCGATTTCGCCGGCTGCGCCGTCGTCATCAGCCACGATCGCTGGTTCCTCGACCGTATCGCCACGCACATGCTGGCCTTCGAGGACGAAGGCCGCGTGGTGTGGTTCGAGGGCAACTACCAGGACTACGAGGCCGACCGCAAGCGCCGTCTCGGCGCCGAGGCCGAGCGACCACACCGCCTGCGCTTCAAAAAACTCCCGAATACCTGATGAACGTGGGGGCCCCGAAATGGCCCCCGACCCCCCCCTGACGCTCGGAAGCGCCCCGGCAAAGCCGTGGCGCTCCTCGGTTAACGGCGGCCGGGGCGCGAGGCGTAGATCAGGACGTTCTCGCCCACCGGGCGCGAGCGGTCCATGTCGGCGTAGGCGGCGTCCTCCATGACGAAGTCGAAGCGGCGGCCGGCGTCGTGCAGTGACGCGGCCACCATCTCGGCGTCGCCGCAATAGAACTCCATCGGACCGAGGTCAGCGAGGCCGAACCAGCGGCGGGCCACGTCGAGGATGACCGGATCGCGCTCGATCGCGGTGATGAGTCGCGGCGTCGTGAGCCGGTGGACGAGATGGGCCTGCGTGCCGCCGCCGAGACCGACGAGCAGCACGCTCGGCTCGGGCGGAAAGCGCACGGCCGCCACGCCGTGCCACCAGTATTCGCGCTCGATCGTCGACCAGTCGCCGTCGAGCGGATAGGCCGACAGGATCGCGCCGCCGACAATCAGACGGCGCTCCTGACGATAGTCCACGACGCGGATCCGGCCCGAGATCGACGACCAGCCGCTGTGCGCCGTGCGCGAGCGTCGCGCCCGCATCGTGGTGTCGAGCGTCGCTCAGCGCGGGGCCATGCGGATCGCGCCATCGAGCCGGATCGTCTCGCCGTTGAGCATCACGTTGGTGATGATGTGGCAGGCGAGGGCCGCGTACTCATCGGGCTGGCCGAGCCGCTGCGGGAACGGCACCTGCTTGGCGAGCGAGGCGCGCACGGGCTCCGGCAGCGTGCCGAGCAGCGGCGTCTCGAAGATCCCCGGCGCGATCGTCACCACGCGAACGCCGAGCTCCGCGAGGTCGCGCGCGACGGGCAGCGTCATGCCGACGATCCCGCCCTTGGACGCCGAGTAGGCGGCCTGGCCGATTTGACCGTCGAAGGCCGCCACCGAGGCGGTATTGATGACCACGCCGCGCTCGCCATCGCGGCTCGGCGCGTTCTGCGCCATGTGCGTGGCCGCCAGTCGGATGCAGTTGAACGTCCCGATGAGGTTCACGTTGATGACGCGCGTGAACTCCTCGAGCTTGGCCGGGCCGGACTTGCCGAGCGTCTTCATCGCCGTGCCGATGCCGGCGCAGTTCACGAGGACGTTGATGGCACCCAGACGTCCGCGCGCGGTGTCGAGGGCGGCGGCGACCTCGTCGGCGCTGCTGACGTCGGCCGGGGTGAAGACCGCGGCGTCGCCGAGCGATTTCGCGACGTCGGCGCCGGGGGAGGCCGGCCGATCGAGGATGGCGATGCGAGCGCCGGCGCCGGCCAGCCGCGCCGCGGTGGCGCGACCGAGACCTGACGCGCCGCCGGTGACGACGGCACGAACGGATGCGAGCTCCATGGACGATCCTCCTCGGCGTAATGGTATCCTCGGAACTGACATCATGCGCACGGCTTACAACCCGGCCGTCCGGCGCAGGATCCTCTGCGTGTATCCCGCCTATGCGAGGTCCTTCGGCACCTTCCAGCACGCGTATGGATTCTTCGGCGGCCGGGTGCGGGCCTTCATGCCTCCCCAGGGCCTGCTCGCGGTGGCGGCGTACCTGCCCGCGTCGTGGGAGGTGCGCTTCGCGGACGAGAACTCGTGCGCGGCGAGTGACGACGACTTCCGCTGGGCCGACGCCGTCTTCATCTCGGGCATGCACATCCAGCGGCCGCGCATTCACGACGTCATCGCGCGTGCGCACGCGCACGACCGCACAGTGGTGCTCGGCGGCCCCTCGGTATCCGGCTGCCCCGAGTATTATCCCGACGCCGATGTGCTGCACGTCGGCGAGCTCGGCGATGCCACCGACCGGCTCATCGCCTACCTCGACCATCACGTGGAGCGCCCGCCGGAGCAGCTGCGCTTCGAGACGGTGGAGCGACTGCCACTGGCCGACTTTCCCATCCCCGCCTACGATCTGATCCAACTGCGCGAGTACTTCATCGCCAACATCCAGTTCTCGAGCGGTTGCCCGTACTCGTGCGAGTTCTGCGACATCCCGGCGCTGTACGGCCGGAACCCGCGCCTCAAGACCCCGGCGCAGATCACCCGCGAGCTGGACCTGATCGCGGCCGCCGGCTGCACGTCCGTCTATTTCGTCGACGACAACTTCATCGGCAACCAGAAGGCCGCGCTCGAGCTGCTGCCGCACGTCGTGGCGTGGCAGGAGCGCCACCGCTATCCGCTGCGCTTCGCCTGCGAGGCGACGCTGAACATCGCCAAGAACGAGCGGGTGCTCGCCCTGATGCGCGAGGCGGGCTTCATCACGGTCTTCTGTGGCATCGAGACGCCCGAGCCGCACGCGCTGCGCTTCATGTCCAAGGACCAGAACCTCCGCATGCCGATCCTCGAGGCCGTCGAGCGCATCAATGCCTACGGGCTCGAGGTCGTGTCGGGCATCATCCTCGGCCTGGACACCGATACGCTCGAGACGGCCGACCACATCATCGAGTTCATCCGCGAGTCGCGCATCCCGCTGCTGACCATCAACGTGCTGTACGCGCTGCCGAAGACGCCGCTCTGGCGCCGCCTCGAGACGGAGGGGCGACTGGTGCCCGAGGCGGGGCGCGAGTCCAACGTCGCCTTCCGGCTGCCCTACGAGACGGTGATCGACATGTGGCGGCGCTGCATCACGGCCGCCTACCGGCCTGACGCCCTGTACGAGCGGTTTGGCCACCAGATCGCGTACACGTACAGGCGGCGTAAGGATTACCCGTCGAACGCCCAGCGCGCGTCATGGGCGAACATCCGCCTGGCTCTGGGGATCCTCGCGCGATTGTTCTGGAGGGTCGGCGTGTGCGGCGACTATCGGCGGACGTTCTGGCGCATGGCGTGGCCGGCGCTGCGAGCCGGTCGGATCGAGTCGCTGATCCACGCGGCCGTGGTCAGCCACCACCTGATCGAGTTCACGCGTGACTGCGTGCGGGGGCTCGGAGAGTCGTCCTTTTACGCCCCCGGGGCGGCGCCGCCGCTGTCGCAGGCCGACGCGCCACGAGTCGCGACGGTGTGACCTACGCGGCCTCGCCCGTGTGGGCCCAGAAGTCGTCGTCGCGATCGGGCTGCGTCAGACGCGGCGGCAGTTTCTTCCGATGGAAGAAGTCACACATGATCTTGTTCGCGACCGCCCAGTCGTCGCCGTAGACGCAGTGGTGATGCGGGCACAGACCCGCATCGCCCGAGAGCTGCAGACCGCACGATGCGCAAAGACTCATGTCCTAGCGTCAAAGCGAAGGACATGCCAACCCCAATTCAGACTTGGCGAGGAAAGACGAATACCGTAGAGTGGCAAAGTTCGCGCGGTCAGAAATTTCACGAAGGGGACTGCCGCATGCGGGTTGCGTTGTGGATCGCGTTTTTCGTCATCTCAAATCTTCTCGGTATTGAAGCGTTCAAGGCCGCCGTGACGCTTCCTTCCGACGAGCGTCTGGTGCCCAGCCTGCTGACGTTCCCCCTGATCGGTCTCACCGCCCTCAGCGCCACGCGCGTGCTTGAGGCGTGGCGTCGTCGCGACGAGTAAGTTCTACAATCGCGCGCGAGCGCGCCATCGTGGCATCCGGTGTGCAACCCACTCCATCGTGTGAGGCGCGCCGTTCCTTGGGCGCCGGCGAAAGGAGTGCACCGATGGACATTCTGCTGTGGATCGTGTTCGGCCTCGTGGTCGGACTCGTCGCCAAGCTGATCATGCCCGGGAATGACCCGGGTGGGATCATCCTGACGATCGTGCTCGGCATCGTGGGCGCGATGCTCGGCGGCTGGCTCGGGCGCGTGTTGGGCCTGTACCGTGAGGGCGAGGCGGCCGGATTCATCATGGCCGTCGTCGGCGCGGTCATCCTTCTCGGCATCTATCGTCTCGTGCTGCCGGGGCGGACGCGGGTGTAGCGAAACGATTTGAGGATCGGGGGGCGACGGTTGGCCCCCCGATCATTTCTACAACAGGTCGCGGATCGGTAGCGCCAGCGTCTCGAGCAGTTTCGCGAAGATTCCCCGTTTCTTCCACGCCGCGAACGTCACCTCGCGCGAGTTCGCGATGTCGTCGGCGAAGACGGCCTCCATCCGCTGCGCGACGTCACGGTTGTAGACGATGACGTTCAGCTCGTCGTTCGCCGCGAACGAACGGTTGTCGAGATTGGTGCTGCCGACCGTCGCCCACACGCCGTCGATGACCATCGTCTTGCTGTGGAGCAGCGCCGGGACGTACTCGTAGATTTTCACCCCGGCCCTGAGCAGGGAGCCGAATTGTCGCCGGCTCGCCTGCCGCACGATGTTGTGGTCGATAGCGCCGGGCACCAGCACGATGACGCGCACGCCGCGTCGCCGCGTGGCCAGCAGCGCCGCACGCATCCGATCGTCGAGCACGAAATATGGATTCGTGATGTGGATGGAGCGCTGCGCCGCGTTCACCGCCAGCAGAAAGGTCGTGTACATGGCGAAGCTCCCGACGGCCGGCGAGCTCTTCACGACCTGGGCGTAGACCTGACCACGCGGCTCGATGGGACGCGGAAAGTAGGCCTCGCCTCCCAGCACGACACCCGTGGCCTCCAGCCAGCTCTCCACGAATGCCGCCTGCAGGTATTCGACGGCGGGGCCCTCGATGCGGACGTCGGTGTCGCGCCAGTGGTGCTCGGTGCGCCCGTTGCCCATCCACTTGCGGCTCACGCCCGATCCGCCCGTGAAGCCGACGCGGCCGTCGATCACGAGGATCCGGCGATGGTTCCTGTTGGTGTAGCGGTGAAAGATGTACTGGCTGAGCGGACGAAACCACGCGACGTGGCACCCCGAGCGCGACATCATGTCGGCGTATTCCTTGGGCATGCTGAGCGTGCCGAAGGCATCCAGCAGCACATTCACGCCGACGCCGGCGCGGCCGCGCTCGGCCAGGGCTTCGGCGAGGTCGCGTGAGATCGGGCCGTCCTCGTAAAAGTATTGCGCATACGTGATCGTGTGTTGCGCCCCCCGGATCGCCTCGAGCATGGCCGGAAAGATCTGCTCGCCGTTGAGCAACAGGTCGGCCCGGTTGCCCCCGACGATCGGGGCGGACGCGTAGGCCTCGAGGGTCGGGAAGAAGGAGGGCTCCCCGAGCGCGAGGGAGGGCAGAGCTATGTGCGGATAAACGCGCGCACAGGCTGCGGTGAGAAGGAGGACGAGGAGGACGGGCAGGAGCGACGGCGATCGGCGCTTCGATATCAACGCGCACCTTGTCTGCGCCGGTCGTGTACCGGTCGCGGGAAGAACATTGCACGCCACCGTCGCCCCTGCAGCCGGTGGCGCATCGTTTGCTCGCTTGGGTCTCAGGATACCGCCATGCTTGAAGGAATGCTTCTGATGCTCTTGTCGCTTGGCGGCGGGAAGGCGCCGTCGCCGGCGGCCGCGGTGCCCGCAGCCACCACGGCGGACACCGTCGTCGGTGTCTGGCGTGGCACGTGGGCCGCGCAGGACGCGGAGGACCGTGTGCCCGTCGAAGCCATCCTCACCGCGCCCTCCAAGGAAGGTCAGATGCTGGCGCTTCTCGCCACCGGCGCGGGGCGCGCCCGGCGCACGACGCGCATCACCGGTCGGCTCGAGCTCGACGGCGTCCGGTTCGCGCTACCGGGCGGTGGCAGCCTGCGGCTCGCCGCCGCATCCGCGTCCCGACTTATCGGCGTCGTCAAAGGCGTGAGCAAGCCGGCATCCGTGCCGGGAGACGGCACGCTGGAGTTGACCCGAGTCCGGAGGTGATCGAGCTGTTCCGGGTCAGGGGGATCCCGGTACGGATCGACGCCGGCTGGTTCGTGATCTTCGGTCTCGTGACGTGGAGTCTTGCGTCGGGCTATTTTCCGAACGTCCTGCCCGCGCGCTCCACGGCCTCCTACTGGCTGCACGGCGCCCTGGCCGCCGTGCTGCTCTTCGCATCGGTCTTCCTGCACGAGCTCTCGCACGCCCTCGCGGCGCTGGACCAGGACGTACCCGTCGGCGGCATCACGTTGCACGTGTTCGGCGGTGTCTCGCAGCTCGACGCCGAGCCGCCGACGCCGCGCGCCGAGATGTTGATCGCCATCGTCGGGCCGCTGACGAGCTTCGCGATCGCAGGGCTCTGCCTGGCGCTCGATCGCCTGCTCGACGGCTCGGCGGCGTTCCACGCCGTCGCCTCATACCTGGTCGTCATCAACCTCATGGTCGGGGTGTTCAACCTCGTGCCCGGCTTCCCGCTCGATGGCGGCCGCATCCTGCGCGCCGCGCTCTGGTGGTGGAGTGGACACCTCGAGCACGCGACGCGAGTCGCGAGCCGCTGCGGCACCGGCGTGGCGCTCGTGCTGATCGCGCTCGGTGCGCTGCGTGTGCTGACGGGTGACCTCGTCGGAGGTGTGTGGCTCGTCCTCGTCGGCCTCTTCTTGCAGCAGGCCGCCCGCTCCTCCTGGGAAGTCATGCGTGTGCGGGCGCGTCTCGAGCGGCTGCGCGTCGAGGACATCATGACGCAGGCGCCGCTGGTTGCCGACATGGTCGCGCCTCTCGCGGAAGCCGGCATCGCGCTCGGCGCCGAGAAGGTCGTGCGGCCCCGGGACTCCGCGTGGACGGCGTTCCTCAAGCTGGGACGCACGCGCGGTGGCCGGGTCGCCGTCGTCGACGGACAGGCGCTCGTCGGCGTCGTCACGCAGCGCGATCTGCAGGCCGCGCTCGCGACCAATGGCGCCGGCCCCACGGACCTCGCGCGGCGCGCGGCGTGAAAGCGCTCGTCGCGCTGGTGGCGTTTGCCGCCGCGCTGCTCGGCGGCGCCGGCGCGTTGCCGCTCGTGCTGGAGGCACGGCTCTCGGCACTCGCGCCCGGCGGCCTGACGGTCGCCGGCCTCCACTACAATCCGCTCACCGGCCGGCTGAGGCTGCGCGCGGTCAGCGCGCATGACGCGCACGGACGCGAAATCTTCCGCGCCGACGAAGTCGAGGCGACCGCGCCGCTCGTCAATCTCCTCGGTGGCGCGCCGCTGACGCTGCAGCGTGTCCACGTCGTCGCGCCGCGGCTCGTGCTCGCGCAGGCGCCCGCACTGACGCTTGCCGGTCTTGGCGGAGCCGGATTCGCGGCCGCGCCGGTCGTCGTCGATGGGATCGTCGTCAGCAACGGCGCCGTCGTCGTCGAGGAGCCCGGCCGGCGCGCCCTCGTCGCGCGTGATCTGACCGCACGGCTCGATCGTGCGTTCGGTCCCGGCGACGGCGACGCCGCCTTCGCGGTGGAGACCGCGCTGTACGGCACGAGCGTGCGGCTGACGGGTCAGCCGATCGGTCGCGGGAGTCATGCGCTGCGCGTGCGCGCTCGCGGACTCGACGCCGCGGCCCTGCTCGAAGATTTCCCGCAGGCGCTCGCCGGCGCCGGCGTCCGGTTGACCGAAGGACGGGCCGACGTCGACGCAACGCTGGTGGTCTCAGGCTCGCGCGTGGTGGCGTCGGGACAGCTTCGGCTCGAGCGCGTCGTCGCCCGCTTCGTCGAGCCGCGGAGCGCGCCGCTCGTGGCCACGGCCATCGTGCTCGCCGTCGACCGCTGGGATCTTGCCACTGGCTCGGGAAGGATCTCGCGACTCGAGCTGCAACAGCCACGATTGACGCTCGAGCGCAGCACGCCCGCCGCGCTGACCGCCCTCGTGGACTGGCTCGCGGGGCCCGACGTCATGCTACGACGCCTCCGCATCGTCGACGGCACCGTGCGCCTGACCACCGGTACCGAGCCGGTGATCCTGCGTGGCCTGACGCTCGGCCTGCAGGCCGCAGGTGAGACGGGACCGCGCGCCGGCTTCGTGCTGACGGCGCGCGCGGGCGTCGGCGCCTCGGGTCGCCTCGCGCTGGACGGCGCGCTGTCGCGCGACCTCAGCCGCGCCGAAGGTGCGGTGCGTGCGGTCGGCGTGACGCTCGATGGCTGCGGCCTCGACGACATCAGCATGCCGCTGCCCGCGCAGGCGTCGCCGCGCGCCGTGCTCGAGGCGCTGGCCTCGACCTGCAGCCCCTAGCTCCAGCGCCTGTTTATAGT
>QHSO01000319.1:2250-5963 GCA_003220475.1 Candidatus Rokuibacteriota bacterium | reverse complement strand
GGCCACCGTGATCGAGGTAATCATCGGGCCCAGGGTGGCGGTGAGCAGTGGAAGACTCTGGGCAGTACCGTCTTCTACCAGCGCGTCCATTCGCTGCGCCCCGGGCGGAACGGCGACGGCGACATCGGACCCGAACGTGAAGGTCACAGTGGTGAGGCCGTCGACAATAACGGTCACGAGAAGCCGGTCGCTGACGGGGCCAGTCAGACTGCCCTCAAAGAGGTCGGAGAAACGGACCCCGCCGGTGGCGCCCTGAATGCCGAAGAGCGTGAAGGTCATCAACTCGCCGCTCCCGATTAGGTTCTCGCTGGGCGGGCCGCTCGCATTGTTGATGATCATGTGCGCGGTCGGAGTTTCCGTGAGGTCATCGATCCGAATCGAGCAGCTAGGAAAACATGTGATTCCCGCCGCGCTGATGCCCACAGATCCAGCGAAACCCGCGAACACCACGAACACCACCATGCCGACCTTGAGCGCTAACGCCATGCTGGCCTCCCCCGGCCTCGAGCAGATCGGGCCTCGTGCGGACACGGTGCATGCCTCATGCCCTGGTGCGTCGATGAGAGGCGAAGCGTAGTTACGACCCATCCCGAACGGTGGCTCGTCGAGATCGTCAACTTCACCGACAGTTCGAGCGGTCCAATCGTGATTCGTCGGCGGCTACAGTTCGCGCCGACGGGCGAGCGTCGCGATGTGATCGGCCGTGCGAAGCGCGAGCGCCTGGATCGTCAGCGATGGTGAGTCGCCGGCTCCCTGGCCGGGAAGCACGCTGGCGTCCGTGATGAACATGTTGCGAACGTCATGACTGCGCCCGTAGGCATCGACCACCGACGTCCGTGGGTCGCGCCCCATGCGACACGTGCCGGCGACGTGCGCGGCCATGGGCAGGTCATACGAGCTGACTTGCTGCAGCACGTCGACCGCTCCGGAGGCGCGCGCCAGGTCTTTCAGTCGTGTGAGCATGGCGTCGAGCGCTCGGAGATCGACGTCCGAGTGCGCGGAGTGCACGCGCAGCAGCGGAATGCCGTCGCCATCCTTCGAATCGGCCAGCGTCACGCGATTGTCGGCTCGTGGCTCCTGTTCCGCGACACCGAACAGGGTCAGCACGGTTCCAAAGCGCGCCCGCATCAGGTCCTTGTGTGCCCGGCCGATCCCGGGGAGCGTGAGCGCGTACGACATGGGACCGTGAAATGCGCCCGTCGTACCCGCCACGCCCAGCACATAGCCGGAGCGCGCGACCGCATCGCGGATCGGAAGCGAGAAGTTCCAGATGCGAGAATCGATCGGCGGCCCTCGTCTCCATCAGATATCGGCCGACGAGCCCCGACGAATTCGCGATCCCGTCGCGCTGACCGCCGCCACGATGCGCGAGCAGCAGCCGCGGCGTTTCGAGGGCGCCGGCGGCCAGCACGAGCACCCGCGTTCGCACACGGTGGTCCGTGTTGCCGTTCCGGTACACGACCGCGTCGGCCCGCCGGTCTGCGTTCATCTCGATGCCGATGACGCGAGACTCGGTCCGGATCTGAAGCCGGCCCGTTTGCTCCGCGCGTCGGATGGCGGTCTGATCGACGCTCGACTTCGCGCCGAAGATGCATCCCTGCACGCACCCGCCGCTGCGCTGGCACGGAGATCGTCCGTCGACGCTGCGCGTGGGCAGCGCGAGCGAATTCGGCAGCAGCTGCCAGCCGAGCTTCGCCGCGCCGCGCGCGACGCGCTGACTCGCGTAGGAGAGAGGATGCGCAGGCGTGGGGAACGGACCTCGCGGTGGCTTGAAGGGATTCGTCGCATCGCCCGCCACGCCGAGCACCTGCTCCGCGCGCTCGTAGTACGGCGCCAGCTCGGCGTAGTCGAGCGGCCAGTCGACGCCGAATCCGTAGCGAGTCGACGAGCGAAACGCGTGGTCGGAGAAGCGATGAGCCTCACCCTGATAGTGCAGCGTCGTGCCGCCGAGGCCGAACACTCGCAGGTAATGAAAGGCCCCACGGCGCGAGCGCGGGCTCACCGAGGCGTCAGGAAGGCCGAACGATCGCAGGTGGGAAAAGCCTGCCTGCAGCGGAGGCCCGTCTTCGAGGAGAAGGCTGACGTCACCGGTCGCGGTTTCCGTGTCACGGAACGCCCGCGGGCGGAGCTCCCAGTCCGGATGATTCATCGGAAAATCCCGCTGCGGTTCGAAGCGCCGGCCCCGTTCCAGAAGAAGCACGCGCATCCCGGTTTCGACGAGGCCCAAGGCGGCAAAGCCTCCGCCGGCACCGGAGCCGACGACGACAGCGTCGAAGCTCTCCGCTCTGGTGACCGTCACGATCGCGGTCGCGGGGCCGCTGATGGCGGATCCGCATACTCCGGATAGCCGGCCAAGGGCGGGCGATAGTCGACCACGCGGTGTCCCGCGACGGATCCCCAGAAGAAGGCAAGGACGTCACGCCTGACGCGGCGGAGAAACACTCCACCCGATTCGCGCGGTCCCGCGGGACCGCTTTGCAGTGAGGCGAGGATTCGCTCGCGCGCCGGGCCGTCGAGCGCGTCGAACGAGCGTGCTCCCGCCTTGCGAGCCAGGCGCTCGACGAGCTCCAGGCCATTGCGATACAGCGCGAGCGCGTCAGGATGCGTGGCGAGATGGGCGAGGATCCGGGCCGGCACTCCCGCGTCCACGGCGCCGGGGTCCTGGTCCCGCGGAACGATGGTGTCGACGACGGCTTCGAGGGTCGCCCGCAACGAACCATTCAGCGGACCGGGGACCACGAGCTGCGCGACGGCCGGCGCACGCCTCGGCAATATCAGCGAGACGCATGCGATGCCGGCCAGGAACGCCCGCCGTCCGAATGTCACCACTCGGCCGCTCATCGAATAGGCACTTCAGTCATCGGTCGCGCCAGGTCGCTATCGTAGCCGGCTTAACGGGACTAGAGCGCGCGAAGAAACGCGGCGAGATCGTGCTTTTCGTCGGCACTCAGGCCGATCTCGAAGCGGCGGTCGTAGGACTCGACGACGTCGTCCAGCGTGGCGGCCGAGCCGTTGTGGAAGTACGGCGCGCGCCCGGCCAGCCCGCGCAGCGTGGGCACCTTGAAGCGGCCGACGTCCACGCAACGTCCGGTCACCAGTGCCCAGCCGGGATCGGTCGTCTGCAGCGTCCGCCCCGCCATCGGCCCCCGCACACAGCGCAGGCTATATAAAGGAAGCGCCCGATCGGGCTCCCCCGCGACCCCCTCGAAGAACGCGCCCGTCGAGCTGCTGCCGACGTTGGGCGCATTGTGGCAACCGCTGCACGTCACGCGACGCGGGCCCAGCGAACGCTCGTTGAACAGCGCCTGGCCACGAGCGATTGCGCGGCGCCCCTCGTCCGGCGACGCCGTCCACGCTTCGAAGAGCGAGAAGACGTGCCGCGTGGGCGGCCGACCGGTCTGGTCGAGCACGCTGTTGATCGCGAACTGGAACGGCTGGGTCAGAAGACTGCGGGGGCCGCCGACCGCGCGTTCGCCGTCGAGGGCACCGACGCGCCGGTCGTGCGACTGCGCGGTGAGCAGTGTGCGCTCGAAGCTGACGAGCACGCGGCGCTGCTCGTCGTCCAGCATCGCGCCTTGCCCGTGCCGCCTGGCGGCGCCGGTGGCCTGGGAGAGAAGGTCGCTCAGAACGCCGCGCCGGTCGCGTGACTCGCGGCCGTCCCACATCACGCTGGTGAGGAACTTGAGATTCGTCGCGGGCAGCGGCCGCCGGAA
>QHSO01000319.1:0-2215 GCA_003220475.1 Candidatus Rokuibacteriota bacterium | reverse complement strand
GCCCCATCGTGCGCTTGAAAGAGCGGATCGAGCCCGGCGGTGGCCTCGAAGCGGCGTTGAACCTCGGCGGGGACGAGCGACCACCCCTCCGCGGGAACGTGACACGTCGCGCAGGCCCGCCCGCTCGGCCCCAGGGGACGGACGAATGGATGATCGGCGCCCATCCCGCCATCGGTCGACAGCGTGATCGCGACACCGTCCGCGTTGGGTGCGGCGACGAGCGCGGCGAGATGGCTGGGCCCGGCCGCGGTCGTCGCCACGAGGAGGAGCGGCAGCAGGACGATCGCGGGCCGGGCCGTCATGCCGTCTGATTTGCGAGGCCCGTGCCGGACGTAAGATCGCGAGGTTGCGCGGCGCGAGTGCGCAGCCGCCTGCCCTAACTGAGCGTTTTTATCGTGCGGCTCGGAGGTGTCGAACGCGATGATAGTGAGCAAGGAGGCACGCGATGGAGCGCAAACCACAGGACGGGTTTTCCGCGTTCGACTTCGGCGCCCTGACGCGGGCGCTCGGCCAGGCCGGCGTGCTGGCGAAAGAGCTCCATCAGGCCGGACTCCTCACGTCCGAGGTCGTCGACCTCGTCGGCAAGGCCCTGGCCGCCACGGAACAACAGCAGCAGCGTTTCCTCGATGCAAGGGGCCTCACGCCGCCACCGCCGGACGATCGTCAAAGAACAGTCAGGACAGCTGCCCGCGCCGAGGACGCCGCTGTCGTCCTACGAACGGTTCGAGCTGAAGCCGATGGAAATGGCCGACAGTGTCGGCAATGACCAGGCGAAGGCCGCCGTGGCGAAGGATTTGGAGACACGCCTCCAGGCGGTCCTTCAGCCGATGTTGACGCGGTGGAGCGCCGCCAGTGGTCAGCGCCCGGCCAGAACGCTGATCGTCCAGCCGCGCGTCACACAACTTCGCGTCATTCACGGTGCGACTCGCGCTTTCGTCGGAGCGTTTGCCGGTGATTCGTCGATCACGATGGATCTCGAGCTGCGAGACGCCGCGACCGGTGCCGTGATTGCGAAACCGAGTATCGCCCGCAACGCAAATGCGATGGCCGGCGCGTGGTCATTCGGCGCGACCGACCGGAATCTCGTGGACTACATCACCAACATCGCCAGCGAATATTTACAGAGCCACCATACGAAATGAATGGTGCGCCCGGCAGGAGTCGAACCTGCGACCCTCGGATTAGAAGTCCGATGCTCTATCCAGCTGAGCTACGGGCGCCCGAAAACCAATGCCTGGCACGCTGCTCACACCCCGCCACGCCGAGCTCGACATCCTCGACGCGAGCGGCACGCGCGAGGCGCTGCGCGCGCTGCGACCCACGCACGTGCTGAACACCGCGGCATGGAACGCGGTGGACGCGGCCGAGAACGAGCCGCAGCGGGCGTTCGCGCTGAACGCGGACGCCGTGGGCATGCTGGCGGAGACGTGTCAGAGCCTGGGCGCGAGGCTGGTGCACTTTTCGACCGATTACGTGTTCGACGGCGCGAAGCGCACGCCGTACACGGAGGCCGACGCGCCGAACCCGCTCGGCGCGTATGCCGCGTCCAAGCTCGCGGGCGAGACCCTCGCGCGCGAGCGCTGCGAGCACGCGCTGGTCATCCGCGTCTGCGGCCTGTTCGGGATCGCGAAGAGCGCCGGCAAAGGTGGGACGAACTTCGTCGAGACGATGCTGTCGCTGGCGCGCCAGGGTCGCGCGCTGCGCGTCGTCGCCGACCAGGTGCTGGGTCCCTCCTACACGCTCGACGTCGCGCGCATCGTGTGGCGCGTGATCGCGTCGGGCCACACCGGCCTCTGCCACGTCACCAGCGCGGGCGCGACCTCGTGGTACGACTTCGCACGCGAGATCTTTCGCCTCGAGGGTGTGCAGCCGTCGTTGACGCCCGTGAGCTCCGAGGAATACGGCGCGCGCGCCCGCCGCCCGCTTTACTCCGTGCTGGCGCACGACGCACTGCGCGCGCTCGGGATTTCCGAGCCGCGCGCGTGGCAGCCAGCGCTGGCGGCCTACCTGGCGGATCGCGGCGCGGTCAGCGACTCGGCTCGCCGCGGCTCCTGACGCCGAATCTGCGGATCACCGTCGAGGTCAGCCACGGCGCGTGGCGATGCAGGAACACGAAGAACTTGCCGTGACCGGTGACCACGATCTCGCGTCGTCGCCGGGCAATCGCCCGCACGATGTGGCGCGCGGCGCGCGCGGTGGACATGATGAGGAACTT
>QHSO01000318.1 GCA_003220475.1 Candidatus Rokuibacteriota bacterium | reverse complement strand
TCGGGGTCGATCGACGCGACGTCGCCGGTCCGGAACCAGCCGTCGGCCGTGAAGCGATCGGCGGACTCCGGATTGTCGTAGTAGGAGCGGATGACCCACGGCCCGCGCACCTGGATCTCGCCCACGCTCTTGCCGTCCCACGGCTGCTCCACACCCTCGTCGTTGACGATCCGCATATCGACGCCGCCCGCGACGTAGCCCTGCTTGGCGCGGATGGCGTAGCGCTCGTCGTCGGGCAGCGCATCCATATAGGACTTGAGCCGGCACACCGTGCCGAGCGGCGTCATCTCCGTCATCCCCCACGCGTGCAGCATCGGCGCGCCGTACTTCTTGTCGAACTTTTCGATCAGCGTGCGCGGCGCCGCCGAGCCGCCGATGGGGATGCAGCGGATCGACGAGATGTCCCAGCGCGGCTCGGCCTCGAGGATCGCGTCGATGGCGATCCACACCGTCGGCACCGCGCCCACCAGCGTCACGCGCTCGTTGTGGACGATCTCGATGATGTCGCGCGGCTGTGGATTGGGGCCGCCGAAGATCTGCGTGGCGCCGTTGAGCACGCCGGCGAACGGCACGCACCAGGCGTTGGCGTGGAACATCGGCACGATGTGCAGGATGACGTCGCGCTCGTGGATGCCGAGCAGGTCGGTCATCGACGATGCCATCGAGTGCAGGAAGATCGCGCGGTGGGTGTAGACCGCGCCCTTGGGATGGCCGGTCGTGCCCGAGGTGTAGCACATGCCCGCGGCATCGGTCTCGGACAGCGTCGGCCATGACTCCATCGGCCGCGCGTCGGCCAGCAGCTTCTCGTACTCGAGCGCGCCCGCCGGCACCTGCGCGCTCGGCGTGTCCTTCATGACGATGACGTGCTCGACCGTCGTGAGTCGCTTGCGGATCGGCTCCAGCGTCGGCCAGCATGAGGCATCGACGATGAGGATCTTGTCGCCGGCGTGGTTGACGATGTAGGTGATGTCGTCGGCGGACAGCCGGATGTTCACGGTGTGCAGTACCGCGCCCATGCACGGCGCGGCGAAGTAGACTTCGAGGTGACGGTGCGAGTTCCACGCGAACGTTCCGACGCGGTCGCCCTTGCGGACGCCGAGGGCCTTCAGCGCACCGGCCAGACGCTGGGTGCGCTCGGCCCAGCGCGCGTAATCCATTCGCTCCAGCCCCACGCCCGGCACGCGCGTGGCGACGGTCTTCTTCGCGAAGACCCGCCGCGTACGCTCGATGAAGTGCGGCAGCGTGAGCGGGTAGTTCATCATCAGGTTGTCGAGCTGCGCCGTCATCGGCGTCCTCCCGGAGCCACTTCGCCCAAATCATCCGAGGTCGCGCAGCGGAAGCCGACGAAGTGATGGCCCGCCGCCGCGCGGCGGCGGTCGTATGACAATCGCCGCGTCACACTCAGCGTCTCCACCGGATCGTCGTGGCTCGCGCCGCGGACGACGACGCGGCCCGTGCCGGTGAACGGCTCTCGGCCGTCGTCGTGCCGATAAGGGTACGGCTTGAGCATTGTCGCCGTCCACTCCCTCAGGTTGCCGATCAGGTCGTGCACCCCGTACGGACTGGCGCCGGCCGGCCGGCCCTCGCCGGGCTCCGTGGCGTTGTATGGGCGGCCGAACACGGCGTGCGCGGCCGTCGGCGTCGCGTCCCCCCACGGGTAGCGCCGCCCGTCGGCGCCGCGCGCGGCCTTTTCCCATTCCGCCTCCGTCGGCAGACGGCGGCCGCGCCACGCACAGTAGTCACGCGCCCCGTACCAGGACACAGCAACCGGATGCTTGCCGTATACGGGATCGACGATCTTTTGAATAACCGTCGGGGCGCCTTCGCAGGGCTCCGGCGCCCGACGGTCGGGCCTAGCCTCGTTGGCGCTGGAAGAGTGCGTGCACGTGGCGCCGCGCGCGTCGAGAAACTCGGCGAACTCCGCGTTCGTCACCTTGTGGCGCTCGAGCCAGAAGGCGCCGACGTACACGCGATGCAGCGGCGCCTCGTCCGCACCCGCGTCGTCGCGGCCCATCCAGAACGCGCCTGACTGGATGAACATCACGCCGTCGGCGTGCACGAGCGGCGCCGTCAGCATCACGGTGATGAGCGCCATGAACCCGACGGCGCGGCGCCGCGTGCACGCGCTGTGGCGATGCATGCACGCATTGTAGAAAATTCCGCCCGCCGGAGTCCGCGAATAGGCCCTCCGAAGACGGCGTCTGATGCGCTGACGGAGGACATGGTCATGGACAGAAACCCCTGGAAGCTCGCAACGATCGGCATCGCTCTCACGGGTGTTACCGCGCTGAGCACCGGACTCACGACGGCCTGGATGCTGCGACCGACGTCTGAGGCGCAGGCGCAGGCCGCATCGAATACGCTTCCCGCGACGCCGTACGTGGCGACCGTGTCGCCGTCTCCGGCGCGCATCACGCCCGCCGTC